>NZ_JACJEN010000025.1:0-49568 GCF_014164075.1 Pseudoalteromonas sp. SG45-3 | reverse complement strand
GAGTGCCCACACAGATGATTGCTTTATATTGTTAAAGAACGTTTTGAGTCGCTTTAGCGTCTCAAGGGATGCGAATAATACACCCTTTATTTTTCGAGTCAACACTTTGTTTTAAACTTTCTTTTTAGAAGATTTAAAACCGAAGTTTTATTTAACTCTCTGAGCATTTCGTGCCTCGCTATGCTTCGGCGTTTCCCGTTTCAGTGGGGTCGAATTATAGGGAGCGGCGGATTTTACGCAAGCGTTATTTGCATAAAATAGTAATTAAAATTAAGCCCCAAACAAGCACACACGATAAACACAAGTTACCCACAAAACCCTGTTGATAACTCTGTTTTTGAACTTTAAAACTAAACACTTTTATCCTGATGTGATAAGTTGCGGTCACTTTTTTTAACTCATGTATTTAGGCAGTATCCATGACAGACATAATAAATAGTATAAGTGCCCTTCTATGGGGGCAAGTTCTCGTCTACTTATTAATAGCAGCGGGCCTCTTCTTTACTTTTCGACTAGGCTTTATTCAATTTGTGCAATTCCCACATATGTTCAAAGTTATGTTTGGTTCTCGTAAATGTGCCGATAACGAAATTTCATCCTTTCAGGCTTTTTGTACTTCATTAGCAGCTCGTGTCGGTACTGGTAATATGGCAGGTGTTGCTGTTGCCTTATATCTAGGTGGCCCAGGTGCTATTTTCTGGATGTGGCTTATTGCATTAATAGGTATGGCTACAAGTTTTGCCGAGAGTACTTTAGCTCAGGCTTATAAAACAAAAGATGCAGATGGTAATTTTAGAGGTGGCCCTGCTTATTATATGCAAAACGGTTTAGGCAAACGTTGGATGGGAACTTTATTCTCGTTATGTTTAATTTTAGCCTTTGGTTTAGTATTTAACGCAGTACAGTCAAACTCTATTGCTGCAGCATTTGAAGTAGCGTTTGATGTACCTAAGTATATAGTAGGCATTTGCTTGGTTATTGGTTCTGGCATTATTATTTTTGGTGGCCTAAAAACAATTTCTCGCTTTGCTGAAATGGTTGTGCCATTTATGGCATTAGCTTACCTGCTGGTTGCTCTTTATGTATGCGCAATTAACTTTACTGCACTACCTGATGTGCTAGTGCTTATTATAAAAAGTGCTTTTGGCATTGAACAAGCTGGTGCTGGTGCTATTGGATACGGTGTCACACAAGCGATGATCCAAGGTATAAAGCGTGGTTTATTCTCAAACGAAGCTGGTATGGGTAGTGCAGCTAATGCCGCGGCTACTGCGACGCCTTACCCTCCTCACCCAGCATCACAAGGTTATGTGCAAATGTTAGGCGTATTTATTGATACTATTGTTATTTGTACAGCGACTGCTTCTCTTATTTTACTATCGCAGCAATTAGTACCTGAATCTGGTGTTATGGGGATTGAACTTACACAAGCAGCATTACAAGAACATGTCGGCGACTGGGGTACTTACTTTATTGCTATTGCCATATTGTTTTTTGCTTTTACTTCTATTGTGGCTAATTACTCTTACGCTGAAACAAATTTAATGTTTTTAGAGCACAACTCTAATAAAGGTATGTTTATCTTTAGACTTGTTGTTTTAGGTATGGTGATGTTTGGTGCTGTTGGTGAGCTTGGTTTAATTTGGACGCTGGCAGATATATCAATGGGTTTAATGGCCATTGTAAACGTTATAGCGCTATTTATGCTTTCAGGTGTTGTTGTATGGCTTTCAAAAGACTATAACGAACAACGCAAAAAGGGCTTAATACCCACCTTTGACAAAAGTAAGCATCCTAAACTTGCTAAAGAGGTTGACCCAGCGGCCTGGGAATAGAAAATAATCAGCGAGCTACGGCTCGCTTTTTTAGTTCTAAAATAACAAATACTACGCTTAATCATCTCATTGCTTATAAATAAAAGTTATATTAATTTTAAAACTATTTTATATTTAATTACGTAGGATATATGAATTAAGTTATCTATAAAAAGGAGATCCGATGGATGACATGACAAAAAAATACAGTATAGACACTACTGATTACCAAGTTGGGCAAGATAATGTACAAAAGTGGGGATTTGATATCCATAACCCAGTATTTGGTATAAGCGCCTTCTTAGTTGTTTTATTTGTAATACTTACCCTAGTTTTTGACCCTACCGTTACCCGTGATGCACTAACCTCGACTAAAGACGCAATAATTAATCAATTTGATAGTTACTTTATGTTACTAGCCAATGCCTTTGTGATCTTTTGCGTTATTTTAGCATTTTCTCCTTTAGGTAAAATTCGGTTGGGTGGCGTAAAAGCTCGTCCAGAACATGGTTACATGTCATGGCTTTCAATGCTCTTTGCAGCAGGAATGGGGATTGGCTTACTGTTTTGGGGAGTTGCTGAGCCAACTGCATATTATACTGGTTGGTATCATATGCCTATGGGCGTTGAGCCAAACTCACCGCAAGCACACTCTTTAGCTTTGGGTGCAACCATGTACCACTGGGGTTTACATGGATGGGCGATTTACGCTGTTGTTGGATTAAGCTTGGCTTTTTTTGCATTTAATAAAGGCCTTCCTTTATCTATACGTTCGGTTTTTTATCCATTATTTGGTGATCGCGCCTGGGGATGGCTCGGTCATATCATAGATATACTCGCTGTACTGTCTACTTTATTTGGTTTAGCTACATCGCTAGGCCTTGGCGCTCAACAAGCTACCAGCGGGATAAATTATCTGTTAGGCACTGATTACGGGACTGCTTTTCAAATATCTGTTATTGGTTTAGTAACGTGCATTGCAATTTTCTCAGTTATTAGAGGTATTGAGGGGGGTGTTAAAGTACTGAGCAATGTTAATTTAATTTGTGCATTTATTTTATTATTAGCCGTTATTGCCCTTACTTTCTCTGATGCAATTACTGCTATTTGGTTTACCCTTGGGGCGTACGTAGAGCACTTTGTACCTTTGAGCAATCCATTCAATAGACCCGATGAAGATTGGATGCACTCTTGGACTGTGTTTTATTGGGCATGGTGGATATCATGGTCGCCGTTTGTTGGGATGTTTATTGCCCGAGTTTCAAAGGGGCGTACTGTACGCGAGTTTTTACTCGTCGTCATTGGCCTACCCACGCTTCTTAGTTTGGTTTGGATGGGCGTATTCGGAAATATGGCAATTACACAAGTTATAGATAAAGTTGGCCCACTTGGACAAAATGGTTTAACTGATATCTCAGTGACTTTATTTCAAGTATACGAGCAGTTACCTCTTTCTAGTTTTATTTCTATTATTTCTATAGCACTCGTTTTGGTGTTTTTTATAACGTCGTCTGATTCAGGATCGCTTGTAATAGATGGTATAACTGCGGGCGGTAAAATAGATGCACCAGTGCCACAACGTATATTTTGGGCTACAGTCGAAGGCGTGATTGCAGCAGTATTGCTCTGGGTTGGTGGCTCGCAAGCATTGCAAGCGCTTCAGTCGGGCGTAGTTACTACAGCTTTGCCGTTTTCAATAGTACTTATTTTAATGTGTGTTGCGCTTATTCAAGGCTTGTTGAGCGAGTATCCAATTTACAAAGCTCAGAGTAAACTGCAATAACAATTTATCCTTTATAAGCGATCCTCAAGGGTCGCTTATAAAATCTTCGCAATTGGTATAACTAAGTGCTTAACGCATTCCTTATAATCCTACCTTAAATTTATTTTAGACACCGCACTTCTATTACATTCATTAATGCCACCCCTCGTTAAAACTTAGGTGCAGGAGTAATTGCCAAAAAAATTAAATAACCAGCGTTCTGATTTTTTGCTCTGTTATAAACAGGTGCTCTTATACCAATTCGCTTAATTAAGTGATCTATTTTGAGGATGGTGAAACTCTAAGATATTAAAAGGAAATAGATTTTAAAGGTAAGTAGGTATTAAAAATAAGATTAGAGAATTTAAGTAAGAATAATTTTTGAATTTTTTAAAATTAGAAGCAATTTAGAATTTAAGTGAATTTTATCTGAGGATTTTAGTAAAGATGGTGCCCGAGGCCGGACTTGAACCGGCACGACTTGTTAGTCGAGGGATTTTAAATCCCTTGTGTCTACCAATTCCACCACTCGGGCATCGAGTTTGCTAATTAAAGCGTGTGGAGTAAATTATATGGAGGCGGAACCCGGAGTCGAACCGGGGTAAACGGATTTGCAATCCGGTGCATGGCCACTCTGCCATTCCGCCTAAATGTTTCCAAATAATTTGGAGCGGTACACGAGGCTCGAACTCGTGACCTCGACCTTGGCAAGGTCGCGCTCTACCAACTGAGCTAGTACCGCAAAATACTATTTTATCAACTTTAAATTATCTTGGTTAAACAATTTAAAGTGGTGCCCGAGGCCGGACTTGAACCGGCACGACTTGTTAGTCGAGGGATTTTAAATCCCTTGTGTCTACCAATTCCACCACTCGGGCATCGAGTTTGCTACTTAAAGCAAGTGGATAAAACTAATATGGAGCGGTACACGAGGCTCGAACTCGTGACCTCGACCTTGGCAAGGTCGCGCTCTACCAACTGAGCTAGTACCGCATCATATTAATTCTAAATTAACCATTTTATAAATTACACTTGGTAATGCAATTAAACCACAAAGTGGTGCCCGAGGCCGGACTTGAACCGGCACGACTTGTTAGTCGAGGGATTTTAAATCCCTTGTGTCTACCAATTCCACCACTCGGGCATCGAGTTTGCTAATTAAAGCGTGTGGAGTGTTGAAATGGAGGCGGAACCCGGAGTCGAACCGAGGTAGACGGATTTGCAATCCGGTGCATGGCCACTCTGCCATTCCGCCCCAGTACGGGGTATTAACCTTAAGATAAACTTGGAGCGGTACACGAGGCTCGAACTCGTGACCTCGACCTTGGCAAGGTCGCGCTCTACCAACTGAGCTAGTACCGCATTTTATTTATCAGTTATTTGAATTAGCACATGATGATTTATGTGAACATTCAGGTAACTGATTAATTACCGTTTCGTTTATCTCGGGGGCTATGCCCTCTCAACACGGACGCATTCTACAGAGATTATTAAACGCGTCAATACAAAAAATGCTAGTTTTGAACTGTTTGCTTGTTTTTTATCTAAAACGGTGCGTTATTATACATTTAGAGTTAATTTTTAGTCAATTCACCCCATGCTGCACGTAAATATTGCATCATAGAACTCAAGGTTAAAAAGGTCGCAATGTACAGTAGTCCAAAACTTAAATAGTTCATCCATGTATCATATTGCCAAATCAAACCGATAATGGCTAACATTTGTGCAGCCGTCTTAATTTTACCCATGTTTGATACAGCGACATTACCACGCTTACCCTGCTCTGCCATCCATTCACGAAGTGCAGATATTATAATTTCACGGCTTATTATAATAAGAGCAGGTATAGTCATGTACATTGACTGGTACTGATCAGATAACGCTACAAGTGCGGCACATACCATTACTTTATCAGCAACAGGATCTAAAAAAGCACCAAAAGGGGTTGATTGCTCAAGCTTTCTTGCTAAATAACCGTCTAGTATATCGGTGATTGATGCAAGCCAAAAAATAAAGGCGGCAGCAAAAAAAGCCCAGCTATAAGGCAAATAAAATATCACCAAAAAAACGGGGATAAGAAAAAGTCTAAATGTTGTGAGTGTGTTTGGAATATTCCACATAACTACTTGGATATGTCTTTTTTGCTATATTCGCATGTAGGGCTAGCCCTTGTCATGCAAATGGTTAAATATCTTCTCAGCCATGTCAGGGCTGATCCCAGGAACTTTCTTTAACTGTTCTATATTAGCAGCTTTTACTCCCTGCATGCCCCCTAAATATTTTAATAATGTTTGCCGACGCTTAGAGCCGACTCCATTTATTTCTTCTAGTAGTGATTGCGTACGTTGTTTTTGTCGTTTATTACGATGCCCTGCAATTGCAAAACGATGAGATTCATCACGTATATGCTGTATTAAATGTAGCGCAGGTGCATCTGAATCCATAGGAATGGTTTTTCGACCACCGTCAATCAATAGTGTTTCAAGGCCAGGCTTACGGCTAGTACCTTTAGCAACACCTACTAACAAAGGCATTTTTGTATGTGGCCAGTTAGAAAAGTACTGCTCCGCGCGCCCCAGTTGCCCCTTACCACCATCAATAAAGATAACGTCTGGAATTTTGTCTTCATCTACTAATTTGTTGTAACGCTTATTAAGTGCAAACTCCATTGCAGCATAATCATCACCACCGGTTATACCCGTTACATTATAGCGCCTATATTCTTTCGTATTTGGGCCTTGTGAGTCAAATACAACACAACTTGCAACAGTGTTCTCCCCCATGGTGTGGCTTATATCAAAACACTCCATTCGGGTAATATCATCAAGTCGCAATGTTGCTTTTAATTGTGCATAACGTTTATTAATAGAGTCTTGGGTACTTTGCTTAACTGCAATACTGTTTAATGCATTTTTATTAGCCAGTTGTAAGTATTGAGCACGCTCACCACGGGTAACTACTTTAAGTGTTACCTTGCGCTCACTTATTTGTGTGAGTGCTTCACCGAGTGCCCCGCTCTCTTCTATTTCAAACGGTAATATGATTTCTTTTGCAATACGCCCTGTTGCTCCTGGCGCTAAATAGTACTGTCCTAAAAATGAAGTTAATATTTCTTGTTCACTCGAATCTTTAGGTACTTTTGGAAAATACGTTTTACTACCCAATACTTTGTGATCGCGGATCATTAATAAATGAATACCATTTAAACCATTTAAATGAGCAAAACCAACTACGTCCATTTCAGCAAAATTACCTGATATAGACTGTTGCTCCTGCATTTTACGAAGTAGCATTATTTGGTCGCGAACTTTTGCCGCCAGTTCAAAATTTAATTGTAGGCTGGCTGCTTCCATTTTTTTTATTAAATCAGCAATAACTTCGTGAGATTTACCCGTTAAAAACTTACGGACATAGTCAACTTGCTCGCTGTAATCATCATCCGTAACTTTATTCACACACGGAGCTGAACAACGCTTAAGCTGATATTGCAGACACGGGCGACTTCTTGCGCGGTAATAAGCATCTTCACATTGACGAACAGGAAATATTTTTTGCATTAAGCGCAAGCTTTCAGATACCGCTCCCGCACTCGGAAAAGGCCCAAAGTACTCACCTTTAATTTTACGACTGCCACGATGAAACGCTAAACGAGGGTGTTTATGGCTAGTTAATAAAATATAGGGATACGACTTATCGTCGCGTAATAATATGTTGTAGCGAGGCTGGTATTTTTTTATTAGATTATTTTCAAGCAGCAGCGCTTCTGTTTCAGTATTAGTGAGTGTGACTTCGATGTCACAAATATTACTCACTAAAACGCGTGTTTTGCTATCGGTAATGTTACTTCTAAAGTAACTGCTCACACGCTTTTTTAAATGCTTAGCTTTACCAACATAAATAACTTGGTTGTCACTATCAAGCATGCGGTATACACCCGGCTCACTTGATAGCGTTTTGAGAAAATGTACGTGATCAAATTCAGACATAAATTATAGTTAGTACGAAACGTCTATATCAATCATTTTATGACGAATTGCTAAATGGGTAAGCTCAACATCACCACCTACATTTAGCTTTTCAAACATACGGTAGCGATAGCTATTTACTGTTTTTGAACTTAGGTTTAAACGCTCAGCTATATTTTGTGCTTTTTCACCTTTAGTGATCATAAGCATAATTTGCAGTTCGCGTTCAGATAAGCTCTGAAAAGGATTTTCGTCTGTGCGACCTGTCACTTGCGCAAGTGCTATTTGCTGTGCAATTTCAGGGGCAATATAACGCTGACCGGCATGAACACAACGAATGGCACGCACCATTTCGTCAGAGCCAGCACCTTTAGTTAAAAAGCCATGAGCACCAATTTGCATTACTTTACTCGGAAACGGGTCTTCACAGTTAACGGTAAGCACAATAATTTTTACATCAGGGCAGTAACGACAAATCTTTTTAGTCGCTTCTAATCCGCCCATGCCTGGCATATTCATATCCATTAATACTATGTTTGGCGCATGCTGACGACAAAACTGTACAGCCTCTTCGCCAGTTTTAGCTTCACCAATTACTTTAAACCCTCGTACATCATCAAGAATACGCTTTATTCCTGTTCGTACAAGTTCATGGTCATCAACTAAAAGTACATTAATCAATGGAACATCCTCACTTACCTAACAACATGCAATTTAATTAAATTAATTTGCCACAGTAACATACATAAAGCGAAACAATAACTAATATTATTGCCTCGCCCTAATAGTTTAAGATGACGATTTTTCGCTAAATCTGTCAACCCATAACGCAATGATACCATCACCCGTTACATTACACGCAGTACCAAAGCTATCTTGTGCCAAATAAAGTGCAATCATTAATGCAACCGCGCCTTCATTAAACCCAAGCATGCTTGTTAATAGACCAAGCGCCGACATAACTGCGCCACCTGGAGCACCTGGTGCTGCAATCATTACTACACCTAACATCATAATAAACGGTAGCATACCCATTAATGAAGGGACTTCCATGCTTGGCGATAAAAACATAACAGCCATTGCACAGGTTACTATAGTGATAGTTGAGCCAGATAAGTGAATAGTCGCGCAAAGTGGTACGGTAAAGTTTGCTACATCTTCTTTAACGTTATTTGCTTTACTTGATTGAAGCGATACTGGAATCGTTGCTGCACTTGACATAGTACCTAACGCTGTAAAGTAAGCTGGTAGCATATTTTTAACTAATTCGATTGGATTACGTTTCAATAGTACACCTGTCGCTATATATAAAACGCTTAACCATAACCAGTGCATAACAAGCGCTGCAATTAGTACTACGCCAAATGTTCGCAGTGTATCTACCACAGTACCCGCTACCGTCATTTCGGCAAATACACCTGCAATGTAAAATGGTAAAGCAGGGATAATTACTTTTGATAATAATCCGTCAATCACATCACGGCCCTGATCAGACACCTTTTTAAGCGTATCAAGCTCTAATTGGCTCATGCCTATACCAAATACAAAAGCAGTTACTAATGCGGTCATTACCCCCATCAAAGGTGGAATTTCTAAATCAATAAAGCTGCCAATTTCTGTAGCAACTTCTGCCTCGAATGTAATACCACCGCTTAAAAAAGGGATAACAGCACTTACTAATAAAAATGCAAGCGTACCTGCAATAATTGTAGAGCTATAAGCAAACCCGACTGTTTTACCAAGTAAGTGACCAGACCCTTTTGGTAGGCCTGCAATACCTGATGCAATAAAAAATAATATAATAAGTGGAATGGTAAAGGAGATAATTTGACCAATCAGCTCTTTTACTGTGAATAAAAGTTCAACACCAGTTATAGGTACATATAGTCCAACTAGGATACCGGCCACAATACCGGCAATTAATTTTAAGATTAATTTCATTGTGATTGCTTAATTGAATTTAGATACGTGTTTTTATCATGTTTTAGACGCATTGTGTGATAAAACTATTCAAGTTACATTTATATGCACAAATAACGAACAAATACAGCTTAATCTAGAGCTCTTTTGAACATTTTTTGACTAAACGAGTTTTTACTCTTTAAATCTCAAATTAAGCCCGCACCTACAATAACTAAAGCACCGTTAATAATTAATTTTTATTTCGACTGGTTATAAGCCCAATAAATATATGTTATAGCCAAACTTTACTTTAGTTTTTTTAAACTCACAGTAAAGTGTATGTATAGTTAGTAGCAAAGGCTATTAGCACGTTGATCAGATTGTATCCAAAGGAACATTATGTCTACTATTTTTGAAGATAACTCACTAACTATTGGTAATACGCCGCTAGTAAAACTTAATCGTGTTACGGGTGGGAATGTATACGCTAAAGTTGAATCTCGTAATCCAAGCTTTAGTATCAAATGCCGTATTGGTGCATCAATGATTTGGGAAGCTGAAAAGTCAGGTCAGCTTGTTGAAGGTAAAGAACTTATTGAGCCAACATCAGGTAACACTGGTATTGCACTTGCATTTGTTGCAGCTGCTCGTGGTTACAAGTTAACACTTACTATGCCAAACACTATGAGCCTTGAACGTCGCAAGCTATTAAAAGCACTAGGTGCAAACCTAGTACTTACCGACGGTGCTAAAGGTATGAATGGCGCAATTGAAAAAGCAAAAGAAATTCAAGCAACCGCACCTGATAAATATATTTTATTACAACAATTCGAAAACCCTGCAAATCCTAAAATTCACTTTGAAACAACAGGCCCAGAAATTTACGATGCACTTGACGGCAAAGTAGACTTTTTTGTAGCCGGTGTAGGTACGGGTGGTACTATTACAGGTGTTAGCCGTTACCTTAAAACAGAAAAAGGTCTAAACGTTAAATCTATTGCTGTTGAACCAACTAACTCTCCAGTCATTAGCCAAACGCTTGCCGGTGAAGAAATTAAACCAGGCCCTCATAAAATCCAAGGCATTGGTGCAGGCTTTATCCCTGGTAACTTAGATATGGACTTAATTGATGCAGCTGAGCTTGTATCTAACGAAGATGCAATTGCAATGGCGCATCAGTTAATGAAAAAAGAAGGTATTTTAGTCGGTATTTCGTCAGGTGCAGCGGTTGTTGCAGCTAAGCGAATTGCTGAAAAACCTGAAAACGCAGATAAAAATATTGTTGTTATCCTACCTAGTGCAACTGAGCGTTACTTATCAAGCCCAATGTTTGATGAAGAGTTTAGTGAGCAAGAGCTAGTGCAATAAGTAATTCTAAAATTTTAAAAGGATGCTTTAGGCATCCTTTTTTATTATTTATTATCCAATTTTCTATTTATTGCCCGCCATACCTTTACATCTTCATAGATAAACCACACACTTTAAAAAAACTAATTAATAATAGTTAATATGAAAAAAATCACGAGTTTATTAAGTTTGGTTCTCTGTTTATTTTTATCAGCCTGCGGTGACGATACCAAAACACTTGGCGACACTCCTGGCGACACAGCAACCGCTTATTTTGATGCGCTTTATAACCAGCAAGACCTTCAAAAAGCCAGCACCATGGCAACACCCAACCTTACACGCATAATGAAATCCTACGGTACTGCTAAACAGTTTTCCCGTAACTTAGTAAATATGCAATACGATGAAGTAACCATTGAAGTTGATATGACCAATATGAGCGTCCGTGAGCAATACGGTGATAATGCCAAAATAAACCTTATTTTTACCGGCTATTTAAATGGTGATAAAATTGACGAAATGCGCAGCGTAAAAATGCTTCGTAAAAAGGGGAAATGGTACATAGATAAAATTGTTGCCGACCCTTACGCTCGTTAAAAGAAATGAATTACACATAAAAAGGCCTTACATTTGTAAGGCCTTTTTCGCTTTAGCAGGGCGTGTTGATCTTTGTGGATTGGAATTTGTTCAATCTAGGGGCGATTTAATCGCGGCGCGAGGTTTGTAACCTAGTGGGCTAAGTAAAAACCGAGCAACAAAGAGTTAATCGTCCCTAGAAAGAACCCAAAGGGCAGCGCATGTTTGGCATTTATGCTGCGTTATCGCCTATTTATGGGGAATAACCACACTACATAGGCTCTGCCTTGCCTAAAAACCAAACAGCCTGCTGCAAATTCAACCACGAAAGGTCAACACGCCCTAGTATTTAAAGTAGTGCGCTACAGCTCACCTGGTTGAAAATTATCAACTGCAATGGCTTTCTTTCGTAACTTATTAGCGTGATGCATTGCATCAGCATCCGTTTGCTCTAACAACTTATTTTCAAGCGCATAATTTATAGCACCTTCAATATCAAGCGTTGCAGGCACACTGCCCTTACGCTGCCATTGTTTTAAGTCTTTAAACTGCGCTTGCATATCATGCATAGCTAAAAATGCGCTTTCCATGACCCCTGTACCTGCATTTTCATCTACATAACATAAATGCGTTAAGCGGTTTCTAAATACACCAGGTTGAGTCATACGCTCGCAAATACTTTGTGCTATTTCATCACTTGGTCTGTGGTAATGGTTTCCAAGCGGGAACACGATACGTTTAAGGATAAAATTAACAACCGGGTTTGAAAAGTTTTTAAAGAAGCCATTAAACGCTTGGCCAATTTCAAATAATGAGTTCTCAATTGCATATTTTACAAATGGTAAATCCGCTTGTTGGCGCCCTTCATCTTCATAACGTTTTAAAACAGTTGATGCTAAGTACAAATGACTTAATACATCACCCAAACGCGCTGATATCATTTCTTTACGTTTAAGCTCACCGCCAAGCATTAACATTGCAACGTCTGTACAAATAGCTAAGCCTCGGCTCATTCTACTCAGTTGTTTATAATAAATAGCCGTTTCACCACCTACAGGCGCTTTCGCAAAGTAGCTACGTGTTAAGCCATGCACAAATGCCATGCCTGCGTTACTTGCTGCAAATAATATATGGTTCATTAATAAACCATCAAATTGTTCAAGTGCTGCGTCGTCATTTTCCATTGCAGCGGCTTCCATTTCTTTTAAAACAAATGGATGACAGCGTGTTGCACCTTGCCCAAATATCATTAAATTACGCGTTAGAATATTCGCGCCTTCTACTGTAATTGATACTGGAATCCCCATATAGCCATGCGCCAAATAGTTATTAGGCCCTACTTGAATTCCTTTACCTGAATGAATATCCATTGCATCATTCATTACTGTACGACCCATTTCAGTCATATGGTATTTAGCAATCGCTGTTACAACCGATGGACTTAATTTTAAATCAATCGCACCTACGGTCATTAATCTGCACGACTCAAGTGTGTAAGTTAAACCACCAATACGCGCAAGTGCCTCTTGCACGCCTTCAAATTGCCCTATAGATACACCAAACTGCTGGCGTACCATGGCATATGCCGATGTCATTTTTGAAGCTAAATGCCCAGTTGCTGCACTTAATGCTGGTAGTGATATTCCACGCCCTGCACTTAAACACTCAACAAGCATTCTCCAGCCACGCCCTGCACACTCTTGACCACCAATGATCCAGTCCAGTGGTATAAATACATCTTTACCGTAAGTGGTACCATTCATAAAGGCCATATTAAGCGGATAATGACGCTCACCCGTTTCAACACCCGGATGATCGGTTGGTATAAGCGCACACGTTATACCTAGCTCTTTTTTATCACCAAATAAAGCGTCTGGATCATACATTTTAAATGCTAAGCCGAGTACAGTAGCCACTGGTGCAAGCGTAATGTAACGTTTTGACCAATTTAAACGCAGGCCCATTACTTGCTCGCCATTGTGCTCACCCATACACACAACGCCTGAATCAGGAATGCTGCCAGCATCAGAGCCCGCCTCTGGCCCCGTTAATGCAAAACAAGGAACATCTGTACCATTAGCTAAACTTGGCAGCCAACGATCTTGCTGCTCTTTAGTGCCATAGTGAAGAAGTAACTCGCCCGGACCTAAGCTATTAGGCACCATAACAGTGACTGCGGCTGTTAAGCTTTTAGTCGAAATTTTTGACACTATCGTCGAATTAGCAATTGCTGAGAACTCACGACCGCCAAATTTTTCAGGAATGATCAGTGCAAAAAAACCTTCTGTTTTTAGGTAATCCCACACTTCTTTTGGTAAGTCTTTGTCTTTTTGTACAATTTGATAATCATCAAGCATCGCCAATAAGGTTTCTACTTGGTTAGCCATAAATGCGTTTTCTTTATCGCTAAGCTCTGGTTTTGGAAAGTGGTGCAGTTTTTGCCAGTCTGGGTTACCACTAAATAACTCACCATCCCACCAAACATCACCTGCTTCCATTGCCTCTCGCTCTGTTTGCGATAATGGCGGAAGCACCTTTTTGAACATTTTAAACGTAGGACGACTAATCAAGTTTAGGCGAATATCTTTAACCGCAAAAATAACCACCACCACGACCAGCAATATTATAAATATTAACATGCGCACATTCCTTACACATTGAATGAAAATAGTAACTTAATTATGACCCATCTTAATTTAAATACAATCATTGCACGACGAGTCGTGAGCCTTAACGCATTCATTTTATTGTTTTAAACATCACTGCTATTATCAACGTTTTAATAACAATAAATTAAAGGAATAGCATGACCCCCTTTCGATTTAAACTAAGTATGAGCGCCTTAATGGTAGCAAGTACTCTTGCTTTAACGGCCTGCGATGCGCAAGTATCTATCGACACTACCGATTCACCACACACTAAAAAAGCTGTAACAGCTAAAGATGCAAATACATTTATAACAAACACAGAAAAAGAACTAAGTGCACTTTATTTAGAATCGAGCCGTGCAGAGTGGATTTACGCAAACTTTATTACTCACGATACATCTGCTCTATCGGCTGAAGTTAACCGTAAAATGACCGAAACAGTCGTGCGTTTAGCAAATGAAGCTGCAAAATACGACGAACTAGAGCTTGATTACGATGCTCGCCGTAAGCTTGATAAACTAAAACTAGCACTTACACTTCCAGCCCCACAAGACGCTGATAAAACAGCGAAGCTTTCACAAATTGTCGCAGAGCTTGGCGGGCTATATGGTAAAGGTAAATACTGTAAAGAAGATGGCAGCTGTTTAAGCCTTGGCGACATGACCTCAAAAATGGCCACCAGCCGAGATTACAACGAACTACTTGATTTATGGCAAGGCTGGCGTGAAATATCAAAACCCATGCGCCCACTTTACGAGCAACAAGTAGCACTTACCAACGAAGGTGCAAAGGAGCTTGGTTATGCCGATACGGGCGCTATGTGGCGCAGTAAATACGATATGCCTGCTGATGACTTTACCACTGAGCTTGACCGTATTTGGGGCCAAGTTAAACCACTTTATAACTCGCTACATTGCCATGTTCGCGCAAAGTTAGGTGAAAAGTACGGCACCGACAAAGTACCTCAAGATCAGCCAATACCAGCGCACTTACTCGGTAATATGTGGGCGCAAGCATGGGGTAACATTTACGATGTTGTTGCACCAGAAAATGCCGATCCGGGTTACGATGTAACCGAGTTATTAGCTCAAAATAATTACGACGAGCTTAAAATGGTAATAGGGGCTGAAACCTTTTTTACCTCAATGGGATTTGAGCCACTGCCAGAGACCTTTTACGAGCGCTCGTTATTTGTAAAACCAAAAGACAGAGACGTGCAATGTCATGCATCTGCATGGAATATAGATAGCAAAGACGATTTACGTATTAAAATGTGTATTCAGCGCACGGGCGAAGAGTTCTCTGTTATTCACCATGAATTAGGTCATAACTTTTATCAACGCGCATATAACAAGCAGCCTTTATTTTATCAAGAAAGTGCAAACGATGGTTTTCATGAAGCCATTGGAGACACCATTGCCTTATCGGTTACACCGGGTTACTTAAAAGAAATCGGCTTACTTGAACAAGTACCTGACGAATCTAAAGATATCGGTTTGTTGATGAAAATGGCACTTGATAAAGTAGCCTTTGTACCGTTTAGCTTAATGGTTGATCAGTGGCGTTGGCAGGTATTTTCAGGGGAAGTAACCCCAGAAAATTACAATAAAGCATGGTGGGAACTACGTGAAAAATACCAAGGAGTGCAAGCGCCTATCGCACGTAGCGAAAACGACTTTGATCCGGGTGCTAAGTACCACGTTCCGGGTAATACGCCTTATACACGTTACTTTTTAGCGCATATTTTACAATTTGAGTTTCATCGCAGCTTATGTGAAATTGCCGGTAACGATAAAGCCATTCATCGCTGCTCTATTTATAATTCAAAAGAAGCAGGGGATAGGCTAAACGCTATGCTTGAAATGGGTTCATCTCGCCCTTGGCAAGAAGCGCTTGAAACTGTAACAGGTAAGCCGCAAATGGATGCAACAGCAATGCTCGATTACTTTGCACCATTACAAACATATTTAGATAAACAAAACGAAGGCCGCAACTGCGGCTGGTAAATAGCGCTGAATAAAAAGCCCGCTCAAATGAGCGGGCTTTTTATTCATATTCTAATTTTAGTTAAATTAGAACTGTAAGCTTACATTTGCAAAGTAAGCATCATAATCAGAATCATCCCAGTTATTGCCGTAACCTGCTTCTAAACCAACATTGTTGTTGAAGAAGTGTTGAGCACCAAGAGTGTAATCATCATTTTTATTAACTGTAACAAAAACCGATGTTGCTTTGCTGAAATAGTAGTTAGATGCTAATTCCCAGTTACTTGAACCACCATCAACATCTTCAAATTTACCTTCAACAGTCAAGTAGTTACCTTGCTGTAAATCAGCAAAGTACTTAGCTGCTACTGCACGGTAATCAAACTCATCATCTGCTGTTACTGTGAAACCGATATAATCAGTGCTATTTAATTCGTGGTTATATGCTAGGTCAAACACAAACTGATTCTCAGCATCTTCTACATCAACAAACGTTGCTTTTAATAAAAGGTTTGGATTAAAGAAGTAACCTGCAGAAAGTTCAATTACATCCGTGCTTGAGCCAAAATCACTATCGAAATTATTGTACTGTGCACCTAATACAAAATCTTCTACAAAATACTCACCGCCAATGCTAGTAACATCTGCAAAATCATTATCACTGTATGCACCATAAACATTTGTTTGCTTATTGATGTACTCAAATTGATCGTAAGGACCTAACGTCGCTTTTGGAGAAAAATAATAAGTTGAGTCAACACTTAGTGTGTCATCACCATCTACATCCACGTATCCTACATGGCTGATTGATTGGTAAGTATCTGCGGCTATTGCAGTGGTTGCAGCGCTTGATAATAAAATGCTCGAAATGATAACGGCTAATTTTTTCATTTTAAATTCCCTATAAATATTACTTTTATGCCTCAGCTGTCTAGCCAAAGTCGGGGCGCATCCTAACGCCAAAAAAATGAACAAAAACTGAATAAGAGGTTAGATTAAAGCCACTTAAAATGTAAGTAATTACGAGCGAATGTAAATAATAAGTATCAACAAAATCTGCGTAACAATAGTCTGTCATCATTTAAACTTTAAAAGTAACAAATAAGGTACAAGTTGCCGCCAAATTGAGCACAACTTAATTATTCGATAAACCTCATTAATATAACCTCCCCTCACTAAATTTTTCTAATTTCTCAAAATAATGACTATATTTAATTCACTATTTCTGTATTTATAATGAAAAATAGGTTTGTATCAGTGCATATTTTTATCTGTTTTTTCCCAATAACCATTGTTTACTAGCAAAAACAACTCCAATACTTACTATTTTATAGCTATTATCATCGACTGCATTTAATGACTTTAATAACAATTTAGCCATTCATGGCGACTCTATTTATAATTTAAAAGAAGTATTTAGATGAGCAAAATAAAGGGCGTAATTGCGACTGGTAATAATTTACAGTTAAAAACTCAAACGTTTAAAAACGACAAAGCCCGCTAAATTTAGCGGGCTTTTGATATTACTTTTGTATTAACTAAGTACGGGACTTAATTAAAACTGAAAACGCATGTTAGCAAAGTACGCATCGTTATCAGAATCATCAGCGTTGTTTTCGTAACCCACCTTTACACCAATATTTTTATTGATGAAGTGTTGAGCACCAAAGCTGTAAGTGTCTTGCTTGTTGTAGTTAGCAAATACAGATGTTGCTTTTGAGAAGTAATAGTTAGTTTCTGCTACCCATTGGTTTTCTGCGTCATCAATGCTTTCGTATTTACCTTCAAAAGTTAGGTAGTTACCTTGCTGTAAATCAATAAAGTATTTAGCAGCAACTGCACGGTAATCAAAATCGTCGTCTGACGTAAGTGTAACACCTACGTAATCTGTGCTATTTAGCATGTAGTTATAAGCTAAATCAAATAATGCGTAATCGTCGCCGTCTTTGTTTTCAACTAGTGTTACTTTTGCAAGTAAATCAGGGTTGAAAAAGTAACCACCCGTCAGTTTATAAAGCTCACTGTTAGAACCTGAATCTGGGTCTAAGTTTTCGTAAGATGCGCCAACAACAAATTCATTAATAAAGTATTCACCACCAACCGATGTTAAATCGCCAAAGTCGTCATCAGCGTAGCCACCATATACGTTAGTTTGTTTATTGATGTATTCAAACTGATCGTACGGACCTAAAGTTTTTTTAGGAGATAAGTAGTAAATAGAATCTACAGCAACAGTATCGTTGTTATCGCTATTTTTGTAGCTTAGGTTACTAATTGAATTATAGCTGTCTGCAGCAGCCGCAGTGCTAGATAATAAAATGCTCGAAATAATAACTGCTAATTTTTTCATTGTAAGACTTCCCTATGTACATTGCTTTTTATGCTCTAGCTGTATTGCTAAAGTCGAGGCACATGCTAACGTTAGGAAACTGAATGAAAACTTAACTAACCATTTGTATTTATTAAGTTAATTGTAAGGAAGTGTTGTAAACTGTAGAATTAAAGTAGTTGCAACATCTAGTCAACAACTACTTAAAACATGTACCTTATTAAAGCGCGTGTTGGCTAATAATTCGGTAAACATCGTTAATATTGTCGCCAGACTTAAACTCTTTACTAATTGGTGTTGGATCTGAGCCAACCCATATTTTTAGCTCGGCATCTAAGTCAAAATGGCCTGCACTTTCTTTACTAAACTTGGTAATTTTAGAGTAAGCAATACTCACCATTTCCATTTTAGAACCGGTCATACCTTGCTTATCAATTAAGATTAAGCGCTTATTAGTAAAAATAAACATATCACGTACTACTTTATATGCTTTTTCTACTTGCTCGCCGTCAATTAATATATTGGCGAGGATTTTTTCTAAATCAGAATCGTCAACTTCGCTTGCATTACCCATAAGTCCGCTAAGTAAACCCATTATACTTTCTCCTGTTTAAATATTTGATTCTCTAATGTATGACCATTAACTAACTGCCGGTACTGCCAGTGTTGTTGATGACAAAAATTCAGTAGTGCAATATCAAGTGGATCGCTCGTTGGCTGATACTCAACTACATATTCTTTATGTTGGCTCATATACACACGACTCACACCTGCAATTGCTTGAAGCTGTTGCTCAACATTTTGATAAGCCTCGCTTAGCATTAATGTATAAAAGTGTTTATCGGTATTATTAGTTTTTGTTTGATGCTCGCTTAGTACGCCTTTATCTAAATGAAGTACCTGTGAGCATAGCCGCTCAAGCTCAGTTAAATCGTGAGAGCTTAAAATAAATGTAGCCTGTTCACTTAATTCTGATACCAGCTCACGTACTTCTCTGGCATGAATCGGATCAAGCCCTGCAGTTGCTTCATCAAGCATTACAATTTGTGGTGCGCCAATAAGTGCTTGCGCTATCGTAACGCGCTTGCGCATACCGTGCGATAAATCCCCCGCACGCTGCTTTGCAATTTCTTTTAAGCCAACTAAATCAAGTACACGTAGCGCCTCAGTTTGACTTTGCTTAGCACCCATACCTTGCAGCTTGGCATAAAAGGCGAGTTGCTTATCTATATTAAAACGAGGGTCAAGTTGCGCGTCTTGCGGTAATGCACTTACTTTATTAAATAAAGCAGCACTACCAGGTTTATGCCCTAATATTTCAAGGCTGCCTTTACTTGGCGCAATATAGCCGCACAACAAACTAAATAAGGTAGTTTTACCCGCACCATTTGGCCCAACAAGTGCCACTGGCGCGCCTTTGTTAATTTCAAAGTCCACATTATTCAGCGCAAGTTTTGCACCATACGATTTACTCAAACCGCTAGCTGTAATTAATGGTCTCATAGTGAGCTCCTTGCAAAAATACGTTGAGCAACGCTTAGTAGTACCGCAGTTTGCACAAGGGGAATAGCCACAGCGCTCAATAATGGTAAATTTTGCCCCGCTAATAGCTCTATTTGCACACCCGGAAATAAATAATCAAGCAAGCCTAATGCGGGTATTTGCCATTGCAATATACCAACTAAAATACCGCCTGCTGCAAAATATAAAATTGCCAATACAATAGATAAACGCGATGAGCGAGCAAAGGTATTAATTAACGTCATTAGTGCTACAAATGGGCACAAAGTAATCACTAATATTAAAAATATAGAAAGCGCACGGGCAAAACCACCAGCCAGTAAACTTGGCTCTCTAAAACCCAATACCGCGAGTGTAGCCACAAGCGTTATACCCACTAAGCAGGCTAATACTCCTAGCTGCCCTAAAAAACGGCCAAACAGTATTTCAAAGCGAGTGGAGCGCAGTGATAAAAACCTTAGTGTGCCGCGCTCTCTATCGCCTACCGTTTGGTCGCTACAAATAAATAAACCAAAAACGGGAAAGCTATAAAGGGCTATTAACCAGTACATAGCAAATTCCGCCTCAGGCCAATCCAATAATTTACTTAAACCAATAGAACCTGATATATCACGGGCTATTTGCCCAAAATCGGGCGCACTTACAATGCCTACTGCCTGCCCTATTGGGTAGCGCAGTATTATTAGCCACACCAATGCAAAGGCAGCTAATGCAATAAGTCCACGTTTAGTTAAAAACATACGTACAAGCTCAAATCCCGCTATTTGCGTTAATCGCCCTACGTTTATCGGTAATGGTGTTGCCATTGACTATCCTTAATGACTTTTTATTTTCTGTGTATTTATCCACACTAAGTGTAAACACCTTGAATTACCAGCAAAAAAAAGCTCACCTGTGGTGAGCTTTGTAACAATACATTTAAATGTAACAACATAAATTGCGATATAAATTATAAATACTGCTTATAAACCTCAAGTGCTTGGCTTAAATCGCTAATTAAATCTTCTACATCTTCAAGGCCTATGTGCAGGCGAATAACCGGCCCTAAATCCCAACCTGTATTTGAGCGCAGCCCTTTCATAGTTAAATTAGCCGTTACTAAGCTTTCAAAACCGCCCCACGAAAAGCCCATTTTGATATGCTCAAGGCTATCTAAAAATGCATCAATCGCTTTTTGATTGCCGGTTTTCATCACAAATGAAAACAACCCATTACTGCCATCAAAGTCACGTTTAAAGAACTCATGCCCTGGGCAGCTTTCAAATGCAGGGTGTCGAATATGATCAACAAGCTCATGTTGCTCGAGCCATTTAGCTACTTCTATTGCTGCTTTTTCATGTTGATTTAAACGCACACCCATTGTACGCAGGCCTCTAAGTGCTAAATACGCATCATCGGCACTGGTACATTGCCCTAGTAAGTATGAGTTTTCGCGCAAGGTTGGCCAATACTTTTTATTAGCAACAGCCACCCCCATCATCACGTCTGAATGGCCAACAATATACTTTGTTGCAGCTTGAATACTAATATCAACACCGTGCTCTAACGGGCGATAATGCAGACCGTTACCGTAGGTATTATCAAGCATGGTCATTACGTTGTGCTCATTGGCTACTTTTACCATAGCGGGCACATCTTGCACTTCCATCGTAATAGAACCTGGAGATTCTAAAAACAACACTTTAGTATTTGGCTGAATGTAATCTTTAATACCTGCGCCAATGGTTGGCGGGTAATAGGTTGTTGTAATGCCCAGTCCCGCTAAAATTTTATCGCAAAAGTCGCGAGTTGGTTCGTACACGTTATCAACCATTAAAATATGATCACCGGTTTTTAAAAACGATAAAAATACTTGGCTGATCGCCGCAGCGCCACAAGGGTACAATGCACACCCTTCGCCGCCTTCAAGTTCTGTAATCGCTTCTTGTAGCGCAAAGTGTGTTGTTGTTCCTCGGCGCCCATAAAATAACGTTTTATCGCCACGGGTTTTAGCTGCTTCTTTTAAATCGGCTACAGTATCAAATACAATGGTAGATGCACGCTGTACAACAGGGTTTACTACGCCATGTGTATAGGCTTTTTTTCGCCCTGATGATACCAGCTGAGTGTTTTTATTACTTTTACTCGACATTGTTAATCCTTAAGGGTTTGTGCGCCAATGCTCAATTAAATAACGAGAGATAGAATCGGTTCTAGGCAGCTTTAAATGCTCGCCTTCTTCGTGCCAATTACCAAATTGCTCTAAGTCTTCACGACTAAACCATTTTGCATCGTCTAGCTCTTCTTTATCTACGTTAATTTGCTCAGATGTCGCCTGTGCAAAAAAGCCAAGCATAATTGACGATGGGAACGGCCATGGCTGAGATGCAACATAACGTACGTTATCAACTTCTATGCCTGCCTCTTCTTTAACTTCACGCGCAACAGCTTGTTCCAGTGTCTCCCCTGGGTCTACAAATCCAGCAAGCGACGAATACATACCAGTGGGCCACGCAGCTTGGCGACCTAATAAACAGCGTTCTACTCCGTCAGCAAAGACTTTAGTAACGACCATAATTACCGCAGGATCGGTGCGCGGGAATGTAGGATGCTTACAGTTTTCGTTTTCACACACTCTAGAGTGCCCGGCTTCCACTGAACGGTTTTTACTACCGCAGCGCCCACAAAAACGGTGCGTGGCATGCCAATAACATAGCCCTCTCGCAAGGGCTGCTATTGAGGCATATTTAATGGTTACTTGAGGCCCATATTGGCGAATATCAAAAAACTGAGCGCCCTCTATTAAAGGCGAAAGTACGCTTTCATCCAGATCAGAAACATCCAATGCAAACACACCATGTTTAGCATTGTTTAAACCAACAAAAATAGCACTCGTTAAATCTAAATGTGCCACTTGTTGATACGTTAAATAGCTTACTTTAGGGGTATCTTTAATAAATAGGGTTTGATTATTTTTAACTAAAACCCATTTACTTTGCGCCGACATTTGCGCTTTAAGCCACGATGGGTCTTTACGAAAATTTGAGCCTCTATCTAGTGGCATGTTGCTGTAATGAAGCATGTAAGTCCTTGGTAACTCGTTATGCTTTAAAATTACCATAATCATTTAGCAAACCCAATTGATTACAGTAATAAAAAAAGCCTATATAAGGCTTAATTCATCTATTACGGCTTTGTATTAAAATCTCTCATGTTGCAGGCACTTAGCTTGCACTTTTTTAACTATTTTTTACTGTTAAAGTAGCAAAGTATTATCAATTAAATGAAATTGCTCTGCGCTTTGTTTTAATACCTCAGCAGTTAACCGGTCAGCACCGTATACATCGCACGGTACATTATATTGATTTTTTAAATGCCCAAGTAACAAAGCAAAGTCACCATCGCCAGAGAGCAAAATAACTTTATCAAGGTTTTTACCCTGCTCTAACATGTCTATTGTTATGCCTACATCCCAGTCACCTTTTGCACTGCCATCACGGCGTTGAATAAATGGCTTTAGCTTTACCTCAAAACCAATCGCACGCAAAATATTTTGAAACTGATTTTGCTTTTCATCTCCTCGATAAATAGCATACGCAAAAGCACACTCAATATTGTATTGCGCCTCCATCATTCGCCAAAACGCATTGTAGTCAAAATTTTTCCCGTAACTCTCACGGCACGTGTAATAAATATTTTGCACATCAACAAAAATACCGACCCGTGGTTTCGTGCTTTGCTGCTCGTTTTGTAAAGTCATTTAGTGTCCTAGTGAGGATTAATAGCAATAAAAGTAATGTTATAAAATAAGTGTACCTTGCAATTTATATTTAAGTAACCTAAATTAGTTACATACCCTTATGTAACCAATATTGGTTACATATTAAAAAGTAACCATTTTGAGATTTTTATGATTGGTGTGATCAGCGGCGATATTATTAAATCGCAAACAATCCCTAAGCAGCAATACGATGCCATGCTTTATCAACTAGAGCAAAGTTTGCGAAATATTTCGGGTGAGCAAACCCTTTGGAATATATACCGAGGCGATGCCTTTCAGTTACAAGTTAACAATCCTGAGCTCCTTTTTAAAAATGCCATACTTGTATATTTACACCTTAAATCGTCAGGTTATGAACTACGACAAAGCTTGGCGCTTGGGCAAATAGATAACCCACGCAGCGATATAAAAACAGCAACGGGTTCAGCTTTCACTCTTTCGGGACAAGGCCTTGATAAAATAGGCAGTCAACGCTTTGTTTTTAATATTAACGAGCAGCAGCTCGATGAAAGCTTAAATCTTAATTTAGCCTTTGCCGACGTATTGCTCACTAAAATCACACAAAAACAAGCAAATGCCCTGTATGTCTATTTAACATCACCAGACAACAGCCACGCGGCACTGGCTAAAGAGCTTAAAACAAGTCGCGAAAACGTAACCAAACTACTAAATTTAGCGCACTACCAACTTATAGAACGCTTTATTAAACACTCACAACACGTTATAAAAAATATAATTAAAGGAGGTGAATAATGGCGTTTTCACTTTTACTGGTCGCGCTTATTATTGGCCACTTACTCGCTGATTTTTACTGGCAACCTATGAGTTGGGTAAACGACAGAAATACCCGTCACTATAAAGCCAGTAAGCTTTATTTTCATGTACTAGTGCATGGTGTAACAAGTGCACTCATTATTACCGTGTGGGAATACATATTCGGGTGGCAGCAACTAAGCAGTGTTTTAATTGCCACGGCGAGCATTATGTTGAGCCATTACTTTATTGATATAGCTAAATCGTATTCTAATAAAGGCGTGGTGCCTTTTTTACTAGATCAAATAGCGCACATACTCGTTATTATTGCGCTCAGTATTTGGCTAACTGATAACAGTAGCTTTATGGCTGCAATTAAAAATATGCTCACTGATCCCAAAATACTGTGGGTGGTATGCGGTTATTTAATTATTTTAAGCCCCTGCGCCGTATTTATAAGAATGATGTTAGAGCGTTTAACAAGTAACTTTTCAAGTACTGGTAGCTTACCACTTGCAGGGCAAAGCATAGGTATGCTTGAGCGCGTACTTATGCTGAGCTTTATATTGCTTGACCAATTTGCAGGGCTTGGCTTTTTACTTGCCGCAAAGTCGGTATTTAGGTTTGGCGATTTAAGTGCAAGTAAAGATAAAAAACTTACCGAGTACGTCATGCTTGGCACACTACTTAGCGTAAGTGTTACTTTATTTATAGGCTTGGGCATTAACTATTTAATCAGGCAGGCAATACAGTAAGTACAAATTACAGGCAATAAAAAACGCGCTACTTCTATTTAATTAAAGAAGGGAGCGCGTTTTTTGTATCTGCCTTTAACTAAATTCTAAATTAATTAAACGCTAGTGCAATCACTAATAATGATTAATCGTTATTGGTGCGACGACGGCGTTGGCCATTACCGCCAACAGATTCACGCTTTGCCCATGGGTTTTGCGCGCTGTCATCTGTTTTAGCTGCTGGCTTTTTAGAACCACCACGGCGTGGGCCGGTACCATTACCACCATTGTTCGGCTTTTTGCTGTTAGGCTTGCTGCTATCAGATTTAGGCTTATTAAAAGGCTGCTTTTTCTTAGGCTTTTTAGCCGGCAGTGGGCGAGCATCTAATGCGCGTTCAGCTACTGGGTTAATAGGCTCAAAACCGTCTTCCTCAGCACGTGGAATAAGCTCACCAATAAAGCGTTCAATACCGTATAAATCAACAGCATCATCAACCGTTACAAACGAAATCGCATGACCCGACGCACCAGCACGGCCTGTACGGCCAATACGATGAACATAATCTTCATATACGTTTGGTAAGTCGTAGTTAACAACATGCGGTAATTCAACAATGTCTAAACCACGTGCAACAATGTCTGTTGCTACTAATACGCGTACTTCACCACTTTTAAAACCATCAAGTGCTTTAACACGTGCGCCTTGTGATTTATTACCATGGATAGCCGCGCCTACAATGTCATCGCGTTCAAGTTGTTTAACTAAGCGGTTAGCACCGTGCTTTGTACGGCTAAACACTAATACTTGTTGCCAATCGTTAGTGCGAATTAAGTGGCTTAGCAATGCTGTTTTACGTGTTTTATCTACCGCGTAAACGCACTGAGTAACACTTTTTGCAGTGGTATTTTTTGCAGCAACTGAAATTTCAACTGGGTCATTAATTAACCCTTTAGCTAATGCTCGAATTTCATCTGAAAATGTAGCCGAAAACATCAAGTTTTGACGTTTAGCAGGCATTTTAGCAATTAAGCGTTTAATGTCGTGAATAAAGCCCATGTCTAACATGCGGTCAGCTTCATCGAGTACAAGCACTTCAACGCTATCAAATTTAACTGCATTTTGATTATGTAAGTCGATTAAACGACCCGGCGTTGCTACTAAAATATCAACACCTTTACGAAGACGCTGCATTTGTGGGTTAATTTTAACGCCACCGTAAACTACAAATGAGCTCACATCAGAATGCTTAGCGTACTCTTCAACGTTTTCGCTTACTTGCAAAGCAAGTTCACGTGTAGGCGTTAAAATAAGCGCACGTACGTGATTGCTTTTAGCTTTAGGACCCGACGACAAGCGCTCAATAAGTGGTAATGTAAAACCCGCTGTTTTACCTGTACCTGTTTGCGCTGCTGCCATAACGTCACGGCGTTCAATAATTGCAGGAATTGCTTGAGCCTGAATCGGCGTTGGCGTTTCATAGCCCTTTTCTAAAACCGCATTAACCAAAGACTGTGATAAACCTAAACCTTCAAAACTCATATAAACTCTCTTTTAAATAAGGCTACATTAGCCAGTTGCGCGCATTATACCTGTAGTAGCTAAGAATGCATGCCATTATTTACGTTGCAGGCAATTGAGCATAGTTTATTAAAATTAAACCTGTGATCAAGTTGCTTAAAAATGCAAAAAACGGCCATAGGCCGTTTTTTGTTTATACTTAATTACTCTAAGTATTAGAGTTACTTAACACCTAACTCACGCAAACGTTCTTGCAAGTAGCTATCTGCCGTGTAGCGCTCTGAAAGCACAACATCTGGATGCGGGTGTAAAAATAACGGTAATGAAATACGCGATTTAGTAGATGCTTTACCCGTTGGGTTAATTACACGGTGAATTGTCGATGGGAAATACCCGCCCGACGCTTCTTGTAGCATGTCGCCGATATTAATAATTAAGCTGCCAAAATCACATGGCACGTCTAACCAACCGCCATCTGTTTTTTGAACTTGTAAACCTGGCTCATTAGAAGCAGGTAATACAGTCAATAAATTAATATCGCCATGGGCTGCTGCGCGAATAGCACCAGGCTCTTCATCACCCGTCATAGGTGGATAATGTAGGATACGTAACAATGTTTGCTCAGAATCGGCAATCATGTCTTTTAAATCAATTGAAAACTTAGCACGCACATCAGCTGGTGCTTCAGCCTGAACCCAGCTTAATAATGTGCCAGCAAATTCACTTGCTAAACGGTAGTATTCACGTACATCAGCCTCAAGCTGGGCAGGAACGCGACCTTTAGGGTACACATGAAAGTACTCTTTAATGTCTTTTATTGTAAAGCCTTTCGCTACTTCTGATACTGAAGGCGGAAAGTAACCGTCTTGAGTTTCTTTAGAGAATAAAAAGTCGTGCTTTTGCTCTGAGTTAAAAAAGTCTTGCCAATTTTTGTAAATAGACTCAACTAAAGACTGTGGGATTGGGTGGTTTTTTAAAACGCCAAATCCAGTATTTCTTAACGATTCAACAAATTGTGCAGCCGCATCGGGAGCTTTATAATCAACAGTAGGTAATTGCATTGTACGTTCCAGTGAATAGGTTGTGTGAAGTGAGTTGCTTTTAATAGTGCTAAATTACTTATATAAAGTAGCAAAGACTTCATTATAGCGCTATGTGAGGATAGACAAATGACCTCAAAAACATAAGGACATATGTCCGCAAAACATAGTCACCGTCACTTTGCTTGATCAAGATCAACTTATAAAAAAACGTTGAATTTGCAAGGTTTAGTAACTATCTCTGGTCTATTATTAGAATATATTTTATTTGTGTAAATAAGGCTCCCCATGCGACAAAAAGTATCTTTTAAAAGCGGCGATTTAGAACTTGCCGGCCAACTTGAACTTCCCTCTGGTGACGTTAAGTTTTACGCGCTATTTGCACACTGCTTTACATGCGGTAAAGACATTGCAGCAGCTACACGGATTAGCCGTGCACTCACACAACAAGGTATCGCCGTACTACGTTTCGACTTTACCGGTTTAGGTAATAGTGATGGCGACTTTGCTAACAGTAACTTTTCATCAAACATTCAAGATTTAGTATCTGCGGCAAATCATTTACGTGAGCATTTTGCTCCGCCGCAACTACTCATTGGCCACAGTTTAGGCGGGGCTGCGGTACTTGCTGCTGCTGAGCATATTCCTGAAGTATCGGCTATTACAACCATTGGCGCACCGTCAGATGCGCAGCACGTAGCGCATAACTTTGAAGCACACCTTGATGAAATTAACGCAGCAGGTGAAGCTAAAGTTAACTTAGCTGGTCGTGAATTTACCATTAAAAAGCAATTTATTGACGATATAGCCAAGTACGATAAAAGCCACATAAGTAAACTTAAGCGCGCATTATTAGTAATGCACTCCCCTATTGATGCGACTGTAAATATTAGTGAAGCTGAAAAAATTTATGCATCAGCTAAGCATCCTAAAAGCTTTATTAGCCTAGATAACGCCGATCACCTTTTAACAAATAAAAATGATGCCGACTACGCTGCACAAATAATTGCAACGTGGGCAAACCGTTATGTTAAGTACGACAAAACTAAATACACGGCAAGTTTAACGGGTGGTAATGTACTTGTTGAAGAAAAAGACCATGTATTTACTCAGCACGTAAGTACAAAAGATCATACTTGGCTTGCAGATGAGCCAATAAAAGTAGGCGGTAAAAACTTAGGCCCCGATCCGTATCATCACTTATTAGCGGGGCTTGGTGCCTGTACGGCCATGACACTACGTATGTACGCTACACGTAAAAACTTACCACTGGAGCATGTTAAAGTAGAACTTGATCACACTCGCGATTACAACAAAGATTGCGACGATTGTGAGCAAACCGGTAACCTTGAAGCCATTACCCGTAAAATCACCTTACGTGGCGACTTAACAGAGCCTGAGCGTCAGCGTTTACTCGAAATAGCCGACAAATGCCCAGTGCATAAAACACTACACAATAACCCAGTTATTGTAAGTGAACTGGTAGAATAACTGCCGTGAAATTAATATAGCGCAGGTAACACTGCGCTGTGATTTAACTTTTATAAACCTAATTTTTACTATCTAAAAATCCCTCTACTTCTTTACTCATTCTATCCACCAGCCATTTTGGCCCGCCATCGTACATATCGTTATGACGCGATTTTTCTATCATTATTTGCGTAACGGGAAACTTATCCAGCTCTGAATCGTTTAACAGCACATTCGCATCAGCTGGGTAATCACTACCGCGTACAGTAAGTACGTGAATGTTTTTATTGCGCGGGATCAACATGCGGCGATGATCGAGCGTAATAATAGTGCTAACTTCGTTTGGATAAATAGAGCCATATAATGCGGAAATATCCCCGCCGTTTGAGTGCCCAAATAAGGTGAGTTTTGTAAAGTCGTACGCTGGGTATTTACTCGATAGCTCATTAACTAAAAACTTAAGCGTTACTACGCCACGATGCCAGTTTTCCATGCGAGTTGTAAAGTAAGGCTGCTCACGGTTTAAGTAAGGGTCACTTTTTAGCTCATGTGCAACGGCTATTGTTAAATATCCACGCTGATTAAACGCATTACTGGCAAACGTATACCCGTTATGGCTAATCCCGTAACCTGCGTTAATAAACGCTACAGGGCATTTTACTTGCGCTGTACACTTAGCATTGTTACTTGGCAATGTAATATTGATAGGAATAGTGCGATTGCGGCTTTCATCAGTCATAACGCCATCGTTTGCATAGCTTGTTGCGCTTATTGCTGATGTGCTTATATCTGATGCACTTAGAGCTAGTGCGCTTAACATAAAAAGCTTTTTAAGTGTTTTTTGCATATTTAAACTTATATAAATTATTGTTTTTAATTAAAAATAACTTTTACTTTATAGGTTTGCATTCTCTATTGACAAACTATGCGATAATAGCCGCCATTGTTTAAATATATTTAGTAAAAGATCCAATAAATGAAATCATACAATAGCATTCAAGAACGTATAGAAATTTTAGAAGACAAACTAACGGCAATACATGACGAAATCGAAACACTAAAAACCCCTGCTAAAAACAACAATGAACGTATTATTTTTAAGTTTATTGAAACAGGCAGCACAGGTAAAACGAAGGATTTTGTTCGTGAGTTAGGTATTAAATCACCACGTGACGGTTTGTTTTCATCAGGAGACGTTACAAAACTAATTAAAGATGGCGCTGAAGATATTTCACCAGCGTTATTAGAAATCGCAAGACAGCTTGCCAGTGCACGTAATAAAAATGGCCCTAGCCGTTAATTACGCAGTTACGCAGTATCTAGAAGCCCAGCTAAGCTGTCGCTTCTAGTTAGTAATCATATTAAACTAAATTAATCACAAAGCTCTATATTAAGGCTGGTAAGCAAATTAAGTGCTTCGAAGCGATCAAACTTAGCATTCGCTAACATATTATTATTCAAATCTATATTAAATGCTGTCGCACCTACAAAATCACATTTTGTTAGGTTAGTTTGAAAAAACTCACTATCGCGAAAATCTGTTCCTGTAAATTCACTACCGCTTAAATCAGCATGTCTAAAATCAACATTTTTGGCAAAGCAGTGTGTTAGTTTGAGGGCTTTGAGGGTTAATTCAAAAAAAGAACTATTACTGAGCTCGCAATAATTAAAGCTCACCGGTGCGTTAATACTAAGCGCTGGCCAATCCACGTCAGTCCATTGCAGACTATTTAATTTACAGTGGCTAAAACTTACATCTTCAAGCGAGCTGTAGTTCCATTTTAGTGACGATAAATTACAGTTTTTAAAGTTGCACTGTATAAATCGGCAATTATTAAACTGCCCGCCTGAAAAGTCGCAATCGGTAAATGTGCACTCTTCAAACTCAGAATTTTCAGTTAGTTGCTCTTCGTGCTGCAAAGCATTAAATTGCTCGTCGAAGTAGTGATTATTATTTGAAATTGACACTATTAACCTAGTTTTTAATGGGCATAGACGCTATTTTTAGGTAAATCTTTTTTAAGCGCAAGCACTGCAATAAAAATCAAAGCAAATAGTGGAAATAGCGCTAAACAGCCACCCACAAAAGCTAAAACCCCCGGCATAGTACTTTTACGCTTACCTATTTTATAGCTAATTACAGCAAAAATAGGAATACTCAGCACAATAAAAAAAACTAAAAATTCACCAAGTAAGGTGGCATTGATCGACATAATAATTCCTTTTTCGTCTATTCGATTAAAATACATGTTGCTGTAAATTTAACCACAAAAAAACCCTTAAGCATATAACTTAAGGGTTTTTAAATTTAGCTCAATAAGCTAAACAAAAATTACTCTTCGCTAGGTATCGCTTTTTCAACAACACTGATTGCAAGCTCAGCTAACGAATCCATATTAGGCTTACTAGGCGCGTTAGTTAATAAACACGACGCTTGTGTTGTTTTAGGGAAAGCAATAACGTCACGAATGTTATCGGTACCACATAAAAGCATTGCTAAACGGTCAAGACCAAATGCTAAACCAGCATGTGGTGGTGTGCCGTATTTAAGTGCATCAAGTAAAAAGCCAAACTTGTCTTGTTGCTCTTGCTCGTTAATACCTAAAATTCTAAATGCAGTTTCTTGCATATCTGCATTATGAATACGTACCGAACCGCCACCCACTTCGTAGCCGTTTAATACCATGTCGTAGGCATCTGAAATAGCCGCAGCTGGATTTGCTTCAAGCTCACTTGCAGTAATATCTTTTGGTGCAGTGAATGGATGATGCACAGCATGTAATGTGCCTTCGTCATCTTCTTCAAACATTGGGAAGTCTACAACCCAAAGTGGTGCCCAACTATTAAGGTTAGTGATTTCTAAGTCAACACCAATCTTAACGCGCAGTGCGCCCATTGCTTCATTTACCGTATTGCGCTTATCGGCACCGAATAAAATAATATCGCCAGACTGTGCATTAGTACGCTCAAGTAATTTTGTGATTACGTCTTCGCTTAAAAACTTAGCCACTGGTGATTGAACACCCTCAGCGCCTGCAGTGTGGTCATTTACTTTCATCCACGCCATGCCTTTAGCGCCGTAAATACCAATAAACTTAGTGTAATCGTCAAGCTGTTTACGAGAAAGCTTAGCGCCACCCGGTACAGTTAATACAGCAACACGACCTTTTTCGTCGTTAGCTGGACCTGAGAAAACATTAAACTCTACATCTTTAACTAAATCTGCAACATCAACTAACTTCATTGGGTTACGTAAATCAGGCTTATCAGAACCGTAAAGGCTCATTGCCTCGCTGTAAGGCATGATTGGAAAATCGCCTAAATCAACGTTTAACAATGTTTGCCACATCTCGCGGATCATTTTTTCAGTCATACCACGTACTTGATCAGAACTCATGAACGAGGTTTCTATATCTATTTGGGTAAATTCTGGTTGACGATCGGCACGTAAATCTTCATCACGGAAACATTTAACAATTTGGTAGTAACGGTCAAAACCCGACATCATCAACAATTGCTTAAATAACTGTGGAGACTGTGGTAAAGCGTAAAAACTACCTTTATGAACGCGGCTTGGCACTAAGTAATCGCGTGCGCCTTCTGGCGTTGCTTTAGTAAGTACAGGTGTTTCGATGTCTAAAAAGCCATTTTCATCTAAAAAGCGACGAACAAAGCTGCTTGCTTTAGCACGTAATTTAATACGGTCACTCATTTCTAGACGACGTAGGTCTAAGTAACGGTATTTTAAACGACGCTCTTCTGAGTTTACTTGGTTAAAATCAAGTGGAAGCGGTTCAGAGCGGTTAATAATTGTAAGCTCAGTACCTAAAACTTCAATTTCACCTGTTGCCATATCTTTATTTACTTGGCTATCAGGGCGTGCACGTACAGTACCTTTTAGCTGAACACAAAATTCTTGGCGAAGTGTGTTAGCTGAACTCATTAACTCTTCAATGTCAGAGTCGAATACAACTTGTACTAAACCTTCTCTATCGCGTAAATCGACAAAGATAAGTCCACCAAGGTCACGTCGTTTGTTGATCCAGCCACATAGTTCAACTTCTTGATCTACGTGAGTTTTATTTAGCTGTCCGCAATATATAGAGCGCATAGTTTTCCTGTCAGATAAAAGGCTTAAACGGTTATATTTATTTGTTTTAAGGCGTGTGATTTAAAAAACAGGTCACCACAATACAAATAAAGCCGCTAGCAATCTAAAAATAATCAAATTAAGCCCTGCATTATACTCAACTAACATTAAGATGCTAGGGCGTGTGCCGCTTTTGCCCCTGAATTTACAGCAGCTCGTTTTGTTATTTGCTACACTATCGCCACTTTATAATAAGGCGCTAGTTTGTATGTTATATATTGGATGCCCGCAGTGGTCGAGTAATGCATGGAAAGGCAATTTATTTTCAAGCCAATGTAAAAACGCCGATATGCTTAGCCAATACGCCCAACACTTTAACTCTGTTGAAGGTAATACCAGCTTTTACGCTGACCCATCGCCAAGTACCGTATTGCGCTGGGCAAACAGCGTACCCGATGATTTTAAATTTACGTTTAAGTTTAATCGTCGCTTTAGCCACGAGCTGCACCTAACTAATGTTCAAACCGAGCTCACTGATTGGCTTAACTTGTTCTCCCCTATTTTAGAAAAAACCGGGCAAATCATGCTGCAATTACCTAAAGCATTTGGCCCTGGTGACTTACCCAAGCTAGCCCAATTTATTAGCCTGTTACCAAAAGAGGTTAATTACGGTGTAGAGGTACGTCATACTGCGTTTTTTCAAAAGGGTGAAGCCGAAATTGCGCTTAACCAATTATTAATGGCAAATAACATAAATCGTATATCGATGGATACTCGCGCCCTATTTGCGGTAAAACCAACAACCGAAGCGCTAATAGATGCACAGCAAAAAAAGCCCCACTTACCGGTACATGCAATAGCTACTGGCTCAGAGCCTATGGCGCGCTTTGTAATAGCCAATTTACAAAACGACTATAAACCCTTTTATAAACCGTGGCTAAGTAAAGTAAAACAATGGCTTGATGAAGGAAAAACGCCCTATGTGTTTTTTCATACGGCAGATAACCGAGAAGCGCCATTATTAGCAAGGCAGTTTTGCAAAGACCTTGGTTATGATCACAAAGCATTAAACCCATTTACTGGCGAAAAAGAAGCCCACCAGCCAGCACTTTTTTAAAAGTAAAACGACAGAGAAATAATAATGAGTAAATACGCACATTACTTTACCGGCTACCCAGCTAACATTGTTGAGCAAGTATTAAGCCTTATAAATAACAACAAGGTATGTGACTACTTACTTAAAAAGTATCCGCAAGCACACACTATTACCAGCGATAAACTACTTTATAGCTATGCAACCGAGCTTAAAAAACAATATTTAAAAAATGCGCCACCATTTGGTCGTGCGGCGTTTAAAAAACAAGGCGACATGGTGACCAATGCACTCGGTACACATACGTATCGAATGCAAGGTAAAACCCGTAAACACGATTTAGCGATAAACAGCGACTTGCTCCGCGCTCCCGAGCCGTTATTAAAAGCGTTAGTGGTACATGAGCTCGCCCACTTTAAAGAAAAAGACCACAACAAAGGTTTTTATCAACTTTGCTGCCATATGGAGCCGAGTTACCACCAGCTAGAGTTAGATTTAAGAATTTTTTGTGTGGTAGTCGCAATGGGAGAAAATCCTTATTTAAAATAAGGATTTTAGCGTTATTTAACTGAGTGAAAATAAAGCTCATGCTTAAGTTTATGTTTCCTTCCATACCCAGTCTTTTATCTCCGTAAGCAGCTCACAACTTAACGCCAGCCCTTAATAAAAAAAAGTTTAAAACTACATAATTGCCCTACATTTGAGAACTACACTCTTAAAAGTTAATTTAATCTTTGGAGTTTTGAAATGATGAAAAATACCCATGCCATTTTACTCAGTGCACTGTGCTGCTTAACCTTAAGTGCCTGCAACGAGCAAAACAGCCAATCACTTGAACAATCAAACCTCAATGATTTTACTCTAACCAGCTCAAAAGTAAGTGATGGCGGTAATTTGCCTATTACTTATACGTGCGATGGGCAAAGCATTAGCCCCCCACTTAACTGGAGTGGTGCACCTAAGGCAACCAAATATTATGCATTAATTATGGATCATAAAGCGCCAGAGGGAATGCATTGGTATTGGACCATGTACAACATTTCCGCCGATAAAACACAAATTAAAGCGGGCGAAACCCTCGGTGAAGTAGGCTCTAATAGCGTAAACGATTTAAACCAATACGCGCCGCCTTGCTCTAAAGGCCCAGGTGAAAAAAGCTATACTTATACTGTATACGCGTTATCTGCACCGGTTACCTTTAATAGCGATACAAAAGTAGATCGCTCAGCATTACTCGCTGCTGTAAAAGATATTACGCTCGATACTGCAAGTATGACGGTTAAATACTCGCGAAGCGCCAGTAGCGCCGAACACAAACCTAATACAAGACCAAAACCAAATGAGCAACCAAAGCCTGATAAATCATATTTAACCGCTAACGTAAAATCACCTCGTTGCGATGCTATTACACAATCAGTAAGTAATGCAGGGTTTGATCAAAGCGTATTTGTTACGTGCGATGAACAATATGCTTATATTGCCTCATCTACTTATCCTGATCATGAAGTAATGACTGGTATTACAGGTACTAACGAGCAAATACCTGTTCCAGCTAAAGACTACGTAGCACCTATAAAGCTAAATCCTAAAAAAGCAAAAACAATAACAACAATTGATGCAGCCGTAGGTGTTGCCGTTAACGGCGTACCAATATACGACTATTCTTCGCAAGGTGAGTTGGACGTAAATAGCTACGATGAAAAACACGACACTTTAGCACTCGGACAGTTAGATATTTGTGGCGGACACGCAGGACGAGGTGATGACTACCATTATCATGTATCGCCAACGTGTATGATTGACACAATGAAAAACCAAACAAGCGATGCCATTATTGGTTGGGCTTACGATGGTTACCCGCTTTATGGCAGTAAAAACCCAGACGGCAGTGCAATTGCCAAAGGTGACCTTGATGTATGTAACGGACAAACCGACGACACATTTGGCTATCGCTACCAAACATCAGCTACGCCGCCGTATATTATTCAGTGCTTAGTTGGTGAAGTAGATACCGCAAAATTACCAAGAGTGTCACCACTTAGTGGCGATACTCAAGGTATAAGAGCCGACTTGCGCCCGCCACAAGGAGGCGTTGAAAACCTAACGCACACAATCTCTGAAAACGGCAGCCGTACAATGAGCTACTCATACAAAGGCGAGAACTACTTTACTACCTACAGCCCTGCATCACAGGGAAAATACTGCTATAGCTTTAAACAAAAAACCATCAGTAATGGTGGCAAAGTTCAAACAGGTACATTTTGTAGAGGTCCGCAACCAAATCACCTTACTCCTACAGTCACTAAGCAAAATACAAATCCTGCCATTACAGGCAACCATAACTTAAAACTAGAAGCATGGGCTGATAACTGGTTTACAGCCTACATAGGCGAGCAGTTACTTGTTGAAGATTCTGTACCAATAACCACAGAGCGCTCATTTAATGCCGAAAGTATTACGTTTTCTGCAAACTACCCTATTGAGCTTAATTTAATAATTAAAGACTTTAAGCAAAACGACACTGGGCTTGAATACATCGGTGCTAAAAATCAGCAAATGGGTGATGGCGGTTTTATTATGCAACTTACCGACACCGATACAAATAAAGTAGTTGCCGTAAGCGATAAAAGCTTTAAATGCGAAATACTGCACAAAGCGCCGCTCAACAAATTATGCGAAAGCGAATCAAACCCTGTCGCGGGCGAAGGCGTTTGTACGTTTATGTCAAAAGAAGCACCAACTAACTGGCTGCAAAGTAACTTTGATAACGCAAACTGGGCTAATGCAGTAGAGCACAACTTTGCCGATGTAGGACCAAAAGACGGTTACGACGATATTAACTGGGATGAAAATGCAAAATTCATATGGGGCGAAGACTTAGAAACCGACAACACCCTTATTTGTAAAGCAATTATTGAGCAACCTCAATAAAGGGTAGTAATTATGTATTTTTTAAAAAAATTAAAATGGCTAATGCTCGCGTGTATTTTAACAAGTATGAGCGCTCAAGTGAGCGCCCATGTATTAAAAAACACAACAGCCCAAGTAATTTTAAGAGATGGGCAAGTTGAAGTAAAAGTATTAACTAATGCTGAGCATTTAATCTCAGCGCTGCAAAGCGAGCAAGCATGGCTTATGGGCGATATTGATAAGCTTATGCCTACAAACTTAAGTGCAGAGCAACAAGAAGAGTTTGTAAAAAATGCACTTAAACAAAAAACGAGCTTACGTGTAAATCAGCAAGTTATCGTGTTTGAACGCGTCGTTTTTACCACCAGCAACAACGAAGCGCACGACCTAGAAATTGTTTTTCAAGCAAAGCACTCATTTGCAACAGTAGATGAGCTTGCCATATCGTTCCCTAAAAGTTTAGGTGCAGTACACGCAAGCTTTGTAAAACCACAATATAAGTTACTGGGTGCTGGCGATACCGCAAAAATAAAGTTCTAGCCCAAGAATCAACATACCTAAAAGCTTACTTAAAAAGGATTTTAGTAAGCAACTCCCTAAATACGCTAATTGTAGGCACATAATCAATATGCAATACTGCTTGGTACGTTAACGTCATGATCTTTACTATTTGCCAATCAGTGAAATTAATACATAAATTCTTTTTAGCTTTTTTTATCACTAATATCGCCCTTGTTGGGCTTATGTTTGTGTTTATATACATGACCTTTTCGTCAGGTTTTAACGACTTTGTTGAACAAGAAGAAACAAAACATGTAGCAATGGTTAAGCATCAACTTATTGAGCTTTATAGCGGATTAGGCAGTTGGCAACCCATTACACAAAGCACGCAATTATGGCGCTCTATTGTAGAGCCGCAAAAAAAGCCAGGCGAGCCCAAAGCGAATAAACACACAAGCCCCCCACCCAAACCAAATAACAGCAATGCAACGCCTTCTTTATTGTGGGTACATTTACCTGCAGGTTCCCTTAAAACAGGGCAACGTATAAGTTTATATGATCAAAATAAAAAGGTTGTTATTGGTAGGGCTAATTTAAACGACAACCCACATATAGAACCTATTTTATTAAACAATAACGTTATAGGCTGGATAGGTTTAGTACCTTCAAAACTTGTGCAAAGTAGCCCAGTAAAAGCATTTTTAGCAGCGCAATTTCATAACTACTTTATGATCACATTACTCGTTATTGTGCTCGCATTTATTATGGCTATTGTGTTATCTCGCCATTTAATAAAACCAATAAAGCAAATAGTGACTGGCACCGATGAGTTAACAAAAGGAAATTTTGCCAGCAGAATAATTCCCTCTAGTAAAGATGAGCTAGGTACCCTATCCAACAACTTTAATGCCTTAGCCCACACGCTTGAGCAAAACCAACAAATGCGGTTTCAATGGGTGTCAGACACATCCCACGAATTAAGAACCCCACTTACCGTACTACGCTCGCATTTACTAGCCGTTCAAGATGGCGTATTTACAGCCGACACAAAGCGCATTAATTTACTCATAAACCAAGTAGATAACTTAAGCCACATTGTTGACGACCTAGCCCAACTAGCACAAACAGATAGCGTTAATTTAACCTATAACAATGCGCGCATTGATTTAATCACTGTTTTTGAGCAATCAATTGAAAACTACACCGCTCGCTTTAAAGAGCATGAATTAAATGTAGATAGCAAAAGCTTAACCAAAGCCGGCAAATGTATAATAAATGGTGATAAAGAACGCCTTATACAATTATTTTCAAACCTGTTAGAAAATACCTGCAGATACACGCATAAAGGTGGGCAAGTAATAATACTTGCCCACAAAAGACCCAATAACATTGAGCTTATTTTACAAGATTCAGCCCCAAGTGTTTTACCAAACGACTTACAAAAATTGTTTGAGCGTTTTTATCGCGTTGAAAAATCTCGAAGCCGAGAGCACGGCGGCTCGGGCTTAGGACTTGCACTTTGCAAACAAATAGTAGAGGCACATGGCGGTCAAATATCGTTGCACAACTCACCACTCGGTGGGCTAGAGGTAAAAATAACGCTGACACTTTTAGGTTAAAATAATGGCATCACAAAAAATACTTATCGTTGAAGACGAAGAAAACATTGCCGAGGTACTTATTGCCTACGCTAAGCAACAAAATTACGAAACTGAGCACTTTAATAGTGGCAAAGGTGTAGTTAGTTTTGTAAAACAAAACGCAGTAGATTTAATACTTCTTGATTTAATGCTGCCAGATGTTGATGGCATAGAGCTATGTAAGCAAATAAGAGCCTTTTCAAGTCTGCCTATTATTATGCTTACCGCAAAAAGTGAGGAAATAGACCGCTTGCAGGGTTTAGAGATCGGCGCCGATGACTACATATGCAAACCCTTCAGCCCCAAAGAAGTTGTAGCACGCATAAAAGCCGTACTAAGAAGGACCAGCCAGCCTAAAACCAACATCATTAATCATAATAATTTCCAATTACACAAAGACGATTACGAAGCACGCCTAAACGACAAAAGTATTGGCTTTACCGCCATCGAGTTTAAAATATTTTTATTATTTATAAGCCACGTAGGGCGTGTTTTTACCCGCGAAGATATTATTAATAACGTATACAGCGACACAACCGACATATCCGATCGCAACATAGATACACATATTAAAAATATACGAAAAAAGATTAACGACATTCAAGCAGGGCTAAACCCAATAGCAGCGGTTTATAGTGTGGGCTATAAATTTAAAGAGTAGGTTTACTTATTCAAATAAAGCTAACATGACGCAAAAGCGCGATATAAATCGCGCTTTTATTTTAATCACTAACCTGAACACTTATAACTAAAGATTAATAGCTGAGCAGTCGTTGGGTTTCGTTTCACTCAACCCAACCTACGTAAATAGACTTAAAGCCCTAGGCCTGCCATAAAATCATCATCGCCATCATCTTGTTCTACTGCGGTAGATGCTTTTTCTTTGTCCGCTTTTTTACGTGCTTCGTTTTCAATTATGTCATCTGGGTCGAGTGCTTCTGCAATATCAAAGTCGTGTAATTTAATGAACTCTGTTTTATCCATCGCTAATTCCAAGTAAAAGATATTTTGTTTACTTGTGGTGAATGTTACGCGGCGGGCTTGCGGGCGATCCATCGTGGTATCTACCGATATTTGCACTTGCTTGTTTATTGCCATCATTTTTGGCTGGTTTTGCGTAATCGAGGTATGTAATTGCTCGCGTACTTTAGACGTAAAGTCGCCAACAATTTGATTCATCAACTCGCCTAATACGTTTGATACGTCGTCTGATAAATGGCTATGCGCTATTTCATCTTCTGGCATCCCCATGTTGCGCATGTAATCGCCATAAATTTCCATCGCCGCTTGCGAAGTAAAGTTGGTAATTACGAGCCCGGTAAAACCGCCGTCAAATAAAACAAAGCAGCCAATATCTGGTCGCATGCATGTACGCGTTATTTTTTGCACCATGGCTGAGTAGCTAATACCATTACCGCTGGCTGATGTGAGTACGCCTGTCACTGAATGACAAAGGGTTGCTAATATATCGTCTGTGCTGATGACCTTACTTTTGCTCATTTAATCTTCTCTTTTATACTTATTATTCATAATTCTAGTCAAGCTACTGAATTTATCACTGACTATCCAGTATAAAATGTTAAAATAGCGCCATTATTTACAAAGAGACTGCCTTCGTGACCATAAAAGACAGTATTTATGCCTCTGAGCAACAAGTAAAAGATTTTAGCTTTGACCAAAATGTAGTCGAAGTTTTTCCAGATATGATCCAGCGCTCTGTGCCTGGGTATGCCACCATTGTAAGTACAATGGGTAAACTTGCGGGTGAATACGCGCAAAGTAACTCAAATCTTTATGATTTAGGCTGCTCTTTGGGCGCAGTAACACTTAGCATGCGACGAAATATTCGCACCGATAACTGCCATATAATAGCGGTAGATAACTCTCAAGCTATGGTTGAGCGTTGTAAGGTACATTTACAAGGTTTTAAATCAGATGTACCTGTTACTGTTACTTTAGGCGATATTAACGAGCTTGAGATTCAAAACGCCTCAGTAGTAGCAATGAACTTTACTTTGCAGTTTATTCCGCATGCTCAGCGCCAAGCCGTGCTTGAAAAAATATACGCTAATTTAAAACCGGGTGGTGTATTGCTGCTAAGCGAAAAAATTAAAGCTGAAAACGAGCAATGCGACAATTTATTGATTGATTTGCACCACGACTTTAAACGACACAATGGTTACTCTGAGCTTGAAATAAGCCAAAAGCGTACCGCCATCGAAAACGTTATGCGCCCAGATACACTAAGCGCTCACTTTACTCGCTTAAAAGATATTGGTTTTAGCCAAACTCAAGTGTGGTATCAATGTTTTAATTTTTGCTCAATGGTAGCAATTAAATAAAGAGAGTCATCCATGTCTCAATGGTTTAACCAATTTTACGCATCTATCGCACAAAGCCCACTTAGTCACTGGCTAGAAACCCTCCCTGCACAATTAAAACATTGGCAGTTAGAGGCAAGCCATGGCGATTTACCTAAATGGCAAAAAGTACTTAAAAACTTGCCTGAGGTGGCTACAACACACGTTGATATTTCTACTAAGGTAGAAATTGGCGCCCCAGGGGAGATGAGTGATGGCGAGCAAAAGCAAGCCATGCATTTATTAAAACGCATGATGCCATGGCGCAAAGGCCCATTTAGTGTGCACGGTATTGAAATAGACACAGAGTGGCGCAGTGATTGGAAGTGGGACCGCCTGCTGCCTCATATTGAGCCATTAAAAGGCCGCACCGTTTTAGATATTGGTTGTGGCTCAGGGTATCATTTATGGCGTATGCGTGGTGAAAGCGCAGAGTTTGTGGTGGGTATTGATCCATCAGATTTATTTTTATGTCAGTTTCAGGCAATTAAACACTACAACCCAGACGAAAACGTGCATTTACTGCCACTAGGCGTTGAAGCATTACCCGAGCTTAAAGCATTTGATACGGTTTTTTCGATGGGCGTACTTTATCATCGTCGCTCACCTATCGACTTTTTAGCGCAGTTAAAAGCGCAGCTTCGCCCAGGCGGCGAACTCGTACTTGAAACGCTAGTAATTGAAGGTGACGAAAACACAGTATTAGTCCCTACTGATCGCTACGCTAAAATGCGCAACGTGTGGTTTATTCCAAGTACTGCAGCATTAAAGCTTTGGATGGAACGCGTTGGCTTTAAAGATGTGCAAATAAAAGATTGCGCTATAACCACGCTTGAAGAACAACGCAAAACCGACTGGATGGAAAACGAATCGTTAATCGACTTTTTAGATCCAAACGATACAAGTAAAACAATTGAAGGCTACCCTGCTCCACTTCGAGCCATATTAACTGCAAAAGTATAGCTGTTAATTTACCGCCTTTAATTACTAAAAAAACGCCTATGGGCGTTTTTTTGTTTATTTAAACAACAGACAGCGGACAAGTGTCCTTGTTAATTATTTCAAAATTACATTTGAGCTAGCCGCGACCCTGCAATTGTTGTAAAATACGCGCGTTTCTAAGCAACCCAAAACAACTATTTTGAGGAAAACCTGTGAGCGAACAAAAACAGTCTCTAAGCTATAAAGACGCGGGCGTAGATATCGACGCTGGTAATGCACTTGTTGAGCGTATTAAAGGCGTAGTTAAAAAAACTCGTCGTCCTGAAGTAATGGGCGGAATTGGTGGTTTTGGCGCACTTTGCGAAATTCCTGAAGGCTACAAGCAACCAGTATTAGTTGCAGGCACAGATGGCGTTGGTACTAAACTACGTTTAGCAATCGACTTAAAAAAACACGATACTGTTGGTATTGATTTAGTTGCAATGTGTGTAAACGACTTAATTGTTCAAGGTGCTGAACCCCTGTTTTTCCTAGATTACTATGCAACTGGTAAGCTAGATGTAGACACAGCAGCTGACGTAGTGACAGGTATTGGCAAAGGTTGTGAAATTTCAGGTTGTGCCCTAATTGGTGGCGAAACAGCTGAAATGCCAGGTATGTATGATGGTGAAGACTACGACATGGCAGGCTTTTGTACAGGCGTTGTAGAAAAATCAAAAATTATTGATGGCACAAAAGTAGCAGCAGGCGATCAGCTTATTGCACTTGCTTCAAGCGGTCCTCATTCAAATGGCTTCTCTTTAATTCGTAAAGTACTTGAAGTGTCAAAAGCTGATACCAGCGCTGACTTTGAAGGTAAAACATTAGGCGAAACTCTACTTGAGCCTACGCGTATTTACGTAAAACCTTTACTTGAGTTATTCAAAAACGTTGACGTACATGCGCTTTCGCATATTACTGGCGGCGGTTTTTGGGAAAACATTCCACGCGTATTACCCGCTTCAGCAAAAGCTGTAGTTAAAGGTGATAGCTGGCAGTGGCCACCAATTTTTAATTGGTTACAAGAAAACGGCAACATTACTACACACGAAATGTACCGTACATTTAACTGTGGTGTAGGCATGGTTTTAGTAGTCCCTGCTGACAAACTTGAGCAAAGCTTAACAATGCTAAAAGACTTGGGCGAAAATGCATGGCACCTTGGTGAAATTCAAGATGCAGCAGCAGGCGAAGAGCAAGTTGAAATTGTAGGTGGTGCTAAGTAATGGCACCGACTCGTCTGGTAGTTTTAATCTCAGGTAGTGGCTCTAATTTACAAGCCATCATAGATGCCTGTGAACGTGGCGAGATAAACGGACATATAGCGGCTGTTATTAGTAATAAAGCAGACGCTTATGGCTTAGAGCGTGCAAAACAAGCAGGTATTGCTACAAAAGTGCTCAGTCATAAAGATTTTGACTCGCGCGAAGCGTACGATGCGCAATTAATGAACGTTATCGACTCTTTTATGCCAAATCTAGTTGTATTAGCTGGGTTTATGCGTATTCTTACTCCTGGCTTAGTGCAAAAATATGTTGGAAAAATGTTGAACATTCATCCATCTTTGTTGCCTAAGTATCAGGGGCTGAATACCCACCAAAGAGCAATTGATGCAAAAGACGATGTTCATGGCGTAAGTGTTCACTTTGTTACTGAAGAATTAGACGGCGGTCCCGTTATCCTTCAGGCGCAAATACCTGTACTCAAGGATGATACAGCAGAAACATTAGCAAAACGCGTGCATGAGCAAGAGCATATAATTTATCCTTTGGTGGTCAAGTGGTTCAGTGAACACAGACTTACTATGGAAGCAGATTATGCAGTTCTTGACAAAAAACAACTTCCTGCACACGGCGCGCACTACCCACAATAAAAAAATAAGTGCCCTGTTGTTATGTGCGGGCGCTTTACTTCCAACTAGCCTAATTGCAGGCGAATTGACCCAGTATCAAGCTAATTACGATATTTTACGCAAAGGTAAAAATCATGGTGAGGCTGTTCGTGAGCTCAAAAAAACGGGCGATGATACTTATGAACTAACATACCACAGCAATATTGAGTGGATGATCTTTTCTGATTCTCGTGAAGAAACATCAGAGTTTACCTTTAAAGATGGTAAGGTTACCCCGCATCATTACAATATGATCCGCACCGGTACAGGCCCAGATAAAGATTATAAGATTGATTTTGATACGACAAATAAGGTAGTGACTAGCAGCGCTAGCGAATACCCACTAAAATGCGAATGGACTGATGAATTTCAGGATGCTATTTCGTACCAAGTGCAAGTGCGCGAAGGATTGAAAAAAGGTGAAACGAGCTTTTCATTTCCGCTTATAGACAAAAAAGGTAATCGCCGCGACTACAACTTTGAAGTATCTGGCACCGAGATGATTTCGTTGCCTATTGGTAATGTAGAAGCCATTAAAGTAAAACGTTTATACGATAACGATAAACGCCAAGCGATTGCGTGGTTTGCGCCAGAAATGGATTACATGCTGGTACGTATGTGGAAAGGCGAAAAAGGTATGGAGCAGTTTGAAGTTCAAATAAATTCATTTACTGTTACTGCGCCTACAGCTGTTGCGCCTGCTACAGCACAACAACCTCAAGAAGCTAACTAAATTTAATTAAACCAAAGTTAAGTTAAGTTAGTATTTAAAATAGGTGGGCTAAATTAGCTCACCCATTTTAAACAATGCAAATTCCCCAGGCTCCATTTTTTGCCAGCGCTCATCATTCGTCAAAGGCCTTGTAGCTATAACTGTTACTACATCGTTTGGTGTGGTCTCTTGTTGAAAATCAACCACCATGTCGGCATCAATCAACGTTGCTTTACCAAATGGCGCACGGCGCGTTATGTAGTGTAAGTTATTAGTGCAATACGCTAAAACAAACACCCCATCGGTCAATAACATATTAAACACGCCTTTTTCACGTAGCGTATGCGAAAGCTTAGCCGCATATCTAAAAACCGACGCCATATTACTTGGTCGCTGCGGGTACTTTTCACGAATTTTGTCAAGCAACCAGCAAAATGCCAACTCGCTATCGGTATTACCCACAGGTCGATAATATTCAGGTTTTAAATCATGATAATTTGAAAGCTGCCCGTTATGAGCATAGGTTATTTCACGCCCCCACAACTCACGAGTAAACGGATGAGTATTTTCAAGACATACCCGACCTCGATTACCTTGGCGAATGTGGCTAATAACCGAGACACTTTTAATGGGGTATGCTTTAACCAGCTTTGCAATTTCAGATTGATAACTCGGCTCAGGATCTTTAAAGGTTCTACAGCCTTTACCTTCGTAAAATGTAATACCCCAACCATCTTTATGAGGACCTGTATTACCACCACGCTCTAAAAGGCCTGAAAAACTAAAACAAATATCGGTAGGCACATTGGCTGACATGCCAAGTAATTCACACATTAATAAAATAACCCTTAAAAACCATACATTAAAATAAATAGCGAATATTTGTGTATTAAGCGTACACTAAATTGCAGCCCGCTATAACGGCTATACTTACTTAAAAAGTGTCATTTTGCTATTAGATTTATTTATTTTTACGTTAACACTACTTACGGCTAATGCTTTGACTATACGATAGTTATTGAGTGTTCCTCTGTCGGGTAATTAAATATCGTATTTAAGTTACTTTCTACTACAATTTAACATCGTTATGTACTTGAAAATTACTGTTACTAGCGCTACTCTAAGTGAGGTGGTCTGACCTCTATTAAGGAATAAAAATGACACTCATATTTACACTGGTTCTAATCGCGTTGCTTTGCACTGCGGTTTACCACAGAGCAAGTTGGAACACAGCACTTGGTGTTTCGGCTATTACTTTATTAATTGGTACCTTTGCGGGTGCTTTTGGTTTAATTAGCTGGTTGATCTTTTTGATCATCGCGGTTCCTCTTTCTGTTACTGGCCTTCGTCAGCAATATATCATCAAGCCTATTTTTGCTACGTTTAAAAAAGTAACGCCAAGCATGTCTGATACTGAAAAATCAGCTATTGATGCCGGTACGACGTGGTGGGAAGCTGACTTATTTTGCGGTAACCCAGATTGGAAAAAACTTCACCAATACCCAGTTCCTAAACTTACTATTGAAGAGCAAGCCTTTGTTGATGGCCCTGTTGAAGTAGTTTGTAGCATGTTGGACGATTGGGAAGCAACGCACGAACTAACCGACCTTCCTCAAGATGTGTGGCAGTATCTAAAAGATAATAAATTTTTTGCCATGATCATCAAAAAAGAATACGGCGGTTTAGAATTTTCTGCATTTGCACAGTCTTGTGTACTTCAAAAACTAACAAGTAAATCAACATTACTTTCGTCAATTGTTGGTGTACCGAACTCTTTAGGCCCAGGTGAATTATTACAACACTATGGTACAAAAGAGCAAAAAGATCATTACTTACCGCGCCTAGCGAGCGGTCAAGAAATTCCATGTTTTGCATTAACTTCGCCAGAAGCGGGTTCTGATGCAAGCTCAATTCCAGACTACGGTGTGGTATGTAAAGGGCAATGGAATGGTGAGGAAGTTGTGGGTGTTAGTTTAACGTGGAATAAGCGTTACATTACACTTGCCCCAGTGGCTACCGTACTTGGTCTTGCGTTTAAGTTACAAGATCCAGATGGGCTAATTGGCGACAATAAAGAGCCAGGCATTACCTGTGCACTTATTCCAACGGACACTCCTGGAGTTGAAATTGGTCGTCGACATTTCCCGCTTAACGTACCATTTCAAAATGGTCCTACTCGCGGTAAAGATATTTTCGTACCACTTGATTATATTATTGGTGGTCCAGATATGGCTGGTCAAGGCTGGCGCATGCTGGTTGAGTGTTTATCGGTTGGTCGTGCAATTACATTGCCGTCAAATTCTGCCGGTGGCATTAAAATGATTGCCGTTGCAACGGGTGCGTATAGCCGCATTCGTCGTCAGTTCCGTTTACCTATTGGTAAAATGGAAGGTGTTGAAGAGTCACTAGCAAAACTTGCTGGTTACGCTTACAGCTCTGATGCTGCGGTTAGTATGTCTACGGGTGCGGTTGATTTAGGCGAAAAGCCATCGGTAGTTTCTGCCATTATTAAATACCACCTGACAGAGCAAATGCGTGATGCAACTATTCATGCAATGGATGTACTTGGCGGTAAGGGCATCATGCTTGGGCCAAATAACTATTTAGGTCGTGGCTACCAAGGTGCACCTATTGCCATTACCGTTGAAGGTGCAAACATCTTGACCCGTAATATGATTATTTATGGTCAAGGTGCAATTCGCTGTCATCCATTTGTACTTACCGAACTAGGTGCGTGCGAAATTGAAGACCGCGAAGAAGCGCTTAACGTATTTGATAAAGCGCTAATGGGTCATATTGGTTTTACTATGTCGAACCTTGTACGTACTAAGTGGCTTGCACTTACCGGCGCACGTTTTACAAGTGTGCCGTACAACGACGAAACTGCTGAATTTTACCGTATAGCGTCACGCTTTAGTGCATCACTTGCTCTTATGTCAGACATTAGCATGGCAGTATTTGGTGGCTCACTAAAACGTAAAGAACGTATTTCAGCACGTTTAGGTGACTTACTTAGTTACTTATACTTAGTGTCTGCAACGCTTAAGCGTTACAACGACGAAGGCCGTAAAAAAGAAGATTTTGCTCTAGTAAAATGGAGTTGCCAAGATCACCTTTATCATTGCCAACGTGCACTTGCTGATTTAATTAATAACATGCCTTCGGCTCCACTACGTGCCGTGTTAAAAGTATTGTTATTCCCGTTTGGTCGCCCGGTTCGTAAACCAACTGACCAACTTGAGCATAAACTTGCGCAACTACTACAAGTACCTAGCGAAACGCGTAACCGTTTAGCAAGCTACGTATACTTAAAAAATGAGCCGCTTAACCTTGTGGGTCGTCAAGAGCAAACGCTTAAAGACATCCTAGACGTTGAGCCATTATTTGAAAGAGTATGTAAAGAGAAAGGTCTTAAACTGCCATTCTTCCAGCTTGATAAAGTAGCACAAATGGGGCTTGAAGCAGGCATTTTAAGCCAAGCAGAAGCTGATAAACTAGCTGCTGTTGAGCAATCTCGTTTAGATGTTATTAACGTTGATGACTTCGACCCTGCTGACTTACTTGCAGGCAAAGCCGCACGTAATAGCGTTAAAAAAGAAGCTGATGCTGCTTAAGTAAGCTAAGCATTTACAGACCAAAAGCCAGCATATAACGTGCTGGCTTTTTTGTGCACAATAAAAATTTTAACAACGTGATGGAGTAGTTTAATTCGTTAGATTGTTTAAATAATTATACAGCTTGGTATAACAGGCAGCTCTGACATCTAACCAACCCTAAAAGCTCTGTATTGATTAAATACCCTTAATTCATCTCTATATTCCTGTAAAAACTTAAACCCTCTCAAGAGCTCTACAAGTACAACACTATAAAGTTAATGACTATACCAATTAGCAATAATACTTAGAGCCTGCCTAGCAGTGTTAAAAGTCTCTGATATACGACTGCATAAATGCAGGAGATAGAGCAATGCAGGATCATTTGCCGAAAACAACTAAATAACGAATTATTCCTTATTATCGACATGCTTTTCTTACATCAAAATAGATTACTTAATTAAGCGAATTGGGGTTAAACCTGGCGTTAAGCTAACTGCGGTAAAAGTTTCAAAGTTACGAGAAGAGAGATACAGCGCAATGCAGAAGCACTTACCCAGAGCATCGGCAGATTGATATAGGTATTGATACGGATAATAAGGAATATCAGCAGGTTTGTGCAAGGAATGTGTTTGATAGCTGATAGCTGATAGCTGATAGCTGATAGCTGAT
>NZ_JACJEN010000024.1:0-55796 GCF_014164075.1 Pseudoalteromonas sp. SG45-3 | reverse complement strand
TACTTTCTGTTACCGCTCGACTTGCATGTGTTAGGCCTGCCGCCAGCGTTCAATCTGAGCCATGATCAAACTCTTCAATTAAAAAGTTTTATGTCTTTCGACAGCTCAATGAATTCTGAATTTTTGTTTTTGTTGCCAAAAACGAATTGACTGTGCGTTATTATTTTCACTTTTAAAAAGTGAAATCAAAACAGCTCAAGGCTGAATCTTTTAATAACATATGGTCACTCAGTTTCAATTGAGACTCTAATTTGTTTGCCTCGCTACCTAAGTAGCTTGGCTGTTAGAACTCAATCTGTACGAGTGCCCACACAGATGATTGCTTTATATTGTTAAAGAACGTTTTGAGCCGCTTTAGCGCCTCAAGGGATGCGAATAATACACCCTTTATTTTTCGAGTCAACACTTAGTTTTAAACTTTCTATTTGGAAGATTTAAAACCGAAGTTTTACTTAACTCTCTGAGTAGTTCGTGCCTCGCTATGCGTTGGCGTTTCCTGTCTCAGTGGGGTCGCATTATAGGGAGATTCGAGCGGGGGTCAATGTTTTATTTCAGCTTTTTGATAATTAAATGAATTTAGTATGAAAGCTATACAAATAAAGGGCTGCAGGATACTTTTAGTTTAAAAAACACTCATAATATAAGTATCTATTGATGATGTATTAGTAAGGTTTAAACTAAGCTGTATGTTAAACAAACAACACACAGCTTTATTTAAAATTAAAGATTTATTTAGATGCTATTTCCCATACGGCAATAGAGCCTGATATTTCATTTCCAACAATTAAGAGTGGATTTCCTGTTGCACTTTGCTCTGCTGAAACGAATACCATTCCTTCAGGTGCCAAATCGCCTGTAATATTCGCTCCTTTAATTAAGCCTCTATTATAGAAGTAGTCTTCAAATTGCACATTGTATGGATTAGTAATGTCGTAAACCATAATACCGCCCATACGTTCTAATCCAATAAAAGCAAATGTACGATCGTCAATTTTACCAATAGCCAACGCTTCAGGCTCTGCGCCTTTATCATCTGAACGTGAGTCACCTTTGTTTTCATCTTCATTATTGTTAAATAATTCACCATGCACAGATGCTGTTATACGTGCTATATCGTCACCTGAATCAAAAACCACCAGCCCATTGCTATCCCAAATAGTAAAAGAACGTGCGCCATAGCCGTAAAGCGATTCGTATTGTCCGTCGTTATTGGTATCGCCTTTTATTGTTGTTACTTTTAAGCGACCAATATCATCATCGTCGTTATTTAAGTAATCAAAATTAGCAGCAAGAGTTAAGTCTTCAACGCGGCTTTCATCTATATAAGCTAAGCAGCCATCGTCTTCATCGTAATCAAGTCCGCCCTTTGCTATACAGTCTGCTTCATCCGTTGTATCAAAAAAGTATTCTCTTGCGTCACCTTCGTTGGCAGTGACTATAAAGTTAGCGCCTTTCCAACTAAAGCTTGAGATAGTATCGGGCTGGTACATACCATAGAGCCCTGGGTATGATTTAAAATTAACGCCGCCATCTTTATCTGAGGCATCAAGTTGTAAGCTTGACCACTCTTTAAAGCCTAAGCCCTTTAGCTCAAGACTGTTGTCTTGTAGGTTAACTATTGCAAGTGCATTGTTTTCTTGAATAGATACATAAGCATATTTGTTATCTTTAGAAATGCTAACGTACTCGGGCTCTAAATCCATAGCTACTGTGGTATTTATTAGATTACCGTTAATAGTACGACCATTTGGATTTGCAAAAACGACCCCTTGCGCTTCTAGTTCGGTTTGTTTGTTGTTATAGGCTTTAAAATCAATATTTATTGCTGTATCAGCTATTACATTATTTGTTATATCGATAATACTAATAGAACCTTCAGGATCTACGCTGTAGTCGCCACTTGGTTCACCTTCGTTAGCAACCACTGCCTTTGCGCCATCGTGGGTGAACGTCACCATGTCTGGTAAAAATCCGACTGTAACATTTTTAATAAAGACAGGTGATTCGCCGCTTATATCGTAAAAAGCAATTTGACCTTCATCACCCGTGCTTTCAGCAGCCATTGCAACCGCTAGTAAATTATTGTTTTCATCAATAGCAATGCTGTTTGCATCGCCTTGGGTGTTCTCGTTTAAAGGTAGCGTAATGACCGAGGTTAAGTTAGTGGCGCTTATAACCCCTTCGTTATCTTTAACAAGTGCGGCAGTATCAAAGGTGTCTGCGGGTAAAATATTAACAACAGCGTCATCACCTGAACTGTTAATAGCGTAAATCCATTTTTTAGATGCTTGATATGCAACTATTTCAGCTGCACCTTCTGGGCTTTGTGCATTTAATACACCTCTACCCACAAGGTTAATATTTAATGCTGAATTGGCATTTATACCATTTAACCCATTAATTCCATCTGTGCCTTGTTCTCCCTGTAATCCTTGAGAGCCGTTTTGACCATCGTCACCATCAAGTGAGCAACCAGTAAGAACAGATATAAGTGACAGCGCAATAATTGATTTTTTAAACATGTGATTTTCCTTAGTATTGTATTTGCTAAATATCAACACACAGGCATGACAAGATTATGGCAGTTTTATTTTGATTAGCTTTCGGCAATAAAAAAGCGAGTGTTAAACTCGCTTGCAGCTAAGGAGTAGCTTATTACCCATGAAATCAGCTTTGTAACTAAAAGCTATTAATATGCTCATTACGCCTTTTTCGAGTTTCTTCTATAAACTCTTTTAGCTCATCAACAGAAGGTTCAATACCTTGTTGGTTTTTTTGCTCGAACCAATCGGCTATATCACTGATTATGACAGAGCCACCTTGTAAGCATAACTCATCGTTTTTTAGCCAAACATCAGGCGCTCGAAGTGAGGGTCCGGTGTACCAACTACAATAAGTGTAACCTTTGCTTTTTAAATTAGACTCTATAACAAGATTCGTCGGGATTGATAGAATTAATAAAACAATTAAACCTACAACTGCACTTTTAAATGCATTAATTAAAGTTAACTTTATATCAAACCCCAAAAAACGCTGTAAAGTTGATAAAAACGTTAAAAATAAGCAAGGTAATAATAAAAAAGATAATAGTATGGTGGCTTGCTCTTTGATAAAAAATTGAGGCTGACTAACTAAAAATATAGTTTCCACTTCGGAAAAAAAGTTTAAGGCTATCTTGTAGCACAGTCCCCCACTAACAATTAACAAGAAAAAAACAGATGCTAATTCTTTCATATTTGCAAGAGATAACTTTTTATCTGCTTTTTTCCATTCTAAAAACTTCACAAGTTATAAGACCTAGTTTTTTTAAACATAGGAACTCCAAAGGTTTCATGTAAAAATTCATTTGGATTTTCTTTATATTCGCTATTAATTTTTTGCGCTCCAGCCTTAATTTTAACTACACCACTCTGTATCTTATTTTCAATATTTCTTAACTCATCAGAAAGTACTTTTACATAATCACTGGTATCTGAAAATGCAATTGAAAAAGCCACCCCAACGATTACAACAACCAACAAGGGCACTAATACTGTACCTGCAATTATTGTTGCTAAACCTGCTGATGCTGCTGATGCGACACCTAATATTGTACTAGTAGTCACAATAGCAGCTCCAACTACAGCCATATCCACGGCTACACCTGCCACTAAGTCATGCCATGTTTTTTGATCGTTTAAAAGGTAGTCTGTAGCATGAAATGTCACTGAAATTACTAGAGTGAGCACAAACCCACCCTTCATAGCTTTTGCAGCTTCTAATTTACCGACACCGATAGTAAAAAGTTTGGGGTTACTTGCTAAATAACGAGTACCCGTTAAATGAGCTTTGATACCAGGATAAGAAGACATTATAATAGCAGGGGAACCATTATAAACTTTAATTTTAAACTTACCAAAAACATTACCTTGGCGCTGCATTGCAGCCGCTATAATGGCTAATGCCTTCATATCATCAAATAAAGGGTATAACCCACCCCCTGTCTTTAATGGATCTTTAATTCGTTTCCATTTACTTGATAGTGAATTATGCTCTTCCAGTAACTCATCAAGCCAATCAACCACTTCTGAACGAGATTTACCTTGCTTCATCTTTACAGAAATAATGTATTCTACAAACTCTGCAGAATTCATTTGTATCAGCGTGTGATTGTTACCTGATAGAAGACTTTTAATTTGATTTTGACGTTGCCTTTCGGCAATAGCACGGCGAGCATATGCAGACATAGGAGTTCCTTAAGTGTATTTTTTAATCCGTTAATCATAAGTTTAAATAATAGTCAAAATATAAGCAATAAAAAAGCGAGTATATAACTCGCTTTAAAAAGGTGTTGGCTTATTATTTTTTAACAGGTCGTTTCCAGCCAGTTAAATTACGCTGTTTAGAGCGTGCTATTGCTAATTGGTCATCTTCAACGGTACTGGTGATCACAGAGCCTGCACCAATTGTTGCAGTTGCACCTATATTTACAGGGGCAACGAGTGATGAGTTAGAGCCAATAAAGGCATTATCGCCAATAATAGTTTTTGCTTTATTAACACCATCGTAGTTACAGGTAATAGTGCCTGCACCAATATTTACTTTTTCGCCAATTTCAGCATCACCTAAATAACTTAAGTGGTTGGCTTTAGAGCCTTTACCTAATCGGGTTTTTTTCATCTCTACAAAGTTACCAATGTGCGAGTCTTCTTCCATTACAGCGCCAGGGCGAAGGCGAGCATAAGGGCCCAGCGTACATTTAGCAGCTACGCTTGCATCTTCAATTAGGGTATTAGCCTTTATTACCACGTTATCGCCTATGGTACAGTTTTTAAGTACACAGTTAGGGCCAATTTGTACATTGTTACCAAGGGTTACATCACCTTCAAAGATAACGTTTATATCAACTAATACGTCTTCGCCTGTTTTAACATTGCCACGCACATCTATACGGGCAGGGTCGGCCAGGGTAGCGCCATTTAACATTAACTCTTCTGCTTGCCATGCTTGGTAAGCGCGCTCTAAGCCTGCAAGTTGTACACGGTTATTTGCGCCTTCAACTTCCATTGCATGATCTGGCTGCGCGGAAGTGATCTCTACGCCTTCACTGTGAGCCATTGCAACGATATCTGTTAAGTAGTACTCGCCTTGTGCATTATTGTTAGATAAGTTACCTAACCATGTTTTTAATAGCTTACCGTTAACAGCCATAATGCCTGTATTTACTTCGTTAATAAGTAACTGCTCTGAGCTTGCATCTTTTTGCTCAACAATACCGACTAACTTACCACCAACACGAAGCATGCGACCATAGCCATTTGGGTTTACCAAATTTACCGTTAATACCGCTAAACCATTTTTAGGTGTTGCAGCTAATAAACGCTCTAGAGTTGATTGTTTTGTTAGCGGTACATCGCCGTATAAAATCAATACTGTGTCTTCATCGTTAATATGAGAGTTGGCTTGCGCTACTGCGTGGCCAGTACCGAGTTGTTCTGCTTGAAGTACCCAATTTACATCGTTATCGGCAAGTTGTTGTTGTAATAGATCGCCGCCGTGTCCGTAAACTAAGTTTGTAGTCGTTGCACCTAATGCCATCGCATTATCAATAACGTGCTGTACCATTGGTTTACCTGCAACATTGTGCAAAACTTTAGGTAGAGCAGAGCGCATACGAGTACCTTTACCCGCAGCAAGAATAACAGTTGTTAGAGCCATTAAAACAATTTCCTTTTTCCGTTGTTTTAGCTAAATAAGTATTATGTTTGTGCAGAAGATTACGTAAATCACTTCTTGTGCAGATACTCAGTAGGTTAGTTTATTCGTACTGAATCTTGACTGAAAAACACACTTAATTGGATGACGTTATTGTAGCGAGGATTGGTGAAGGATATAAGTGATAAAGCACAGATAATAGTCTGATAGACCTGTTATTTAACAATTATAAATAAGCGATACACCATGTTTAAATTACAGACACAAAAAAGCCCACATAAAGTGGGCTTTTCAAAACCGGATAGGCTTACTTGTGACGTAATTGCTGAATTACGCGTAACTGAGCAACTGCTTCTGCCAGTCGCGTAGCCGCTTGTTGATAATCAAACTCAACAGCTGACGAATTCGCCATATGTTCTTCAGCTTCACGTTTAGCTTTTTGTACAGAATCTTCATCTAAATCTTCACCACGAACCGCAGTATCTGCAAGAATCGTGATGTGATTTGGTTGAACTTCTAATGTACCGCCAGCAACATATAACACATCTTCGTGACCATATTGCTTAACTAAACGTACCATACCAGGTTTAAGGGCAGTTAGTAGTGGAGCATGACCTAGGTTTACACCCAGCTCGCCTTCACTACCAGATACTTGAATCGATTCAACAAGACCAGAGAACAAGCTCTGCTCTGCGCTTACTACGTCAAGATGTACAGTCATAGCTGTCATACTACCCTCCTAGTTACATGCCTTTGGCTTTTTCTTGAGCTTCTTCGATAGAGCCAACCATGTAAAACGCTTGCTCTGGAAGCTCATCAAACTCGCCGTTTAAAATGCCTTTGAAGCCAGCAATTGTATCTTTCAGTGATACGTATTTACCAGACGCGCCTGTAAACACCTCTGCCACGAAGAATGGCTGAGATAGGAAACGTTGGATTTTACGTGCACGAGATACAAGTTGCTTATCTTCGTCAGAAAGCTCGTCCATACCTAGGATTGCAATGATGTCTTTAAGTTCTTTGTAACGCTGAAGAACTGTTTGAACGCCACGTGCTGTATCGTAGTGCTCTTGACCAATTACTTGTGGGTCAAGTTGACGCGAAGATGAATCAAGTGGATCTACCGCTGGGTAGATACCAAGTGATGCGATATCACGTGAAAGTACTACTGTTGCGTCTAAGTGAGCAAAGGTAGTTGCTGGAGATGGATCCGTTAAATCATCCGCAGGTACGTATACCGCTTGGATTGATGTAATTGAACCAGTCTTAGTTGAAGCGATACGCTCTTGAAGCACACCCATTTCTTCAGCAAGTGTAGGCTGGTAACCTACCGCTGACGGCATACGACCAAGAAGTGCAGATACTTCTGTACCAGCAAGTGTATAACGGTAGATATTATCTACGAAGAAAAGTACATCGCGACCTTCATCACGGAACTTTTCAGCCATAGTAAGACCTGTTAACGCTACGCGTAAACGGTTACCTGGAGGCTCGTTCATCTGACCGTATACAAGCGATACTTTATCAAGTACGTTTGAATCGTTCATCTCATGGTAGAAATCGTTACCCTCACGTGTACGCTCACCAACACCTGCGAATACTGAGTAGCCGCTGTGCTCGATTGCGATGTTACGGATAAGTTCCATCATGTTTACAGTTTTACCAACACCGGCACCACCGAATAAACCAACTTTACCACCTTTGGCAAACGGACATACAAGGTCGATAACCTTGATACCAGTTTCTAAAAGCTCAACTGAACTTGATTGCTCTTCGTATGAAGGCGCTGCACGGTGAATAGACATACGGTCTTCTTCGCCGATTGGACCCGCTTCATCGATTGGCTCACCAAGTACGTTCATGATACGACCAAGTGTTGCTTTACCAACTGGAACTTGAATCGATTCACCTGTATTCATAACTAAAGCACTACGACGTAAACCATCAGTAGTACCCATAGCGATAGTACGCACTACACCGCCACCTAGCTGTTGTTGAACTTCTAAAGTCAAACCAGCTAAATCGCCATCTGTTACTCTTAGTGCGTGGTATACCGCTGGCACGCTATCTTGTGGAAATTCAATATCCACAACGGCGCCGATAATTTGGACGACCTTACCTAAACTCATGTCTATTCCTCTCGTTAATCTTTACCCGAAGCATTAAACTGCTGCTGAGCCAGAACAAATCTCACTAATTTCTTGTGTGATTGCTGCTTGGCGAGCCTTGTTATAAACAAGCTGTAGCTCGTCCATAAGGTCACCTGCGTTATCAGTTGCAGCTTTCATTGCAACCATACGAGCAGCCTGTTCTGAGGCAGCATTTTCTACCACACCTTGGTATGCTTGAGACTCAATAAAGCGTACTAACAAAGACTCTAAAATAGCCTCTGGGTTTGGCTCGTATAAGTAATCCCATGTGTGAGCAGATACTTCTTCTTCAGCTTTTGGCAAAGGGAGTAACTGATCTATAATTGGCTCTTGCTTCATGGTATTAACGAATTTGTTATATACCAAGAATAAACGGTCTATTTTGCCTTCAGAAAATGCATCAAGCATAATTTTTACAGGACCAATAACGTCTTGTACTGAAGGTTTATCTCCTAGGCCCGCTTTTTTAGCGAGTAGTTGACCACCAAAACGTTGAAAGAAGCCTGCTGCCTTACTACCTAAAGTAGCAAATTCAGCATCAACACCTTTCTCTTTCCACGCTTTAACATCAAGTGCAACTTTCTTAAACTCGTTTGAGTTTAAACCGCCACACAGACCACGGTCTGTAGAGATAACAATATAACCAACTCGTTTCACTTCACGTTCTTTTAAGAACGGGTGAGTAAAATCAAGATTTGCTTGAGCAACACGACCAATTACTTCACGTAATTTATTAGCGTATGGACGGCTTGAAGCAACGCGTTCTTGCGCCCTTTTCATTTTAGACGCAGCAACCATTTCCATTGCGCTAGTGATCTTTTGAGTGTTTTTAATACTCCCGATCTTGCTTTTAATCTCTTTTCCGCTGGCCATGACTCTCTCTCCGAATCAAGGTGTGCTTTAGTTTCCTAAAGCGCACCATTAATAACTAAATTACCAAGTTTGCGTAGACTTGAACTTCGTAAGAAGTTCTTTAAGCTGCGCTTCGATCTCGGCATTCAAGTTACCAGTTTCATTGATTTGAGCCACAAGCTCTGCGTATGTGCTAGTTGCATACGAAAGTAAAGCTGCTTCAAAGTCACCGATTTTCGCGATTTCGATGTCTTGAAGGAAGCCTTTTTCAGCAGCAAATAACGACAAAGACATTTCAGCAACAGACATTGGCGCGTACTGTTTCTGCTTCATTAGCTCTGTTACACGCTCACCATGCTCAAGTTGAGCACGAGTTGCATCATCAAGGTCAGACGCGAACTGCGAGAACGCAGCTAATTCACGGTACTGAGCTAGGGCTAGACGAATACCGCCACCTAGTTTCTTAACGATTTTAGTTTGTGCAGCACCACCAACACGCGATACCGAGATACCAGCATTTACTGCCGGACGGATACCTGAGTTGAATAAGTCAGTTTCTAAGAAGATCTGACCATCGGTGATAGAGATAACGTTAGTCGGTACGAACGCAGAAACGTCGCCGCCTTGAGTTTCAATGATTGGCAATGCCGTCAATGAACCAGTTTTACCTTTCACTTCACCATTAGTGAACTTTTCAACGTAATCTGCGTTTACACGCGATGCACGCTCTAAAAGACGAGAGTGAAGGTAGAATACGTCACCTGGGTATGCTTCACGGCCTGGTGGACGCTTAAGTAGTAATGAAATTTGACGGTAAGCAACTGCTTGCTTAGACAAATCATCATATACGATTAATGCGTTTTCACCACGGTCACGGAAGTATTCACCCATAGTACAGCCCGCGAACGGTGCTAAGTACTGAAGTGCCGCAGATTCAGAAGCAGATGCAACAACTACGATAGTATTTGCTAGTGCACCATGCTCTTCTAATTTACGAACTACATTTGCAATAGTAGATGCTTTTTGACCAATCGCAACGTACACACACTTAACGCCTGTGTCTTTTTGATTGATGATTGCATCGATTGCTAGTGCAGTTTTACCTGTTTGACGGTCACCGATGATAAGTTCACGTTGACCACGACCAACTGGAATCATCGCATCGATAGATTTATAACCAGTTTGAACTGGCTCATCTACTGATTTACGCTCGATTACACCTGGTGCAATTTTTTCTACAGGTTCAAACCCGTCGTTATCTAAAGCGCCTTTACCATCGATTGGAGCACCTAGTGTGTTTACAACACGACCAAGTAGACCAGGACCAACAGGAACTTCTAAAATACGACCAGTTGTATATACTTTTACGCCTTCAGTAAGGTCAGCGTACGGACCCATTACTACTGCACCAATTGAGTCGCGCTCAAGGTTTAGTGCGATAGCATAACGGCTGCCAGGAAGCTCAATCATTTCACCTTGCATACAGTCAGCAAGACCGTGGATGCGGATGATACCGTCAGTAACAGATACAATAGTACCTTCGTTACGAGCTTCACTTACAACTTCGAACTTCTCAATACGTTGTTTGATCAGATCTGAAATTTCAGTGGAATTAAGTTGCATGCTCTTTTTCCCAATTACGATTGTAGTGTTGTAGCTAAGCGGCTTAATTTACCGCGAATAGTACCGTCGATTACAGTGTCGCCAGACCTAATAATAAGTCCACCAACCACTGACGCGTCTTCACTACAATTCAGCTTAACTTTGCGTGCGAAACGTTTTTCAAGTGCCGCTACCAATGACTCTTGTTGCGCAGCAACAAGAGGAGTTGCAGAAATCACATCTACTTCGATTTCTTTATCGTATTCTGCTTTAAATTCAGCAAATAACTCAGCAACGTCAGGTAGAGCTGTCAAACGTCCATTTTCAGCCATCACCTTAACTAGGTTCTGACCTTGTTCGTTGAGCTGCTCAGCACAAAGTTGAATAAATAATTCAGCTTGTGCAGTAGCTGTAGGCATACCTGCTAAAGCAGATGATGCTTGTTCATTGCTGGCTACGTGGCCTGCAAAGAACAACATATCATTCCAGCTTTCTAGAGTGCCTTTCTCAACGGCAAGTTCAAAAGCCGCTTTAGCGTATGGGCGAGCGATAGTAGTCAAATTAGACATGCTCATACCCTCCTAATTACAGCTCAGCGACAAGTTTTTCAACGATGTCACTATGTGCGGCTTGATTAATTTCACGCTCTAAAATACGTTCTGCACCAATCACTGCCAGAGTTGCTACTTGCTTACGTAGCTCTTCTGTTATGCGATTACGTTCAGACTCAACTTCAGAGTGCCCTTGAGCAATGATACTTTCACGCTCTTGCTGACCACGAAGTGTTTCTTCGTCAACAATTAGCACTGCACGCTTTTTAGCTTGATCAATGATATCAGCCGCTTGAGCTTTTGCATCTTTAAGCTGTTCAGCAGCTTTCTTTTGCGCAAGTTCTAAGTCTTTTTCGGCTCTATCAGAGGCAGCTAAACCATCTTCGATTTTTTTCTGGCGAGCTTCAATTGCACCGTTCAATGGTGGCCATACGTATTTCATACAAAATAATACGAACACCGTAAACGCAATCAATTCACCGATAAGAGTGGCGTTTAAATTCACAACCGCTCCTCCTTAAATAGTAAGCTGTTCAAAAAATAAAATTAAAGTACGAACAACAATACCATAGCGATACCAACACCAATCATTGCTACAGCATCGATTAGACCAGCAAGAATAAACATCTTAACTTGTAGCGAAGGTGCAAGCTCAGGTTGACGCGCACATGCTTCAAGGAATTTACCGCCCATGTTACCAAAACCGATTGCTGTGCCGATTGCACCAAAACCGATTAGTAAAGCTACTGCGATGTATTTTAAGCCTGTTAATAATTCTAAAGCTTCCATTTATTTCTCCAAAGTTTCAATTGTAAAGTTAAAAGTAAAAGTAAAATTGTAAATCTAAAAATTAGTGATTATCTGAACTTGCCATGCTTAGGTATACGATTGTTAGCATCATAAATACGAATGCTTGCAATACAATTACTAAGATGTGGAATACAGCCCAAACAAAATGCAATGGTAATTGCATAAATCCGATAGCGCCGATCAAGATGAAAATCAATTCACCTGCATATAAGTTACCAAACAGACGTAGCGCTAATGAAAACGGTTTAGAAACCAGCGCAATCAGTTCAAGTAATAAGTTAAACGGGATTAAAAGGATTTGTAGTGCAGTATTATTTGAACTAAACGGGTGAAGTGTTAGTTCTTTAATAAAACCACCGATTCCTTTTATTTTAATTGAGTAGCCTATCATTAAAATAAATACACCCAGCGCTAGCGCTGCAGTCATATTAATGTCAGTCGTTGGTACAATTTTCATGTACACATCGTGTGAATCCATACCAAACGCAGTCTCACCAACAAAACCAGCTAATGCAGGTAAAAAGTCAACCGGTATTAAATCCATTAAGTTCATTAAAAATATCCAAACGAATATTGTTAATGCTAATGGTGCAATAAGCTTGCTTTTACCATGGAAAGTATCACGTACGTTGTCACCAACAAACTCTACTACCATTTCAATGAAACATTGAAATTTTCCAGGTACACCTAGTGTTGATTTTTTAGCGGCACTACGAAAGATCCATAAAAATATAAGACCTAAACCGATAGACCATGCGAGGGTATCTATATGCCATGTCCAGAAACCACTATCCGTACATGCTTTATTGAAGGCGAGACCTGTATCGGTCGAACACATCTTAGCATTGGTCAAATGGTGCTGGATATGGCCAGATAGAGTAACTTCTTCTGCTGCCATGTTATATCCCAAAGTTAATGTTTAAAAAAAACGGGTGCGAACAATCCAGTAAAGAGCGCCAGTATATAAGTACTAAAAAAGGGTAATAAAATTACCGGAAAATGCTTCAGTACTAGCGCAAACAATACAATTGTTAGCATAAATTTTAATCCGTTGCCGCGTTTCAACGAGGCATACGCTTGATTTGCTCGACTTGCACCCATATGTCTGAATGCATAAAGACCAAATACAAAGTGCGGAAGTACTGCGACAACTCCACCAGCGAGTGATGAAAGCGCGGCATTGACTCCCGAACTAAAACAAATAATTACAGCAGCAACTAATGCTACAACACCCTGAAGGCAAATTAACTTTAATACGGCAAGTCGATATGGACTCGCTAACTTATCAGTCACGTTTAGTTAACCTTTATTGCGTTCTAATTGTTAGGGTGTGAAAACTGGCGAAATTATACTTAATCCTGCCAGTTTTGCAACTTGAGTAGACGCTTTGTAACACGAAATAGCTACAAATGTCCCTTTTTAGACATGTAGAAAACTAATGGTGGGTATTGTCTTGATTAATGCGATTTAAAATGCCGTCAAGTTCGTCCAAATTAGTATAAGAAATAACAAGCTTACCTTTGCCTTTTTTGTTGTAATTTATTTCTACTTTGGCACCTAGGTTTTCAGCGAGTTGTTGCTCTAACTGTTTAACATCTGGATCTTTTTCAGCTATTTCTTTAGCTGGCACGGGTTCTAAAATTGAACGAACTAACTTCTCGGTTTCACGAACGGTTAGTGCTTTAGCAACAGCTAAACGAGCAGCATCTGATTGTGCTTCTCCCTCAAGGGCTAATAAACAACGAGCGTGCCCCATTTCAATGTCGCCATGTTCTAACAGAATTTTTACATCACTGTTTAAATTATTTAAACGAAGTAAGTTAGTTACTGTAGTGCGTGATTTGCCAACCGCATCTGCTACTTGTTGATGTGTTAGTTCAAACTCATTGAGTAAGCGATTTAACGCAACCGCTTCTTCCATGGCATTTAAGTCTTCACGTTGAATATTTTCTATTAGCGCAATAGCTACTGCAGCTTCATCTGGTACGTCTTTAATAATACAAGGTACTGTTTCAAGCTTAGCTATTTGCGCTGCACGCCAACGACGCTCACCGGCGATAATTTCAAAACTATTATGTGCAATAGGGCGCACGACTATAGGTTGAATAATACCTTGTGAGCGAATAGAACTAGCAAGCTCTTCTAGTGCCTCTTCGGACATGTCTTTACGAGGTTGATATTTACCAGAGTGTAAAAACTCGATTGGGAGTTTTTGTAATTCACTGTTATTTGGCCCAGCCGCATTTTTTACAGCTTCAGTCACGTTTGATGTGTCTTGTTCCTTGCTTGCGCTCGGTGTAGGCTTTGACGAACTTAAAAGTGCATCGAGTCCTCGGCCTAAACCTCGTTTTTTAGCAGACATGTTATTTTTTTACCTCAAAGTTAGGCGACAACGGACGCTGTTTTTTCTTTTCTACGTAACATTTCACCAGCGAGTGCTAAATATGCTTTAGCGCCACTTGATGCCCGGTCATAATACATAGCAGGTGTACCAAAACTAGGTGCCTCTGCTAAACGAACATTACGCGGGATCACCGTACGGTATACTTTGTCGCCAAAATGTTGTTTTAATTGTTCTGATACGTCATTCGCTAAACGGTTACGCGGATCGTACATAGTACGAAGTATGCCTTCAATTTGTAAGCTAGGGTTTACTAACTTAGCAAGCTGCGTAATCGTATCCATTAATGCGGTTAACCCTTCAAGTGCATAATACTCACACTGCATTGGCACTAAAATAGAATCAGCTGCGGCCATTGCGTTAACAGTTAACATATTTAAAGAGGGTGGACAGTCGATAAAAATAAATTCGTACTGATCCTGAATTTTTTCAAGTGCGTTACGTAAACGCACTTCACGGGCAAATAATTCCATAAGTTTAACTTCTGCAGCGGTTACATCACCGTTTGCAGCAATCATATGGTATTCGCCAGACGTTTCTTTGATAATAACGTCTTCTATAGGTTTATCTTCAATGAGTAAGTCGTAAATAGTTGGTACGTCGCCGTACTTATCTACGCCACTTCCCATAGTCGCATTGCCTTGCGGATCGAGATCAATTAACAGCACTTTACGTTTCGTTGCAGCCATAGACGCAGCGAGGTTAACAGCGGTTGTAGTTTTACCCACTCCACCTTTTTGATTTGCTAATGCGATGACTTTTGCCACAGTGTCTCTGATCCCTAGTCTTTAGAAAGAATAATTAAATGTCGTTGTGCATCTAACTTAGGTACTTCTAATGCAATTTTTTGCTCAAACTTAACGCCAGTAGGTAATGACTCTAGCTCTTCACTAGGGAACACACCTTTAAGCGCTATAAATTTACCCGAATGATCAATTAAGTGCGAACACCAGTCAACCATATCTTGTAATGAAGCAAATGCACGACTGAGTACGCCATCTAATTTAACACTTGGCTGATATTCTTCAACTCTTGACTGAACAGGTGTTACGTTATCAAGGCCAAGCTCATGTTTAACATGCATTAAAAAGCGAACGCGTTTACCTAGACTATCTAGTAACACAAATTGTGTGTTAGGTAATGCAATCGCTAATACAATGCCCGGAAGGCCAGGCCCTGTGCCAACATCAATATAATGATGACCGGGTAAGTGAGGTGCAACAACTAAACTATCCATAATATGCTTAATCATCATTTCTTCAGGTAAGCGTACCGAAGTTAAATTATAAGCTTTATTCCACTTATCTAATAACTCGACGTAACGAACTAGCTGTTGCTGTTGTTTTTCCGTTAGCGCAATATCAGTTTGCGCTAACAATGTAGTTAATTGTTGCTGTAACACTATGTACCCTTATCGTTACGCAGATTTGCGTAATAAGCCTTGCTTCTTCAGATACACTAATAATAGCGAAATCGCCGCTGGGGTGATACCAGAAATACGCGATGCTTGGCCAATAGTGTCTGGACGTGACTCAATAAGCTTAGCAACAACCTCATTTGATAAACCTGATACAGTTTTGTAATCAAACTCTTTTGGTAAAATTGTTTGCTCATGACGAAGCTGCTTATTGATCTCATCTTGTTGACGCGCAATATAGCCTGCGTACTTAGTATGGATCTCAACTTGTTCAAGTGCTGCTACGTTTGTAAATTCAGATCCTAAACCGTCAATAGCCATAAGATCGTTATAACGAATCTCTGGACGACGAAGTAATTCTTCTAAACTTGCTTCACGAGTTAATGGTGTTTTTAGTAATGCATTTACTTGATCAACAACAACGTGATCTTTATGAATCCACGTATCTTTAATGCGTTGTTTTTCTTTCTCAATTACTTCCATTTTTTCGTTAAATGCCTGCCAACGTTCGTCATTAACTAAACCCAGCTCACGGCCTTTTTCAGTTAAGCGAATATCTGCATTATCTTCACGAAGTAGTAAACGGTATTCGGCACGGCTAGTAAACATGCGGTACGGTTCTTTCGTACCCAGTGTTGCTAAGTCGTCGATTAATACACCCACGTAAGCTTCATCGCGACGTGGCGTCCAAGAATCTTTACCTTGCACTTTTAACGCAGCATTCATACCTGCGATTAAGCCTTGTGCACCCGCTTCTTCATAACCGGTAGTGCCGTTAATTTGACCCGCGAAAAATAAGCCTTCGATAAATTTTGTTTCTAAAGACTGTTTTAAGTCGCGTGGATCAAAGTAGTCATATTCTATTGCATAGCCTGGTCGACAAATATGTGCATTTTCAAAACCAGAAATAGATTGCACAATCTCAAGTTGTACATCAAACGGTAAACTAGTAGAAATACCATTTGGATATAATTCGTATGATGTTAAGCCTTCAGGTTCAACAAATATTTGGTGCTTATCTTTATCCGCAAAACGTACAATTTTATCTTCAATTGATGGGCAGTAGCGTGGACCAATACCTTCAATAACACCTGAGTACATAGGTGAGCGATGTAAGTTTTTACGAATAACATCATGTGTTTTTTCGTTGGTGTAAGTGATGTAACACGGTATTTGTTGTGGGTGATCTGATTGTTTACCCATAAATGAAAATACAGGTGTTGGCATATCACCAGGCTGTGCTTCCATTTTTGTAAAATCAACAGTACGTGCATCAATACGTGGCGGAGTACCTGTTTTTAAGCGATCCACTCTAAAAGGGTGTTCGCGTAAACGTTCAGCCAATGCAATTGATGGTGGATCACCAGCACGACCGCCTTTGTAATTTTCTAAACCAATGTGTATTTGGCCACCTAAAAAAGTACCCACGGTTAAAACAACACTTGGAGCACTAAAACGTAAACCCATTTGAGTTACTACGCCAGTAACACGATCGTTTTCAACAATAAGATCATCACATGATTGTTGAAAAATCTTAAGGTTATCTTGATTTTGTAATGTTGTTTGAATAGCTGCTTTGTACAAAGCGCGATCTGCTTGTGCTCGAGTTGCACGAACAGCAGGTCCTTTTGAAGAGTTTAGTGTGCGAAATTGGATCCCGCCTTTGTCAATGGCCTGTGCCATTGCACCGCCAAGCGCATCAATTTCTTTTACCAAATGACCTTTGCCAATCCCACCAATCGCTGGGTTACAAGACATTTGACCAAGGGTATCCATATTGTGAGTCAGTAGCAGGGTATTCATCCCCATACGGGCAGCTGCTAATGCGGCTTCAGTGCCAGCATGTCCACCACCTACTACGATAACGTCAAAATTTTCGTGAAAAATCATTAATGGGATCCTACTTAAATCAAACCGGTAAACTTCAAAAGGGAGCGTATTCTACCTAGAAATTGGCAGAAGATAAATGATTAAACAAAGAGCAAGATCTAAGTATGTGATCTCCAATAATATAAAGGATCTTTTAAAGAGATCTTTTATTACTATTACTACTACTGATCAGCTTTTCTGTTGATAAGGTTTAGATCTTCATTTAAAACATGAAATTAGATCAGATCTAAAGGTGTTAATATGATCGGATCATCCAGCAAATAAGCTCTGATCAAAAAGGCACCTTATGCACAGGGCTGAATCATTTGGATCTTATCCCATGGATAAGCATGCTTTAAAAAGCAGTTTATTCAATCTTTATCCACAAAATCTATTAAATTATTAGTAAATTGTGGGTAACTTTATATATAACTTTTTACTTGATCTATTTATTTTAAGCCTGTTTTGGTTATCCAAGAGTCTAACCATGCTAATGCTGTGTCTTCTGGTAGTGCTTCATCGAGAATATTAAGCTCTAAGCGTTCTGCTACTTTTATAGCGCCTTTTTGAGATAATAAGGCATCTATATTACGTCCAGCTTGGTTGTAAGTGTCATAACTGGTATCACCTAAAGCGATTACTGAGTATTTTAATTCTGATAAATCATTAGCTTGAGTCACATCTTCAACAAAGCTAATAAAGTTTTCAGGATAATCACCTGCACCATAAGTAGATGTGCAAATTAACCAAATGGTATTTTGCTGATCAATATCGCTAAATTCAGGTTGATCATGTAGTTGTGTAGTAATACCAAGGTTATTAAGCGCGTCGCTTAGTTGCTCTGCAACATACTCGGCTGATCCCATTTGGCTGCCAACAATAAGATTTACTGAACTCATGAATATTAGTGATCACATTGGTTTTAATTGCTGCCTATGATAACTGAGTGTGAGTAACAGTAAAGTTAAGAGTGCTTTTTTGTATAACTATTTTTGTGCTAATTTTACTCTTATTTGAAAGTGCCTTCTTAAGTTGTTGATATTATAGGAATTAACAAAATATCTTTAAATGTAATCTTCTGATCAAGTTGTTGATAACAGTGGGGAAAGCTCTGTTTAAACACACCTTTTAGGTTGTTTAATAATCGCTAAGTTATTGATATTACTATTTAGTGAAAGATTTAATTATAAATCTAGGCATAAAAAGCACAAGGTGATCATAATGTGGATATAAAGGTTGTTGATAACCTTAAATTTAGATCGAAAATAATTTTATTAAATGATCTAATTGAGCTGATCTAACGAAATTAATTAAAAATAAGCTTATAAACAGATAATTTTTAATAGAACATTAGGTTTTTCTCTGCGAGGTGGCTCAATTTACTATTTATTTGAGCTAAAAATTAGGTTTTGTGGATAAGTGATCTCAATATATTTAATTTAATGCGTATTTATAGCTGCTTTTTTTATGTATTTTGCTGGTGGATTAGTAGATCAAAAGTTTGATGCACTCAAATCTCGAGTCATTTTTATTAAAAAGCCGCAGTGATCGTCTGTCCATATGTTGTATAAAGTTGATTATTTAGAGTGTTTATCGTCACGTTTTAGCTCTTAAATTGAGCAAATAACATTAGTTTTTATGAGCTAGGTAATTATAACAAAGCTATTTATAACTAACTTTTGTGTGGAGGATAACGATTTTAAAACGTATTTTTGTTTGAAATATGTATCGGTTTTGACCTTAAAATGGGTGTTACTTGCGCTATTAATACCTTACTTAAAGGCTCTTTTCACTGTCTAATCTACATGATCTGGCTGGTAATAATTATCGCTTTGGGTATGATTTTATTGGCAGAACTGGCTGGGATTGACGGTATAAATACATATTTTATAGTTAATATTTTACATAAAAAAGAGCACCTAAGTGCTCTTATAATAAACATATATCTGTAATGAGGTGCTTATTTACCGATACAAAATGAGCTAAATATCTTGCCAAGTAAGTCGTCTGAGGTAAATTCACCGGTTATTTCGTTTAAATACTGCTGTGTTAAACGTAGTTCTTCAGCCAATATTTCACCAGCAATGTGCATTTCTAATTGTGTTTTACCTGTTTCTAAATGATACGCAGCACTCTCTAGTGCATCCAAATGACGACGGCGCGCCATAAAGCCACCCTCTGTTGCGCCTTGAAAGCCTATACAGGCTTTTAAATGCTCGCGAACAAGTTCAATACCGTCAGCATTTTTAGCACTTAAGCTGATGACCGGGTATTGTTGCTCTTGCTCCATTCCGACTATATCACCCGATAAATCAGCTTTATTTCTGATGACCGTAACCCCCATACCTTCTGGTAATTTGGCCATAAATTCAGGCCAAATTTTATGCGGGTCAGTATCTATAGTGTCAGTGCCATCAAGCATAAATAAAACGCGATCGGCTTGGTTTATTTCATCCCACGCCCGTTCAATACCTATTTGTTCTACGCGGTCAGGGCTCTCTCGTAGGCCTGCGGTATCTATAATATGCAGTGGCATACCATCTATATGTATATGCTCTCGTAGTACGTCGCGAGTGGTACCGGCTATTTCTGTTACGATTGCAGCTTCACGACCGGCTAGGGCGTTTAGTAGGCTTGATTTACCGGCATTTGGGCGACCAGCAATAACAACACGCATACCTTCGCGCATGATGCTGCCTTGTTTTGCTTGGTTGGTTACGGTATTAAGCTGGGTAATAATGGCGTCTAAGTCGCCTGATACCTTACCGTCTGATAAAAAATCAATTTCTTCATCAGGAAAATCTATTGCCGCTTCTACATACATACGTAAGTGAATTACTTTTTCTACAAGCGTTTCTATGTGTTTAGAAAATTCACCTTGGAGAGACTGTAGGGCGCTTTTGGCAGCTTGTTCGCTCGTAGCATTAATTAAGTCGGCGATGGCCTCTGCTTGTGTTAAATCAAGCTTGTCATTCATAAATGCGCGCTCAGAAAACTCACCAGGCTTTGCTAAACGAACGCCCTCTATTTTACTAATTTCTTTAAGTAGCATATCAAGTACTACAGGACCGCCGTGGCCTTGTAGTTCAAGTACGTCTTCGCCTGTAAATGAGTTAGGACCTGCAAAGTAAATGGCAATACCTTGATCAAGTTGCTCGCCAGCTAGGCTTTTAAATGGCACGTAATCGGCGTAGCGAACTTTAGGAATTTTACCTACTACTTTTTCGGCGACACTTTTAGCAAGGCTGCCTGAAACGCGAATAATACCAACACCACCACGTCCGGGGGCAGTTGCTTGTGCTGCAATTGTATCTTGATTGATCATGCTATTAATTTGCCAACGATGAGTAACTTTATGGCGGTATTGTAACCTATGAAATAAACACTCGCGAATACTCTGGTGAAAAACAGGCAATAAAAAAGGCGACCGAAGTCGCCTTTATATAAGTAATATACCCAAGCCATCTCAAGATGCGAGTTTCAGTTGGAGTTAAAAGCTATTTAGGCAAGGCATTGATTGAGAATAATAGTGGTTCTATTGTTAAAATCAATAACGCAGTATAAATCGCTTTTAAACCAACCCTTTGGGCGTTTCACAGGTACTTAATTTCATCGTTGTTACTTTTTAAAAGGGACTGCCATTCTTGCAAAGTAACGCCTTGATCTTAAGCCCCTGTGAAACGCTGAATTTTGCATCTTGATGTGGCTTGGGTATAGGCGCTAGCCTCTTACTTTAATTCCTTTCTTTTCCATGCCACGGTAGATGATTAACATCTGGACAATAGAAATAAGGTTAGACACTAACCAGTAAAGAACTAAACCCGATGGGAACCATAAGAAGAATACAGAGAAGATAACCGGCATAAAGGTCATCATTTTTTGCTGCATTGGATCAGTTACCGTCATAGGCTGTAGTTTTTGCGTCACAAACATACTCGCACCAAATAAGATTGGTAATACGTAGTACGGGTCTTGTGCAGAAAGGTCTGTTAACCAAAAAATAAATTCAGCATGGCGAAGTTCAGTTGACTCTAAGAATACGTAGAACAAGGCTAAGAAAATTGGCATTTGTAGCAAAATAGGGAAACAGCCACCCATTGGGTTAACTTTTTCTTTTTTGTACATTTCCATAGTTGCTTGGCCGAACTTTTGACGGTCGTCACCAAACTTTTCTTTAAGAGCTGCCATTTTAGGCTGTAGGGCACGCATTTTTGCCATTGAAGTGTATTGCGCTTTAGTAAGTGGGTACATTAACGATTTAACGATAATAGTGATGGCAATAATTGCTACACCCCAGTTACCTAAAATGCTATGTAGCCATTTTAGCAATACAAATAAAGGTTGCGAAATAAACCATAACCAACCGTAATCTACAGTTAAGTCTAAGTCTGGGTGAATTGCTTCAAGAATATCTGACTCTTTCGGACCCATATAATAAGTAGCAGTTAGTGTTTGCTCACTACCAGCTTGAATATTTACAGCGGGATCTTTAGCACCAATAATAGCGGCATTACTTTTTGTAATTAAGCTATAAATTGTATTTGTTTGATCCTGCATTGGAACCCAAGCACTTACAAAGTAATGTTGTATAAATGCAACATAACCACCTTGCGTGTTTTTGTTTAGGTTTTTATCAGCCATATCTGAAAAACTATACTTTTCGTATGGTTCTTCGTCAGTACCGTATGCAGCACCTAAATAGTTTTGATCAACCATGCTACCTTTTTCTTGTACGGTACGCTTAATTTGCGTGTATAGCTGTACTTGAAGAGGTGCGCTGGTAGTGTTGTTAATTTTGTATTCTAAGCCTACGTCATACTGACCTTTTTTGAATACATATGTTTTAGTAAAACTAACACCATTACTATCAGTAAACTGAAGTGGAACGCGAAGCTCATCACCCGTTAAGGTATATGATTTTTGTTCGGTGCTATAAGTAGGGCGACCGTTAGCTGATGCGTCAGGGCCATTTAAGCCAATTAAGCCACTTTGTGAAAAGTATTGTTTGCCACTATCAAGCTGACCAAGAAGCATATAAGGTGTTTCACTTCCTTTAGTTTCTTCGTATTGAAGAAGGTCTGTTTCAACAATGTCACCGCCTTTGGTGTCAATTTTAACTTTAAAAACGTCAGTTGTGATTTCAATAACTGAACGTTTAGCTAAAGTTGCTGAAGCGGGTAAACCTGAATCTGACGATGAAGGAATATAATCATCCGACTCTGGTGAATTTGCTTGTAGTGTTTGTGTTGTGGCACTTGGATCGGCTTTAGGCTTGTTGTAATCATTATCCCATTCTTGGAACAATAAAAACGACACTAGCATTAGGCCAATTAATAAAAACGTGCGTTGCGATTCCATAACAGCTCTTATTTCTCGTGTTGGTGGTTAATATGGGTTAATTTTTCAGGTACGGGGTCGTCTCCACCTGAATGTAAAGGATGGCATTTTAATATGCGTTTTAAAGCTAACCAACTACCTTTTATAAATCCATGCAAATTAATTGCTTGAATTGCATAATGTGAGCAGCTTGGATTAAAACGACAATGCGGACCTAACAGCGGGCTAATCCACTTTTGATAACCGCGGATAAATAACACTAAACAAATCTTAGGAAAAGCAACAAGTGGTTTAATTAACCTCATGATGTTTATGCCCCTACTTAAGTTTAGTGAGATAGATATCATGTATTTAAAGACTCAATTAGAAATTTTAAATGCATGATTAAAAGGTGAGCTAAAGATACATTAATTAACCCTGCAATTCTATTGCAATTAGGTTTGTTTATTAGATTTAGCTGATTTGTTTGGGCGTTTCTTAAAAGGTGGCGGTTTAGGTGCACCTGGTTTACAGCGTTCGTTAATTTTTCGCCATAATTTAGTAAGTTGTTTGGTTAATTCTTCATTAGACTGTTCATCAATACCACTTTTCACCATAAGCACAATATCAATATTATCGATGCTGTGTTGATTTAAACGAAAACTTTCGCGAGCGAGACGTTTAATACGGTTTCGTTGGCATGCCTTTTTTACGCGTTTTTTAGCAACAGTAAGACCTAACCGAGGTTTTTCTTGGTCATTTGGTTTAGCTAATAGAGTAAAGAAAGGAGTTGCAGCCCGAGCGGGTTCATTAAATATGCGAGAGTAATGCGAGGGAGTTAACAGACGTAACTCCCTGCCAAAGCTAAAGTCTTCCACTTATAAATTAAGCAGAAAGAACTTTGCGGCCTTTAGCGCGGCGACGTGCTAATACTTTACGGCCATTTACAGTTGCCATGCGAGCACGGAAGCCGTGTGCACGTTTGCGTTTTAAAACGCTAGGTTGAAAAGTTCTTTTCATAACAATCTCATCCGATCGGTTAAAGTTAAAACATCCTATACAGGTCGCGATCCTGGCATAGGTGCCATTGCGAGCGCGAGATATTATAGAGTAAGTAACGTAAAGTCAATCATAATTACGTTCGCAGTATATAGCCTACTTATGGCCCATAAAGAGATCATGTAGAGCGATCTGATAGGATCATCATAAATAAGAAGTTTTCCACAGCCCCTGTATAAAAAGTGAATAAAAGCGGGGGAAAAGAAAATTGGATCGTAAATTTGGTTCGCGATCTTGGTGTTATTTTGTTATGATCTCCTCTTCGGATCTAAAATAAAAACTGTTTTAAATCAGGTTGTTAATGATTTTATACATCGATATCAACAATTTTATAAAAATCAATCTTTTACTTGTGGATAAAGTGCCTTCATAATACGCGGTCTTGGGTCGCTTATTGGACCATTTGAACGCAATAAATGTATGATTTATAATCATTAATGATGTGCGGGAATAAAAATTATATCTCTGGGAGTTTAACTGTGTATCTGTCGGTTTGGCAAAGTTGTTTATATGTATTGCAAGATGAGCTGCCTTCGCAGCAATTCAGTATGTGGGTAAGACCACTACAAGCAGAAAGTACCGAAGATACCTTGACGATTTATGCACCTAATCGCTTTGTGCTTGATTGGGTAAGAGAAAAGTACCTAAATAGAATTAACGAATTATTAGTAGAAATTTGTGGTGTTGAAGCACCAAAGCTACGTTTTGATGTAGGTAGTAAGCCTTTATTAAATGCACAAGCTGCACCGGTTATAGAAACACAATCAGCACCACAAGCTTCTACAAAACAACAGCCTCGTGAGCAAAAGCCTGTTGTTGAACCTGCACCTAAGTCAGGTTACAAATCTAACATTAAAGAAAACTATACCTTTGACAGCTTTGTTGAGGGTAAGTCAAACCAATTAGCAAAAGCAGCGGCCACTCAAGTTGCCGATAATCCTGGCTCTGCTTTTAACCCTGTATTTATTTACGGTGGTACTGGTTTAGGTAAAACTCACTTATTACATGCAGTAGGTAACGGCATTATGGCAAACAAGCCAGATGCTAAAATTGTTTACATGCATTCAGAACGCTTTGTTCAAGATATGGTAAAGGCACTGCAAAATAATGCGATAGAAGAATTTAAGCGTTATTACCGCAGTGTTGACGCATTAATGATTGATGATATTCAATTTTTTGCTAATAAAGAGCGTTCACAAGAAGAGTTTTTTCATACCTTTAATGCATTGCTTGAAGGCAACCAACAAATTATTTTAACCTCTGACCGTTATCCAAAAGAGATTGAAGGGGTCGAAGACCGTCTTAAATCACGTTTTGGTTGGGGATTAACAATCGCGATTGAGCCACCAGAGCTTGAAACTCGCGTTGCTATTTTGATGAAAAAAGCACAGCAAAGTAAGATTAACTTACCACATGAAGTTGCCTTTTTTATCGCCAAAAAATTACGTTCAAATGTACGTGAACTAGAAGGCGCACTTAACCGTGTAATCGCTAATGCTAATTTTACAGGTCGTCCAATTTCGATTGATTTTGTAAAAGAAGCACTACGCGATTTACTTGCCTTGCAAGATAAGCTGGTTACGATAGATAATATTCAGCGCACCGTTGCTGAGTACTACCGAATTCGAGTGTCAGATCTATTGTCTAAGCGCCGCAGCCGCTCTATAGCAAGGCCACGCCAAGTTGCCATGGCATTATCTAAAGAATTAACTAATCACAGCTTACCTGAGATTGGTGACGCATTTGGTGGACGCGATCATACGACCGTATTACACGCATGTCGTAAGATAAAATCACTACGTGACGAAAGCCACGAAATTAAAGAAGATTACCAAAACTTAATAAGAACATTGTCATCTTAGGGCTGACTTTATTATGCAAATAACAATATCAAGACAACAATTTTTAAAGCCATTGGTGCAAGTGTCGGGTGCAATAGAGCGCAAACACACTCTACCAATCTTATCTAACGTTTTGTTAGTGGTAGAAAACGGACAACTTTCAATGACGGGTACTGACCTTGAAATTGAATTAGTTTCTGGCGTATTTGTAGGTGATGATATTGCCGATACAAAACTAACGTTACCCGCTAAAAAGTTACTCGATATTTGTAAAAGTCTACCTGATGGTTCAGACATTACTTTAAGCTTGCAAGAGCACCAATTACTTTTAACCAGTGGTAAAAGCCGTTTTTCATTAACGACTTTATCTGCTGATGATTTTCCTAATTTAGAGCAGTGGGATGGTGAGGTTGAATTTCAACTAACTCGTTTAGAGCTTCGTAAATTACTCGAAAGCACACATTTTTCGATGGCAAATCAAGACGTACGTTATTACTTAAACGGTATGTCGTTTGAAGTAGATAATACAGACATAAAAACAGTAGCAACAGATGGTCACCGTTTAGCTATTGCACAAAAGCAATTAACGCAATCGCTTAATACTCAACGTCAATTAATTATACCTCGCAAAGGTGTGCAAGAAATTATGCGCCTTATGGTAGCTGACGACGAATTGGTTACAATTCAGTTTGGTGCTAACCATATTCGTATCATTGATATTGAGTTTACATTTACAAGTAAGCTAGTTGATGGACGCTTTCCTGATTACCGTCGTGTATTACCACGTGGTGGTGACAAAGTAATTACAGCTAACCGAGAATGGTTACGAAATGCGTTTCAACGAGTGTCTATTTTATCGAATGAAAAATTTCGTGGTGTACGCTTAAACCTATCAAACGGTTTATTAAAAATTACTGCCAATAACCCAGAGCAAGAACAAGCTGAAGAAGTTGTTGAAGTAAGTTACGAAGGCGCAGACCTAGAAATAGGATTCAACGTGTCTTACGTATTAGATGTACTAAACACATTAAAAACAGAAGACGTACTATTTACATTAGCCGACTCAAACAGCAGTGCATTAATTGAAGGTGCAGGCGATGAAGAAGCAATGTACGTTGTTATGCCTATGCGTTTATAAGACTATAAATACATAATGAGCTTAAGTCATTTGAGCCTCAAATATTTTCGTAATATTGAGGCGCTGACGCTAGAACCAGTCAACGGCGTTAATATAATTTATGGTGAAAATGGCAGCGGAAAAACCAGCCTTTTAGAGGCTATATATTACCTTTCTCATGGCAAATCTTTTCGTACTCCAAAACACAAAAGTATTATTGCGCACCAGCAAGAGCAATTTGTAATTCACGGGCGTAAAACAATACACGATTTATCAATTCCAATTGGTATTAGTAAAACGCAAACGGGTGAGACCAATTTAAAAATTCAAGGTAAGGCGAGCCGCAGGATATCAGAACTCGCTCAACTTATGCCTGTACAAATTATTACACCAGAGAGTTATTCTTTGTTTTTTGGTGGACCTAAAGAGCGCAGAAAGTTTTTAGATTTAGGTTTGTTCCACGTGGAACATGAGTTCTTTTTTTTGTGGCAATCATTTAATAAAGTACTTAAGCAACGTAATGCATTGTTAAAAACTAAGCCCAAGAATTATTTTGACCAAATTAAGTTTTGGGACAAAGAATTTGTTAGACTGGCTGAAGAAATAAATAAATTAAGATTGGCGTATATAAGTAGGTTTAAGCAGCAATTTTTTGATAAAATGTGTGCAGAATTGACGCTTGTACGTGATTTAGAAATGACCTTTAGCGCAGGCTGGAAAGAGACTGAATCTCTTGCAGATGCGTTAGAGCAAAACTTTGAGCGAGATGCTCGCCAAGGGTTTACAAGTAAAGGCCCTCATAAGGCCGATTTTAGTTTTAGTGTCGCTGGCAACAGTGTGGAGAATACATTCTCACGCGGTCAATTGAAGCTATTATTGTATGCGTTGAAAGTTACGCAAAATAGCTTAATTGAGTCAGAGACAGATAAGCAATCTATATTGCTAATAGATGATCTACCTTCAGAATTAGGCGAAGATACAAAAGAGAAAGTGGGACAATTACTTGCTCACTGCAGTTCTCAAATTTTTATCTCTTCAATTTTATCTGAAAGTATTTCTGCTGTGGTGGAACCCATGCAACGAGAACTACAAATGTTCCACGTGAAACATGGCAACCTAATAACAAGATAAGTGGGATTAACCATGTCTGAGAATTATGACTCGTCGAGTATTAAAGTACTTAAAGGATTAGACGCAGTAAGAAAGCGTCCTGGAATGTATATTGGGGACACCGATGATGGCACAGGCTTACACCACATGGTGTTTGAGGTCGTTGATAACTCGATCGATGAAGCCTTAGCAGGTCATTGTGATGATATTTATGTAACGATTCACTTAGACGGTTCTGTCTCAGTTCGAGATAACGGTCGTGGTATCCCAACTTCTATCCATGAAGAAGAAGGCGTATCTGCAGCCGAAGTTATTATGACGGTACTTCATGCCGGTGGTAAGTTTGATGATAACTCTTATAAAGTATCAGGTGGCTTACACGGTGTTGGTGTTTCTGTTGTAAATGCACTTTCAGAAAAACTAAAACTGACTGTTCGTCGTGAAGGAAAGCTTCATGAGCAGTTTTATACTATGGGTGTTCCAGATGCACCTTTAGCTGTAATTGGTGACTCAGAAACAACTGGTACAGAATTACGTTTTTGGCCAAGCGCTGAAACATTCACAAATTTAGATTTTCATTACGACATTTTAGCTAAGCGTTTACGCGAGCTTTCATTCCTAAACTCAGGTGTGAGCATCATCTTAAATGATGAGCGTGAAGAAAATAAATCTGACCACTTTAAATATGAAGGCGGTATTCAAGCTTTCGTAGAATACTTAAACCGTAATAAAACACCTATACATAAAGGTGTGTTCCATTTTACTCACGAACGTGAAGAAGATGGTATTAGTGTTGAAGTATCAATGCAGTGGAATGATGCATACCAAGAAAACATTTACTGTTTCACAAATAATATTCCACAACGTGATGGTGGTACTCACTTAGCCGGTTTTAGATCAGCGCTAACACGTACACTTAATAACTACATGGAAAAAGAAGGCTTTAACAAAAAAGCTAAAACAACCAGCAATGCTACCGGTGATGATGCCCGTGAAGGCTTAACGGCTGTTGTTAGTGTTAAAGTTCCTGATCCTAAGTTCTCATCACAAACTAAAGACAAGCTAGTATCAAGTGAAGTTAAATCTGCGGTTGAACAAGCAATGGCTGAAAAATTCACTGAGTTTTTACTAGAAAACCCAACTGATGCCAAAATTGTTGTAGGTAAGATTATTGATGCCTCACGTGCTCGTGAAGCGGCGCGTAAAGCCCGTGAAATGACACGACGTAAAGGTGCAATGGACTTAGCAGGCTTACCTGGTAAGCTAGCTGATTGCCAAGAAAAAGACCCAGCCCAATCTGAACTATATATAGTGGAAGGGGACTCTGCTGGCGGATCAGCCAAGCAGGGACGTAACCGTAAAAACCAAGCTATTCTTCCGCTTAAAGGTAAAATATTAAACGTAGAAAAAGCACGTTTTGATAAAATGTTATCTTCGCAAGAAGTAGCAACACTAATTACTGCATTAGGGTGTGGTATTGGTCGTGACGAATATAACCCTGAGAAATTACGTTATCACCGTATCATCATCATGACCGATGCGGACGTGGATGGTTCTCACATTCGTACGTTACTACTAACATTCTTCTATCGTCAAATGCCTGAAATTGTAGAACGCGGTTATATTTATATTGCTCAACCACCACTTTATAAAGTGAAAAAAGGTAAGCAAGAGCGTTATATTAAAGATGATCCAGCATTAGTAGAGTACTTAACGTCGCTTGCACTTAATAATGCTGCTTTATATCCAAGTGCAGATGCTTCTGCGCTAGAAGGTGAAGCGCTAGAGAAAGTCGTTCACGATTACCAAAATACAGTTAAGGTTATTGAGCGTTTAAAGCGTAAATATCCTAACACGGTAATGGAACGCTTAATCTACCAAACAGAGTTGAAAACTGATGACCTTTCTGACGAAGCTAAAGTAATTGCTTGGACAAAAGAGTTAGTTGATGACCTGATTGCACGTGATGAAGATGCAACTATTTTCCATGCAGGCACAGAGTTTGACGCTGAGCGTAATATGTATTACCCGGTTGTGAATATTCGTCAGCACGGTGTTGATAAAGCACATGTACTTCATTATGACTTTATTGCATCACGTGACTACCAACGCATTGCTGTGACTGGTACTAACATTGCAAACATCCTAAAAGAAGGTGCTTATATTCAACGTGGTGAGAAAACAAAACCTGTTGATAACTTTGTGGATGCTTTGGAATGGTTGATCACAGAATCTAAGCGCGGGATCTACATTCAACGCTATAAAGGACTGGGTGAAATGAACCCAAGCCAGCTTTGGGAAACAACAATGGATCCTAGTGCTCGTCGTATGTTACAAGTAACGATTGAAGATGCTGTTGGCGCGGATCAATTATTTGCCACCTTAATGGGTGATCAAGTAGAGCCTCGTAGAGAGTTTATCGAAACTAACGCTCTACGCGTAGTTAATCTAGACGTGTAAAAATATTACTTACACCGAAAAAGGAGCCTAATGGCTCCTTTTTTATTTTTTCAATTACACAAACTGCTTAAAACCTGAGTGTACACACGGTATACTAAGGGTAATTTTCACGCTACTTCTTAGATAGTAAAAAGCCAAATATGCAAAAATATGACGTAAAAACCTTTCAAGGTTTGATCCTGGCTTTACAGGATTATTGGGCGCAGCAAGGCTGTGTCATTATTCAACCACTTGATATGGAAGTGGGCGCCGGGACATTTCACCCGCAAACATTTTTAAAGTCTATTGGTCCAGAGCCAATGTCGAGCGCGTACGTTCAGCCGTGTCGTCGTCCTACGGATGGCCGCTATGGTGAAAACCCAAATCGCCTACAACATTACTACCAATTCCAAGTAGTTTTAAAGCCATCGCCAGATAACATCCAAGAGCTTTACTTAGGCTCATTAGCGGCAATGGGTATTGATACCCTTACTCACGAAGTTCGCTTTGTAGAAGATAACTGGGAATCACCTACGCTAGGCGCATGGGGCTTGGGATGGGAAATTTGGTTAAACGGCATGGAAGTAACGCAGTTTACCTACTTTCAACAAGTGGGTGGCTTAGAGTGCTCACCAGTAACAGGCGAAATTACTTACGGCCTAGAGCGTTTAGCAATGTACATTCAAGGCGTAGATAGCATTTACGACCTAGTATGGGCAGACGGTCCACTAGGGCGCGTAACATACGGCGACGTGTTCCATCAAAATGAAGTAGAGCAATCTACTTATAATTTTGAACATGCAAACGTAGAAGACTTATTTGCACAGTTTGATAAGTGTGAAGCAGAAAGCCAAAAGTTAATTGAAGCTAACTTACCACTACCTGCATACGAGCAAGTAATGAAAGCATCGCACGCATTTAACTTACTAGACGCACGCCACGCAATTTCGGTAACCGAACGTCAGCGTTATATTTTACGCGTTCGTGCGTTATCAAAAGCGTGTGCACAAAGTTACTATGACAAACGTGAAGCGCTTGGTTTCCCGCTGTGTAAGGATAAGTAAAATGTCAGCACAAAATTTATTAGTAGAAATTGGCACAGAAGAGTTACCACCAAAAGCACTGCGTAAATTAGCAGAAGCCTTTGCTGCAAACTTAACTCAAGAGCTAGAAACATTAGAATTAGCACACCAAGGCGTAAGCTGGTATGCATCGCCTCGTCGTTTGGGTTTACAAGTAAAAGCGCTTGAAGCTAAACAACAAGACAAAGAAGTTGAAAAGCGTGGCCCAGCAACAAAGGCAGCGTTTGACAGCGAAGGTAACCCAACAAAAGCAGCAATGGGTTGGGCACGTGGTTGTGGTATTGAAGTAAAAGACGCACAAACACTTGAAACCGATAAAGGCGCTTGGTTATTGCACATTGCTAAAGTAGCAGGGCAAGAAACTAAAACGCTAATGACAGATGCTATCACTAAAGCGTTAAGTAAATTACCAATCCCTAAACCAATGCGTTGGGGCGCGAATAAAACACAATTTATTCGCCCTGTGCATACAGTAACTATTTTATTTGGTGATGAGCTACTTGAAGGCGAAATTCTTGGTAAGCAAATAACTAACCAGCTTCAGGGTCATCGTTTCCATCACCCAGAAAAAATTAGCATTAACCATGCAGATGACGTTTTTGACGTACTTAAATCTGCTTACGTTATTGCTGATTACGAGCAACGTAAAGCGCAAATTCGAGCACAAATAGAAGAGGCTGCAAGCGCAGTTAACGCTGTTGTTGCAATGGATGAAGATTTACTAGAAGAAGTAACATCACTTGTAGAGTGGCCAGTTACTTTAACGGCAACATTTGAAGAAGCATTTTTAGATGTACCAGCCGAAGCGTTAATTTACACCATGAAAGACGATCAAAAATATTTCCCGTTATTAGATCAAAACGGCAAACTTTTAAATAAGTTTTTGTTTGTATCTAACATCGAAAGTAAAGATCCAAGTGTGGTTATTTCTGGTAACGAAAAAGTAGTGCGCCCGCGTTTAGCCGATGCACAGTTCTTCTTTGAAACAGATAAAAAGAAAACCCTAGAAAGCCGATTAGAGTCGCTTGATAGCGTATTGTTCCAAAAGCAACTTGGTACGCTTAAAGATAAGTCTCAGCGCATTAGTGAACTTGCAGGTTATATTGCTGAGCAATTAGGTGCTGATAAAGACCTAGCACAGCGTGCAGGCTTATTAAGTAAAACTGACCTAATGACTGAAATGGTTATGGAATTTACCGACGTGCAAGGTGTAATGGGAATGCATTACGCTCGCCACGATGGTGAAGCCGAAGATGTAGCCGTAGCGCAAAACGAGCAGTACATGCCACGCTTTGCAGGGGATAACTTACCAACAAACTTAATTAGCTGCGCAGTAGCGATTGCTGATAAGTTTGACACGCTGGTGGGTATTTTTGGTATAGGCCAAGCACCTAAAGGTGACAAAGACCCATTTGCTCTTCGTCGTGCTGCTATTGGTGCACTGCGCATCATGGTAGAAAAAGAACTACCACTTGATATTTTAGACCTAGTAGCTAAATCGCAAACATTGTTTGGCGACAAGTTAACTAACTTAAATGTATCAACTGACGTATTTGAGTTTATGCTAGGGCGCTTCCGTGCTTGGTATCAAGACGAAGGTATTGAAGTAGACGTAATTCAAGCAGTGCTTGCACGTCGTCCGACTAAACCTGTTGATTTTGACCGCCGTGTTAAAGCCGTAAGCCACTTCCGTACATTAGACGCAGCAGAAGCGCTTGCAGCAGCTAATAAGCGTGTAGGTAACATTCTGGCTAAAAACGACATTACCAGCCAAGGTAGTGTTGATGAGAGCTTATTAAGCGACGACGCCGAAAAAGTATTGGCATCACAAGTAGCAAAATTTGCCACTGACCTTGCACCACTTTACGCAGATGGAAACTACCAAGAAGCATTAAGCCAATTGGCGGGTATTCGTGAAAGTGTTGATAACTTTTTTGACAACGTAATGGTTATGGCCGACGATGAAGCTGTTAAGCAAAATCGTCTTGCGCTATTAAGCCAGCTAAGCGGATTGTTTTTAGGTATTGCAGATATTTCTGTGTTACAAAAATAAGCTAACTTAGCAATTTAAAAAGCCAGCGATTTGCTGGCTTTTTAGTTTTCACAGAACGTAAAGGATACCTATTGATGAACCCAATGAAACGAATTTTAACCCTTGCTATTGCCGGCTTACTTACAGCCTGTACTAGCCAAATTTCTATTAACGACGTACTGCCACAACAAGAGCTAGATAAAACCATTTACTTAAGAGGCGACTTTACGCTTTGGGATGCTGAACCTCAGTATCAATTTATGCCAGTAGGTCCTGCGCTCTACCAAGCAGAAGTTAAATTTAGTACGCCAGGTAAAGTATACGAGTTTAAAATAGCCGATGCCGATTTTAGTGAAGGCTACAACTGTGGCTATAGCGACGCACAACCTGAAGGGCAAAAACTAACACTTGGCCAACCAGCGCTTGCCGACTGTAATACTATTTATAATTACTTCAGTTACTCACCTGCAATAAAAGGCACATACATAGTCAGCATTGATTACAGTGACTACGATAAGCCGAAAGTGACGATAACGAAGAAGTAACTCTTTCTTTATATTTCATACGTTATCTAAATAGTAAGTATAAATATTATTTATAAGGAAATTTCTAGTGGGATCAGAGAGGATAAATGATGAAAATTGGATTAATTACTCGATAGCTGCAGGAGCAAGTTTTGCTTACTTTTTAGCGCTGCCTAGCTTTTCAAATGTTGATAAAGGTTTGATGGGTATATCTACTTATCTATTTGGGTTAAGTTTAATTTGGAATACCTTGCTAACAGTAGGATTAAAGAAAGACCAAAAATTGAACGCATTCATTTTTAAAGGATTGGGCGAAACAGGCCATTATGTGTTTTTATTGACCCCATTACTCACATTTGGGATGGCTATGCTTTGTTATATATGGTCGATATCAGGTTCAATAGTTTTATTTATACTGGGTGGATTATGTGCATTTGGTGGGGTATTAAAGCTATCAGCTGTTAAAGGTGAAAAGAATATGACGGAGGATTTTTATTTTTCAAAAGAGTCCTCCATGCTTTCATGTGTGGTTTTGTTTTCTATAGCTTTTCTCTTAAGCATATTGGCTTTAGTAAATATATAAACAAGCTTATAATCCTTTCTTCACCACATACCTATACGGTGCTTCATCGGCGTCTGTAGCCACCAGCGTGTGATCCATAAACGTACAAAAGCTGGGAATGTCGCGGGTGGTTGATGGGTCGTCGGCAATGATAAGCAGTGTTTCGCCTTCATTAATTTTGCGAATAGCAGCGCGAATCATCATTACAGGTTCTGGGCAGCGAAGGCCCATGGCATCTAATTGGTGATCGGGGTTATCAAAGCTCATAAAAAGTTACCTGTAAAAATAGTCGCGGCTTGGTTAGGTCGGGTAGTTTAGCGCAAATAAACCTGTGGGTTAACTATTTTGCATATAACGAATCAGCTCAATAAAGTAATAAATAATCTGGCTTAAATTTAATACACCCGATCACATTATTCATTTAGCTGGTGGCACAATAAAAAAAGGCGAACTGATTTGCATCAGTTCGCCTTTTTAATCACCAAGATGGTTTACATGTTTAAGCTAATAGTTAGTCTTGAACACGTTCAAATACAGTGGCAATGCCTTGGCCTAAACCAATACACATAGTTGCTAAACCGTATCGTACATTTTTGTCTTCCATTAAGTGAATAAGCGATGTGCTAATACGCGAACCCGAACAACCCAGTGGGTGACCAAGTGCGATTGCGCCGCCATTTAAATTCACTTTTTCGTCAACAACATCCATTAACCCTAAATCTTTCATTACAGGTAATGATTGTGCTGCAAAGGCTTCATTAAGTTCTACTACGCCTAGGTCATCAATTGTAATACCGGCTTGAGCAAGTGCTTTTTTACTTGCTGGTACTGGGCCGTAACCCATAATTGATGGATCGCAACCAGCGACTGCCATTGCTTTAATGCGCGCACGAATTGGTAAACCAAGTTCTTTTGCTTTTTCTTCGCTCATTACTAACATTGCAGATGCGCCGTCAGAAAGTGCTGAAGACGTACCGGCTGTTACCGTACCTGATGCAGGATTAAATACTGGGCGAAGCTTTGATAGACCTTCTACTGTTGTTTCTGGGCGAATTACTTCGTCGTCTTCAACTAAGATAAGCGAACCATCTGCATCGTGACCTTCCATTGCTAAAATTTCGCGACGGAAGCGGCCTTCAACAGTTGCAGCTTGTGCACGTTGATGTGAACGGTAAGCAAATTCATCTTGTTGCTCACGGCTAATGCCATGAAGCGTTGCAAGGTATTCTGCTGTTAAGCCCATAGAGCCAGACGCTTGTGCAATTGATGTTGCTAAGCCTGGGTGAAAGTCGTTGCCGTGAGTCATAGGTACGTGACCCATGTGCTCAACACCACCAATTAGGTAAGTGTCGCCAGCGCCTGTCATTATTGCGCGTGCTGCGTCATGCAATGCTTGCATAGAAGAGCCACATAAACGGTTAACCGTAACAGCAGGAACGCTGTGCGGAATACCGGCAAGCAATGATGCGTTACGTGCTACGTTAAAGCCTTGCTCTAATGTTTGCTGTACACAACCCCAATAAATATCGTCAATTGATGCAGGATCAACTGCAGGGTTGCGATCTAGTAAGCCTTTCATTAAATGTGCGCTTAAGTCTTCTGCACGTTTATGTTTGAATACACCACTTTTAGAGCGACCCATTGGTGTGCGGATACAATCTACAATTACTGGATTATTCATGATATTAACCTTCCACCTTATAGAAAACACGACCTTCTTCGGCCCACTTGCGAGTTTGTTCAGATACTTGGTAAATCGCACCTAGGTGAGCGTATTTGTCTGCTGCTGCAACAAAGTTAGCTAAACCAGTTTGATCTAAGTAACGGAACGCGCCGCCTCTAAATGGAGGGAAACCAACACCGTAAACTAATGCCATATCTGCTTCTTGCGGCGAGGCAACAATGCCTTCTTGCAAACACAGTAGCACTTCGTTAATCATTGGAATCATACAACGGTCGATGATTTCTTGTTTATCAAATTCTTTTGGTGCGTCTGTAATTGGGCTTAATAGCTCAATTGCTGTCTCGTCATGAGACTTTTTAAGACGACCGCGACGATCTGTTTCGTATTTATAAAAACCGGCTTTGTTCTTTTGACCAAAACGTTTTTCGTTGGCAAAAATAGTCACAGGGTCTTTATCAGCACGCGCCATACGCTCAGGGAAACCGTCAGCCATTACGCCAGTACAATGAAACGCTGTATCAATACCTACAACATCAAGTAGGTAAGCCGGACCCATAGGCCAGCCAAATACGTTTTCCATTACTTTATCTACTTTTGCAAAGTTAGCGCCTTCAACCACTAATTTGCTAAAACCTGCAAAGTAAGGGAATAAAACACGGTTTACAAAAAAACCTGGGCAATCGTTAACAACAATTGGCGATTTACCTAATTTAAGCGCGTAATCAACTACTGCATTAATAGTTTTATCTGAGGTTTTTGCGCCACGGATAATTTCTACTAATGGCATTTTTGGCACTGGATTGAAAAAGTGCATACCACAGAAATTTTCTGGCTTATCTAGCGCTTGTGCTAGTAAATCAATACAAATAGTCGATGTATTTGAAGTAAGTACAGTGCCTTCTGGCATGTTTTTTTCAAGATCAGCGAGTACTGCTTGCTTAACTTTAGGGTTTTCTACAACGGCTTCAACAATGATGTTGGCACTTTGTAGGTCTGACTCGTTAAGTGTTGGTTTAATTTTGCTAAGTGTTGCCAACATTTTTTCCATTGGCATGTGGCCACGCTTAACTTTTGCACCTAACAATTTAGATGCTTCACCCATACCTAAATCAAGCGCATCTTGTTGGATGTCTTTCATTATAATAGGTGTGCCTTTATAAGCAGACTGGTATGCAATACCGCCACCCATAATACCAGCACCTAATACAGCGGCTTGTTTAATTTCTACATCGCTGTGCTTAGCAAATTTACGTGCTTTACCTTTAATGTATTGATCAGCTAGGAATATACCAGTTTGTGCTGCTGCTTCTGGTGTACGTGCTAATTTAGCAAAGTTAGCGTTTTCGATTGCCATTGCTTCATCGCGAGTACAGTTTGCCGCTGCTTTAATAGTACGTACAGCCATAACCGGTGCAGGATAGTGGCCTTTGGTTTTACCCATTACCATACCTTCTGCCATAGCAAAGCTCATGCCTTGCTCAACACGGTTTAATTTAAGTGGCTGTAGTTTTACGTTGCGTTTTGCTTGCCAATCTAGCTTGCCAGCAATCGCCAGTTCAAGTGTTGATACACTTGACTCTAAAAGTTTGTCAGCACTAACTACCGCGTCAAACGCACCTACTTTAAGGGCATCTGCTGCGCGGTTTTCTGCGCCTGAGGTAATCCACATCATCGCGTTATCGGCGCCAATGATACGTGGTAAGCGCACTGTGCCACCAAACCCTGGCATTATGCCAAGTTTAACTTCTGGTAGGCCCATTTTAGCTGTTTCGCTTGCCACACGATAATCGGTAGCAAGTGCCCACTCACAACCACCGCCAAGTGCCATACCGTTTATAGCGCTTAGAGTTGGGAATGGTAAATCTTCAATTGCATCAAAAACGTCGGTTGCGTTTTTGATCCACACTACTAATTCTTCTTCAGGTTTAGTAAATGTAGGTAAAAATTCGAAGATATCGGCACCAATAATAAAGTGGTCTTTATCACTGGTAAAAATCATGCCTTTGATATCAGTATTGGCGGCTAATTCTTTTAATGCTGCTGCGCAATCTGAAAGAGTTTTTTGAGATAGTGTGTTTACAGAACCTGCAACACAAAACTTAAACTCGGCGATGTTTTCCTTTAGGAAGCTAACTTCAAAGGAATCGCTTTTATATAACATTATTATTCTCCCTAGTTGACGAACTAAGACTGGTACGATGAGTTTGCATTTCAATCAGTGTGCTTGCTTTAAATTAAAAATGCAACGAAAAATTTAACTCGGTTACAATCGACTGGTTAAAATATAGCTGGTTTGGTGCTAAGGTGGTTGAAAAGTTTTTATTCACAACTTTAATTTTTATTAAAGGACATTATGAAAAAATATTTACTAAGTGTTGCGGCAGCTGCATTCATTTTTCCTCTTCATTCTGCCGAGGCAAGTAACGATAACGATGCATTTTTAGATGCCGAAAAAAAAGTAAGGTACGGCAGTTACCAAGACTTTAAACAAGCGGTTAGTAACCTAAATCATCCGTTAAAACCTTATGTTGAAAAAACGTATTGGCAACGCCATCCGAGCATTAAACATCAGGCAGAAATAGAAGAATATTTAAATATATACCAGCATACGCCGCTTGAGTGGCCGGTCCGTAAAGCGTGGTTAGAGTATTTAAAAGATAACAACGAAAAGGCGGCGTATATCCGCAACTATCGTGAAACGTCTAATACGGAGCTTACTTGTACTTATTTAGATTTTCAGCTTGATTTAGGTGCGCCCGAAAAGGCAATTCTAAATCAGGTGACCGACTTATGGGCTGTAGGTAAATCGCAACCTAATGGTTGTGATAGTTTATTTTCTACGTGGCGTAAAAAAGGCTACATGAAAGAAGAAACGGTTTGGAAGCGTGTAACACTTGCTGCACAAGGCGGAACGCAAAGCTTATTACCTTACTTAAAAACTTTATTACCAAGTAAGGAGCGTTACTTAGCTGACTTATATTTAAAAGTGCGAAAAGATCCAAGCGCAGCCGCTGGATTATATAGATATAAAAACAAGTCGGCTAAAGAAGGGCAAATAGCTATCTATGGTGTTAAGCGTTTGGTTTGGCGCGATAAAGAGCTAGCTTTAAAAGCATGGGAAAAGCTAGAAAAAATATTTAAGTACAGCGATGAAGAAAAAGCGGATGTGTATTACACTTTTGCATTGTCACTTGCCTCTAGCGGGCATAAACAAGCGAGCTTTTGGCTAAATAAAGTGCCAAAAGAGCGACTAGACAGCAAGCTTATTCAGTGGCAACTGGGCAATATGCTCAAAACCCAAGATTGGGAAGGGATTGCTGCATTTTTTACAGGTAAAGAAAATTTAAGTCTTGGTCAGCAATATTGGTTAGCTTATAGCTATGCACAACGTGGCGAGCAACAAAAAGCAGACGACATTTGGAAAAAAGTAGCGGCTAATCGTGATTATTACGGCTTTTTAGCCGCAGCACGTTTGGGGTTGCCCGTTGATTTAAATAATCAGCCTTTAGCAGTCGATAAGGTACTTGTAGATAAAGTGAGTAATGCACCAGGCTTTAAGCGTGCAAAAGCACTTTATGATATTGAGCGCTTTACGTCGGCACGCCGTGAATGGAATTACCTAACGGATACCTCCAGCGATGAAGAAAAGCTGGCAGCATCACAGTTATCTACCGATTTAGGCTGGCACGACAGTACTATTTTTACTTTAGCAAAAATTAAAGCATGGGATAACGTAGAGCAACGTTTTCCGTTTGCGTTTCAAGATGTTTTTGAGCGCTACAGTAAACGTAGCAAGATAGATGTTGCTTGGAGTATTGCTATTGCGAGGCGCGAAAGCTCTTTTGCGCCAGATGCACGCTCGCATGCTAATGCGCGTGGTTTAATGCAGTTATTACCAAGTACTGCTGAGTATGTAAATAAAGGCAGTGTGACAAGTAGTCGTTTATATCAACCTAAAACAAATATTAGGTTGGGTACGAGTTACTTACAATACTTAAAAAAGAAAAACCATGGCAATGAAGTGCTGGCTACGGCTTCTTATAATGCGGGTTATCACCGTATAAAGCGTTGGTTACCTGATGACGCTATTCCGGCTGAGTTATGGGTAGAGCTTATTCCGTATCGCGAAACCCGCGATTACGTAAAAAATGTATTTGCGTACAGGCAGGTTTACCATACAAGAATGGGCCGAGAAGGTAATGTATTAGCGCCGCTACTCGAAATGAAAATGGGCGGTTGAATATATGATACCAGTCGACCAATAACTTAACACGATAGGTATAGGTATTAATAAGGGGGATGTTTACATGTTAAATATCCCCCTTTTTTGAGCGCTGAGGGTCATACCAATTTTATTAAAAACATGATCATTCTAGCGTATTAAATAACTCAATAACTGCGTTAAAAATTATTTATATAGAACAACTATGTATCATAATTTTAGCCTTGTTATTAAGCTATTTTCTTATCGCTATAATAGATCATTAATTTAATGCAATTGGTATAAGTGATAGACTCATAGCAAGTTAAATTTAACAGATGGATTAACAATGGATAAATTAGCCGTTTTATACGCCGAACATATTGCAACACTGCAACAGCGTACTCGTACAATTTGTAATAGCGAAGGGTTAGAAGGATTAGTAATTCATTCAGGCCAAGCTAAGCGCCAGTTTTTAGATGATATGTATTATCCATTTAAAGTTAATCCACAGTTTAAAGCATGGTTACCGGTTATTGATAATCCTCATTGCTGGATTGTGGTAAATGGCTGCGACAAGCCAAAACTCATATTTTATCGCCCGGTAGATTTTTGGCATAAAGTACCAGACGAGCCTCGCGACTTTTGGGCAGAGTACTTTGATATAGAGCTACTACTTCAGCCTGATCAAGTAGAAAAGTTATTACCATACGATAAAGCTAAATATGCTTACATGGGTGAATACATTGAAGTAGCGCAAGCACTTGGTTTTAGTATTATGAACCCTGAGCCTGTACTTAACTATTTTCATTACCACCGCGCTTATAAAACCCAGTACGAACTTGAATGTTTACGCAACGCTAACCGCATTGCAGTAGATGGGCATAAAGCTGCACGCGATACATTCTTTAATGGTGGTAGCGAGTTCGACATTCAGCAAGCGTACTTAATGGCGACACGTCAAAGCGAAAATGAAATGCCGTACGGCAACATTGTTGCGCTTAACGAAAACTGCGCTATTTTGCACTACACGCACTTTGATCCAAAAGTGCCACACACCCACAACTCATTTTTAATTGATGCCGGTGCAAACTTTAATGGTTACGCTGCTGATATTACTCGTACGTATGATTTTAAAAAGCAGGGTGAGTTTGCTGAGCTTGTGCAAGCGATGACTGTTCAACAAATCGAGTTAGGTAAAGGTTTAAAGCCGGGTATGCTTTATGGTGATTTACACGTTGAATGTCATAATCGTATCGCACAAATACTTAGTGACTTTAAAATTGTTAACCTACCCGCGGAGGAAATTGTTGAGCGTAAAATTACATCTACTTTCTTCCCGCATGGACTAGGACATCACCTAGGTTTACAAGTGCATGATATGGGCGGTTTTATGAGTGACGAAAAGGGCACACATCAACCATCGCCTGAAGGGCATCCGTTCTTGCGTTGTACTCGCCTGATCGAAAAAAACCAAGTGTTTACTATTGAGCCAGGTTTATACTTTATTGATTCACTGCTTGGTGATTTAGCGCAAACCGATAATAAGCAGTTTATTAACTGGGAAAAGGTAGAGTCATTTAAACCATTTGGCGGCATTCGTATTGAAGATAACATTATTGTTCACGAAGATAGCCTAGAGAATATGACGCGTAATTTAGAACTCGATTAATTTCTATAAAGACGAGTTAGCGAATAAACGTTAAAATATGCATATGAACGGGGCCTTTAGGCCCCATTTTTAATTGAGCTCTTAATATGTCTGAATATAAATATCCTGCTGCTGACGTTTTTCATCAAGAAGAAATAAAAAAAAGTACGTTTATAGTCCACATTGCACACACCCCCGATTTAAATTCAGCAAAAACATTTATTAAAAGCATTGAAGAAAAGTATAGCGATGCACGTCATAACTGCTGGGCACATGTGGCAGGCAATCCTGGTGGCAGCCATGTTTATGGTTTTTCGGATGATGGTGAACCTAATGGCACTGCGGGGAAACCTATGTTAAATGTGCTGGTGGGTTCGGGCCTTGGCGAAATCACTGCCGTGGTGACACGTTATTTTGGCGGCATAAAATTAGGCACCGGCGGGCTAGTACGTGCTTATGGTGGCTCATTAAATAATGCACTAGTAAAATTGCAAACGGTGCTTAAAGTTCCCAGCGTTGAAATTACTGGGAGTAGTGAGTACAGCATGCAAGGCGCGATTGAGCAGTTATTAAAAACAAAGTATCAAGTGCTTAATATTGATAAGCAATTTACTGCTAATATTGAGTGGGTGATTACAATCGATAGCCGTAAAGCTCAGCAAGCAATCAAAGATATTTTTGATTTAAGTCACGGCGCAGTTGAGTTAACTATTAAAGAGTAATAACCTACACAAATTGCATATAATGCATACTGACCCTATTTAATTTGGTTGATACTACTCAGCCTGAATTTACTAATAATAAAAGCGACAAGCTAAATGCAATTTCGTACCATCATAAAAATTCTTGGCCAACTTGTTGCGCTGTTTAGTATTACCATGGTGCCTCCGGCACTGGTGTCTTTAATATACAAAGACGGTGGTGGTGTTCCTTTTGTTTTAGCATTTATCTTTAGTGTTGTTATTGGCATGATGGCTTATTACCCAAACCGCCATGAAAACGGTGATTTAAAAGCACGTGAAGGCTTTTTAATTGTTGTTTTGTTTTGGCTGGTACTTGGGGCGTTTGCGTCCTTGCCGCTTATCTTTTTACAAGAACCTAACTTATCGCTCGCCGATGCGGTATTTGAAGCATTTTCTGGCTTAACAACCACCGGCGCTACGGTGCTTACCGGTATTGAGTATTTACCCAAGTCGGTATTGTTTTATCGCCAGCAACTCCAGTGGTTTGGCGGTATGGGTATAATCGTACTCGCTGTTGCTATACTCCCAATGCTAGGTGTTGGTGGTATGCAGTTGTACCGCGCTGAAATACCAGGGCCTGTAAAAGATTCTAAAATGACCCCGCGAATTGCCGATACTGCAAAGCACCTTTGGTATATTTATGTGTCGTTGACTATTACTTGTATGCTGGCTTATTGGGCTGCGGGAATGGAGTGGTTTGATGCTATATGCCATGCATTCTCAACGGTGGCGATAGGTGGTTTTTCTACTTACGACGCCTCCATGGGGCACTTTGACAGCCCTGTAATTAACTTTATTTGTGTGTTCTTTTTAATTATTGCCGCTGTTAACTTCTCCCTGCATTACGCCGCAGTGGCGAGCCGAAATATACAAGTTTATATTAGAGACCCAGAGTTTAAGGTGTTTTTGTGTATTCAATTAGCGCTGGTGGTTATTTGTTTTACCGTACTTTCCTCTAACGAAATATTTGCTAATGGCGACGAAACCCTAGATCAGGCGTTATTTCAAGCTGTTTCAATGAGTACAACAGCAGGCTTTGCTACTGATAACTTTTCAACATGGCCATTGTTTTTACCTATTTTACTTATATTTTCGAGCTTTATTGGTGGCTGTGCAGGCTCTACCGGTGGTGGCATGAAAGTAGTCCGCGTATTTTTACTTTATTTGCAGGGCGTGCGTGAGCTCAATCGTTTAGTGCATCCTCGTGCTATATATTCAATCAAGCTGGGTCGTAAGGCGTTGCCAGATAAAGTAGTAGAAGCCGTGTGGGGATTTTTCTCTGCATATGCGCTTGTATTTATTATTATTATGTTAGCGCTTATGGGCACGGGTATGGATAACATAACTGCGTTCTCAGCCACTGCGGCTTGTTTAAATAACTTAGGGCCTGGTTTAGGGGATGTAGCGTCGCATTATGGTGCTATAACAGATGGAGCTAAATGGTTGCTTACCATTGCAATGGTGTTTGGTCGCCTAGAAATATTTACTTTATTAGTGTTATTTACGCCTACTTTTTGGCGTGGATAAACGAGCGGCTTAAGTTTTAAATTACAAAATATTGGAAAAAGGGATATGCCAACAAATTTAGAAAAGCTAAAGCATATAAGTGTAGGCAGCTTAGTCGACCTAGAAATATTAACACCTACAAGCAGTAAGCGTGTTAAAACTGAATTAGTTGGTTTACTCGATAAACAGTTTATTATTTTAAATTATCCCAATGCTAAGCGTTTACCTGCAGCGAGTGACTATTTACGTGATGGCGTAATGGTTGTTGTAAGAGCGCTTATTGAAGGTAGTGGTGGGCAAGTTATTGCGTTTCGCCAACAAATTATGTCAGTAGCCTCTCATCCCGCTAAACTCGTCTTTATTAATTTTCCTAAGCAAGTGCAGTTATTTGCGCTACGCTCGCAAACACGCATACCTACCTTATTACCTGCAAAGCTAAAACTAAGTGACGATAGGGTACTTGAAGGCCTTATTAAGGACATTTCACTCACTGGTGTAATGTTTGATATTAGAGGCGATCAGCAAGCTGAAGGTATTAAAGATATGCAATGCACTGTCGTACTCAATAGTAGTGATAACGATTTTGAAGGTGAAATTTGCAGTGTTAAAGAGCATGCCGCAGGTGTGCACTGCGGAATTAAGCTACTAGCAAGCGAGGATGAAATGAAAACCTTTATGAAAGAGCATTTTATAGACCCATCTGCGCTTGAGCCCACCGTTGAATAAATCGTTTTTCGCTTATTTGCAACAAAATGGCGTTTTAAGCGGATATTTATAAAGTATTTTTTGTTTTTATATAATTAAAAATATTATTCAAATAAAACAGTGTTTTACGTATTGTTTGTTATGGCTTGTTTTTTGTTGTTATAGCTACTTCGTTAAAATTAACCTGAATTGTTTTTTAAAATCCCTCCTTTTATAGCTCTACATTTTAAAATGTATCTTTTTATATAAACATAACTATTTGTTTTTAATAACTTTAGTTCTTTACCTCTAAAGCGTGTTGCGAAAAGGCAACAGTAATGACTCTGAAAATTCCTAATTATTGTACGTTTTATTTTTAACTTATTGAAAGTTAATGTCTTTTCAATGTTGGCATTTAAGTTGTAATAGTCAGGGTGTACTGAACGAAATCGTGGTTCAAAGTGAAATACTTAATCGCACACACATAAATTTGAAGGATACATATTATGAAAAGCATTAATAAAACTTTAGCACTTATCGCTATTGCATCTTCTTCAGCCGCTTTTGCAGCAACAGATTTTGACACACTTGATGTAGACGGCAGTGGCACAATTAGCCAAGCAGAAGCATCAGTAGACGCAAAATTAATGAGCATGTTTTCTGAGCTTGATACTGACCAAAATGGTGAGTTATCAAAAGAAGAATTTTCAGAAGCTTAATTAAAAAGTATTTATCCTGAGTTGCCAAAGACAACCTAAGTAGGCAAGGGAGCTTACGAAAGAGGATAACAAGGAAGTGAAAAATTACGTTTTAAGTTAAACGAAGCAATTTTTTTGATAGAACATTGAAGGATTAAGTTATGAAACATTTAAATAAAGCATTAGCACTTATAGTACTAGCATCTTCTTCAGCTGCATTTGCAGCATCAGATTTTGACAGCCTTGATATCGATGGTAGCGGCACAATTAGCCCAAGCGAAGCGGCTGTCGATACCGATTTAATGGCTGAATTTATTGAGCTAGATACCGACGGTAGCGGCGAGCTTTCTAAAGAAGAATTCGCTAATTACTAATCTTTTTTCAGATTAAACATTTTTCACAGTCAGGGATCTTTGAAAAGGACTTCCCATATTACTAGGAATATTATTATGAAAACATTCAATACAACACTTGCAGTTATCGTTTTAGCATCTTCATCAGCAGCATATGCTGCAGTAGATTTTGCCTCTTTTGATGCAGATGGCGACGGTGCGATTACAATGGAAGAAGCGAAGGTTAACCCTCAACTTGTGAAGATTTTTGATGATTTAGATACTGATGGAAATGGTGAAATCTCTAAAGAAGAGTTTTCAAAGGTACAGTAATCAATATTCGAAGATACTCCACTAAAGCCGCCTTAGTCAGCGGCTTTTTTGTATTTTAAATTAACTAATTAGCGTAACTAGTTAAAGGAATATAGCACTTACTTGGAATAGTTTTTCTACAACGGTAATATGTTTTTTGTCGATTAAAAACATAATGACATGATCGCCCGACATAATAATTGTATCATCGTGGGCTATCAGTACATCGTCATTACGTACTATTGCGCCAATAGTTGTACCCGCAGGAAGTTTTATGTCGGCAATCGCACGACCAACCACTTTAGATGTGCTTTCATCACCATGAGCTACCGCTTCTATGGCTTCTGCTGCGCCTTTACGCAGTGAATACACATTAACAATATCACCACGGCGTACGTGCGTTAATAACGCTGATATTGTTGCTTGTTGTGGCGATATGGCAATGTCTATTTCGCCGCCTTGTACCAAATCAACGTAAGCACCACGCTGGATAAGCACCATGGTTTTCTGTGCGCCCATACGTTTTGCAAGCATGGCTGACATAATGTTTGCTTCATCGTCGTTGGTTACGGCAATAAACACATCTACTTGTTCAATATGCTCTTCTGAGAGCAGTTCTTGATCAGATGCGTCACCACAAAAAACGACCGTGTTATCGAGCATTTCTGAGAGTTGCTCAGCACGTTCTTTACTGCGTTCAATTAGTTTAACGGTGTGGTTTTTTTCAAGTGAGCGGGCAAGGCCTGCCCCAATGTTACCGCCACCAGCTATCATAATTTTTTTGTACGAACGCTCAAGTTTTTGTAGCTCGTTCATTACTGCGCGTATATGTTTTGTAGCGGCAATAAAGAATACTTCGTCATCGGCTTCAATAACGGTGGTACCCAATGGTTTTATTGCTTTACCTTGACGATAAATAGCGGCAACACGAGTTTCTACATTAGGAATATGTTCTTTAAGTGCAGATAACGCATAACCTACAAGTAAACCGCCATAGTAAGCTTTTACGGCTACTAACGAGAGCATGCCATCAGCAAACTGCAATACTTGCAGAGCACCAGGGTAGTCAATTAAACGGCGAATATACTTAGTGACCAGTGCTTCGGGAGCAATGTAATGATCGATTGGTAAATCATCGTTTTGAAATAGTTTTTCGCGGTATTTTAAATATTGCTCTGAGCGAATGCGGGCAATTTTAGTGGGCGTTTTAAAAATACTGTACGCCACTTGGCATGCAACCATGTTCACTTCATCTGAACTGGTTACCGCTATAATCATATCGGCATCTTCAGCACCTGCACGGCGTAATACATCAGGATGCGCACTGTGGCCCATAACCCCTTGTAAGTCGTACTTATCTTGAAGTTCACGTAATCGGTTACCGTCTATATCAACAACGGTAATTTCGTTTTGTTCGCCAACTAAGTTTTCAGCAAGCGTAGCACCAACTTGCCCGGCACCGAGTATAATTATTTTCATTATTTACCCGTGGTATTGATCATAATTTAATTAAAAAAATAGCCATTTAATGTTTCATAAATGGCTAACTATTTAGTGTACGGCTATTAGGCTTTTTTAACTAGCTTAGCGTAATAAAATCCATCACTTTCACCGGGCAGTAACTGCAAACCTGGCGTTGTTACGGTATCGTTTTCGTGTAGAGGTATATGTTCTACATCATCGTTATTAGCTAAAAACTTAGCAACTTGCTGTTGGTTTTCTTGTGGAAGAACCGAACACGTAGCATATACCAATGTGCCACCTGGTTTTAACAGTGGCCAAATGCTATCAAGAATATCGCTTTGTAACTTGGCTAAGTCTTCGATATCTGATGCGCGACGTAACCATTTTATGTCAGGGTGACGGCGAATTACGCCAGTGGCCGAACAAGGCACATCAAGTAAAATACGATCAAATAATTTTTCATCCCACCAGGTATGTGGTTGCGATGCATCGCCACATTGTAGGTCTGCACCTAAGCCAATACGAGTTAAGTTTTGCTTAACACGTTCAAGGCGAGTTGAGTCGCTATCAAGTGCAAGTACATCAGCATCAGCAAGCTCTAAAATATGACATGTTTTACCGCCAGGGGCTGCGCAGGCATCCAAAATATAGTCGTCTGCTTTAGGTTCTAAAAAGCGAGCTGCAAGTTGTGCGGCAGCATCTTGTACTGAACATGCACCTGTATCAAACTCAGGTAACGAAAATACATCACGTGGTTTGGCAAGCTTAATCCCATCAATAAAATCAGGGTTTAAGGTGTGTTCAATATCGTTAGCGCTAAGCATGTCGCTGTATTCTTGCGTGCTAAATTGTGCTTGGTTTACACGAAGCCACATCGGCGCTTGTTGCTGGTTTTCTTCAAGTAGTGCTTCCCAGCTATCTGGGTAGGCTGTTTGCACCTGTTTAATAAACCAATTTGGATGGTTGTATAAACATACCGGAATAAGCTTCGCTTTTTCTTCAAGCTCAGCTTGTTGACGCTGAAAGCTACGTAAAATGGCGTTTATCAGTCCTTTTAATCCTAAAGCGCGTAATTGAGCCAGTGCGTTAACCGTTTCTGAAATGGCAGCATGAGGTGGTACGCGCATATGCTGCAGTTGATAAATACCTACGTATAATAAAAACTGAAATATTCTACGTTTACCTTTTAATGGCTGCTCTACTAAGTGTTGGCAGTAATTTTCAAGGCTCGGTAAGTAGCGTAAAACGCCATAACAAATTTGCTGTAGCAACGCTTTATCTTTAGGCGGCAAGCCTTGGCTTGCAAATGGAAGTTCTTGATTAAGCGATGCGCCTTTATCAACTACGTTATATAAAGTTTCAGCGGCAAGCGCTCGTACGTTTGGAACATTACTCATTGTTTTCGCCTAATATTGTGCCAGGAGTAACCCAGTCACTACGACCATTTAAAAAGTCGTTAATTGCCATTGGTTTTTTACCTTGCGGCTGTAATTGCGTAATACATAAAGCGTGTTCGCCACACGCCACTACTACGCCATTTTTGTCGCTTGATAAAATTTGCCCAGGATCACCTGATTGCAGCATAACCTGCGCTTGATGAATCTTTACTGTTTGCCCACCCATTTGGGTAAAGCACATTGGCCACGGGTTAAAAGAGCGAATGTTTCGCTCGATTTGAAGCGCACTCATGGACCAGTCGATATCAGCTTCCTCTTTAGAAAGCTTTTTAGCGTAGTTAGCAAGTTCATCGTCTTGAGGTTCAGGGGTGATCTCACCATTAGCTAATTTATTAATGGTTTCAATTAACGCATCTGGACCTAGCTCAGCAAGCTTTGTATATAAGCTTGCGCTAGTTTCTGTTGTGCTAATAGGGCAGCGGCTTATATGTAGCATATCGCCGGTATCTAGCCCTTCATCCATTTGCATTATTGTTACGCCGGTTTGTTCATCACCTGCCCAAATTGCGCGTTGAATAGGTGCAGCACCGCGCCAGCGCGGTAATATAGAGCCATGCACGTTTAAACAACCTAAACGTGGCGCTTCTAAAATAGCTTTAGGTAAAATTAAGCCATATGCTACAACAATCATAATGTCGGCATTTAAGCTTGTTAGCTCAGCTAGTGCTTCATCATTTTTTAATGACTGTGGCTGAAAAACCGGTAAGTTGTGCTCAAGCGCTAGCTCTTTCACTTCACTGGCTTTTAATTTTTTACCACGACCTGCAGGGCGATCTGGCTGGCTATATACACCCACTATTTGGTGTTCGCTTTGTATCAGCGCTTGTAAATGACGTGCGGCAAAGTCCGGCGTACCGGCAAATATAATGCGTAATGGTTGAGTCACTGAGTTTTCCTAAGGTGCTTATTACTGTTCTGCAAACTTGGCTTCTTTTTCAAGCTTTTTACGAATACGTTGGCGCTTTAATGGAGATAAGTAATCAATGAATAGCTTACCTTGAAGGTGATCTAGTTCATGTTGAATACAAATAGCCAATAATTCATCTGCATCTAGTACAAATTCTTCACCGTTTTCGTTAAGTGCTGCGACTGTTACTGTTTCTGCGCGATCTACTTTTGCATACGAGTTAGGTACTGATAAACAGCCTTCTTCGCTAACGGTAGAGCCGTCTTTTTTAATGATTTGTGGATTAATTAATACCAGAGGCTCATTGCGCTCTTCTGATACATCAATAACAACGATTCGTTGATGAATATCTACTTGCGTGGCCGCAAGTCCAATGCCATTTTCATCGTACATTGTCTCTAGCATGTCTTTTACAATTTGGCGTACTGTGTCGTCAACTTGTACAACATCTTTTGCTACAGTACGTAAACGTTCATCTGGAAATCTTAAAACTTCTAACCTAGCCATAGTTACCTTTTTCACTTGTGCTTAATTTAGGGTATTGTATGCTCTTATTTTAGCCATTCGCGTTCACCTTTAACAGGTTTTGGGCAATAATAATGAAAAAACAATACAAGGAAGCTCGATGAAATCTCCACTACTTGCAATCATGCTTACGTTAAGCGCTGCGTTTCCCGCAGTTGCTGATGTACTTAAAATAAAAAAAGACGCACCAAAACAGTATGTTGTAAAAAAAGGCGATACACTTTGGGATATTTCTGGCATCTATTTAGATGAGCCTTGGCTATGGCCTGAACTTTGGCAAATGAATCCACAAATTGACAACCCACACCTAATTTACCCCGGTGATGCATTAGCGTTGATATACGATGCAGATGGAAACCCACGTTTAGTGATCAATAAAGGATATAGAAAGCTATCTCCTCAGGGTCGTATTACACCAAAAGGGCGTGATGCTATTACTACTTTGCCGCTTGAAATGATCAAACCTTATATCAGTTACGAGCAAGCAATGAACAGTGACGATATTAAAGGTAAACCTTATATTTTAGGTGCAAACGAAAATACTAAAACACAAACGCTAGGCCATATTTTATATGTTAAAGGCGACTTACAAGTACATAAAGCATATGCCATTTACCATAAAGGTGACCCCTACACTGACTTAACCGGTGAGGTGTTAGCAACGCGTGCATCTTATGTGGGTATAGCACGTGCTTTTAGAGCGGGCGATGAGAAAAATGGCGTGCCTTCATCATTACGTGTTGAGTCTGTTAAACGAGAAATTCAGCAAGGTGATTTTTTAATGCCGGCAATGGAAGGCCAAATGCTTCCTGCGTACTTTGATATACACCGTCCTTTAGAACCTGTAACAGGTAATATTATTGCTTCACCACGCGAAGTTAGAGAATTCAGCACAATGGATGTTGTGGTGCTAAACTTAGGCAGTGAACAAAATATAGAAGCGGGTCATGTATTAGATCTAGAGCGTCAATCACCAACGGTTATTGATGGTCCTCGTGGCCCTCGTTATCCAGAAGATTCTAGTAAATATGAGAAGCTTTTATCTGATGTGAGCCAATTATTTGGTGATGAGTCTGACGAACAAAACACAACGTGGACCATGCCTAAAGAAAAAGTTGGTGAGCTAATTGTCTTTAAAGTGTATGACAAAGTAAGTTATGCATTAATAACTAAAAACCAGCACCCAATTCGCATTGGAGATATTGCAGTTATTCATTAAGAAGTAGCGAGTCGGTGCTCTAGGAGAGAGCATGGATCAGTCATCTGGCAAGCTAGCCCACTGGCTTGCCTTTTATATGTGTAAAGGGTTGGGTATAAAAACCCTTTTAGCACTATCTACAAAATATTCCCTTGGGTCGTTATTCGACTTATCTCATGACAAGCTTTTACAGCTTGGGTTAACCGCTAATCAAGCGAGTAATTTACTCAACACCAATTGGCAACAAGTCAGTCATTATGAGCAATTAATAGCGCTGAACAACATTACTGTTGTCTGTATTTTTGATGCGCTTTACCCAGAAGATCTCCGGCAGATTGCCAGTGCGCCTTTATTACTATTTTGCAGGGGAGATGTCTCGTTATTATCAACTCCACAAATTGCAATTGTTGGCAGTCGTAATGCTACACCTACCGGGCTTGAAATAGCCTCAGAATTTGCATACGAGTTAACTTTGGCGGGTATTACAGTTACTTCAGGTATGGCGCGGGGAATAGATGGTGCAGCACATAAAGGTTCTCTTGCTGGTACAGGTAAAACCATAGCTGTGCTTGGTACTGGGGTTGATATTTACTACCCCAAACGCCATAAACTATTAACAGATCAAGTTTTAGAAAGCGGTTTGCTGGTGAGTGAGTTTTTACCAGGCACAGCTGCTCATGCGCACAACTTTCCGCGCCGTAATCGTATTATTTCTGGGTTATCGTTAGGAGTGCTTATTGTTGAAGCTGAAATTAAAAGTGGTTCGTTAATTACAGTACGCTATGCGCTTGAACAAAATAAAGAGGTATTTGCAGTACCGGGTTCTATTAAAAACCCGTTAGCGCAGGCAAGTCACTTTTTAATAAAGCAAGGTGCTAAGCTGGTAGAAAACGTGGCTGACATTCTTGATGAGGTGAGTTTCACTTACGACAATAATGTATTTAATAAAGAGCAGCCGATTCAAGCCAATTCTCAATGTGAGGTTCTAAATAGTATTGGCTTTGAAGTAACCAGTGTAGATGACATTGTGCGTCGTGCGCAGTGGCCAATAGATAAAGTACTCAGTAGGTTGCTCGATTTAGAATTAGACGATCAGATTGAGCGAGTCTTAGATGGTTACATCAAGTTAAGCGCAGGAAGGTAATATGTTTGATATTCTTTTGTATCTTTTTGAAAATTACATTCATAGCGAAGCGGATATATTTGCAGAGCAAAATGAGTTAACCGATGAGCTACTGCGTGCGGGCTTTAATAAGCCTGAGATATTTAAAGCTCTTGATTGGTTAGAGCAACTAGCCGATTTACAACACAGCGATGAGTCTCCTTATCTTATTGCTAACCCTAAAGATGCTGTGCGTATATTTACCGATAGTGAATGCCAAAGGCTCAGCGCTGAGTGTCGTGGCTTTTTAATGTTTATTGAACAAATAGGCGTAATTAACAATGTAACACGTGAAATGGTAATGGACTGTTTAGCCTCTCTCGATAAACCAACTATAAGCCTAGAAGACTTAAAGTGGATTGTACTTATGATCTTGTTTAACGTTCCTGGCTCTGAAGAGGCATATGAGCAAATGGAAGATTTGATTTTTGATGAACCCAGCGAACTTCTTCATTAGAGATAATTATCTTGATTGTACTCAAATTACTTAAAAGGATAAGCACGGCATTGCTTGTATCTTTAAGTGGTTTGGGTATATTAGGCGAAAATTCACCAACCTATTAGGATCACCATGAGTAAAATCGACCATTCGCTTTTCTCGGCGAACAAGCACGCCCTCGAAAAAGAATACGAGATATGCCCACAGTGTGGTTCAGAGTTAGTGATCCGCAATAGTAAATCAGGCCCTTTTTTAGGATGCGCAAGTTATCCCAAATGCGACTTTATTAGGCCGCTGGCACATCACGACAGTAACGAAATCAAAATATTAGAAGATTCTGCATGTCCTGAGTGTAGCAAACCGCTGGTGGTTAAAAATGGCCGCTATGGTATGTTTATTGGGTGTACGGGTTATCCAGAGTGTCATTATATTGCTAACGAAAATGAAGAAAAGCAAAGCGAAGATACTTTGCCTAGTTGCCCTAAATGCAAAAAAGGTCATTTAGTCGCGCGCAGTAATAAGTTTGGTAAAGTATTTTATTCTTGTGATTGCTACCCAAGTTGTAAATACACGCTTAATAATAAACCGGTTGAACATCCGTGTCCTGAATGTGACTGGCCTATCGTCATAGAAAGAAATATGGCAAACGGCATATTATTGCAATGCCCACAAAAAAGCTGCATGCATAAGCTCACCCCAACTGAATAACGTTTAATTATATCTGGAGACTACTTTGTCAGACCTTTCAAATACGCCCACTGCAATAACATGCTTAACGCAAGGCGAAGTTATTTTATACCCAACAGAAGCTGTATATGGTTTAGGTTGTGATCCAGATAATCAACAAGCCGTTGAGGCACTATTAGCTATTAAGCAGCGCCCGGTTGAAAAAGGGCTTATTTTAATCGCTGATAACTACGGACAATTATTAAAATACGTAGATGATGCAAAAATACCAATGGATAAACGCGCTGATATTTTTTCGAGTTGGCCTGCTGCAATTACATGGGTTATGCCTGCATCTAAAAATACGCCTAAATGGCTCACAGGGCAGTTTGATACCATCGCGGTAAGAGTAACAAACCATCCAACAGTAAAGCGTTTGTGCCAAGAGTTTGGCAAGCCATTAGTATCAACCAGTGCAAACTTAACCGGTCAAGAAACGGTAATTAGTATTGAGCAAGCCAAAGCGCAATTTGCAGAACAAGTTGGCTTTTACGTTGACGAGCCGTTAGGTGGTAATACTCAACCAAGCACAATAAAAGACGCCATGACTGGCAAAATATTTAGAGGTTAATATGCAAAGCGAATTATTAAATCAAGTAAAAGCATACTTTATGGCTTTGCAAGACACTATTTGCCAAGGTTTGGAGGCTGCAGATGGCAGTGCTAAATTTATAGAAGATAACTGGCAGCGAGCAGAAGGCGGTGGTGGTCGTACACGCGTAACCACTAATGGCACTGTAATAGAGCAAGGCGGAGTTAATTACTCTCATGTATTTGGCGCTTCAATGCCTGGTTCGGCAACAGCGCACAGACCAGAGCTTGCAGGGCGCAGCTTTCATGCGTGTGGTGTGTCGTTAGTTATTCACCCTAAAAACCCTCATGTACCAACAAGTCATGCCAATGTGCGCTTTTTTATAGCCGAAAAAGAAGGCGAAGAGCCAATATGGTGGTTTGGTGGCGGGTTTGATCTCACTCCTTTTTATCCAGTATTAGAAGACGTACAACATTGGCATCAAGTTGCTCACGACATTTGTGCGCCTTTTGGCAGCGACGTTTATCCAAAATACAAAACCTGGTGCGACGAGTACTTTTATTTAAAGCACAGAGATGAGACTCGCGGAGTAGGCGGTTTATTCTTTGACGATTTAAACGAACTTGGTTTTGAAAAGAGTTTTGCGTTTATGCAATCGGTGGGTAATGGATTTTTAGATGCCTATTTACCTATTATTGAACGTCGCAAAAATGACGAATACACAGAGCAACAACGTGATTTCCAGCTTTATCGTCGCGGGCGCTACGTTGAGTTTAATTTAGTATGGGATAGGGGCACTCTATTTGGATTACAAAGTGGCGGGCGCACTGAGTCTATATTAATGTCTATGCCACCACTTGCACGCTGGGAATATAACTATAAACCAGAGCCAAGTAGCCCAGAAGCTAACCTATATCAGTATTACTTACGCCCGCAAGAGTGGTTAACGAGTCAACCAAGTGAGCTGATAGCCAGAGAGTGGCAATTATAAAAATTAAACAATAATCAAAAAGGCGCTAATTAGCTGTCTCTTGATCACAAGTCTGACTCAAGAGATTTTGCTAAATCGTAGCCTTCCAGGATGGCTTGTAACTTAAGCCATCCTTGCCATAACACTTTCACAGATGCACGCCCTGTGCGCTTGGTA
>NZ_JACJEN010000023.1:0-60627 GCF_014164075.1 Pseudoalteromonas sp. SG45-3 | reverse complement strand
ACCACTTTAGCTATGATATCAACGGTGAGTTGAGCTTTAGAATCCATCACAATCATCCTCAACATGCCTTCTAGTATTCCAAAAACAAAACACTAACAGACACGTAAAAAAGTGACCGACAAATTCCCTTGGTAATTAGCGATTACGACAGAATCGCTTGGTAATTAAGATACGACAAAGTCGCTTGGTGTTAACAACTTAAAATTTACTAGCTCAGACTTGATCTGACAGTTACCCATATTAAATACTATTTCTTTGGATTTAGCTTAAGTTAGTACAATTTAATGAAACGCTGATGGTTTATACCCTCAGCGTTTTTTATTTCCGCTATTTATAGCTTATCCATAAAGTTCACAATGTACTTTGCAATCTCAACTGGTTTTTCTTCAACACTAAAGTGTCCTGAATCGAGTAAATGTATTTCAGCGTTCGGTACATCTTTTAAATATGCTTTAGCTCCTGCGGCTATAAACGCAGGGTCGTTTTTACCCATACAATTAATGTTGCTGGTTGGTACTTGCGTAAATAAGCTTGCCATTTAGGGTAGTCGAGAAGGTTATTGTAGTAATCTTGTAGCAATTGTACTTGAATTACTCTATCGGATTTAGTTTGTAAAAAGTGAAGATCGTGCATCCAGCTATTAGGGCTCATTACTTCTGGGTTACTTTGTACGTTTCGTAAATATTGCTTATTAATAATGGCTTTATTAGACGTGAACGAATAAATTTTATCACTCTGCGCTTGTGATTTGTCCTCATTCGCGGCTTTAAAAAAAGCTTGCCTCGGTAGGGTTAGCCCCTCTAAATACGCATTACCATTTTGTACAATAAGTGCATCAAGTTTATTTGGGTTATTTAACAACATTCTAAAGCCCACAGGAGCTCCAAAGTCGTGTATATAAAGGCTGTAGCGCTTTACTTTAAGTGTTGTTAGTAATCCTTCAACGTATTGAGCTAGAAATTAAAAAGTATATTTTTGAGTTTTTGGGTTTGGGCGTGCGCTATAACCAGAGCCTAAATAATCAGGTGCAATCACATGATAACGACCTGATAAGAGTGGGATCAATTCTCGGTAGCTGTGTGAAGACGACGGATACCCATGTAAAAGTACAATGGTTTGCTTATGCTGCGCGCCAGCTTCTCGGTAAAATATCTTTTTACAGTTTACATTTGCATATTTGTAAGTGGTTTTTGAAGGCCATACTGCATCAGCGGCATATACCTGAGCGGTAAGCGTAGACATTGAAACTAATAAAAATACAATAAATGAAACGATGTGAGCAGGTTTTACTTTAAGAATTTTTTGTATATCTGGGTGCATAAGTAAACTCGTTTTTTTTGGTAATGACGTTTTATTAATTTACCAGACCCGTTATTTACACAATTGCATTCAGTTAATAATTACAAGTTATTACTAATAAGGACACAGTAACAATACCTGTGTTTTTAAAGCACATTACCAAATATATAGTTGATTAGAGGGTAAGTGGTTTTTTAGCAGCTTTTTGTAATTTAAAAAAGAGATTCGTTAATTTACTTTTGTTATTATTAATTTGTTAGCTTACAGAATGTGTACAGCGTTAAGCTAGTATTTTGGAGAAAGGACGTGCTCGAACAAATAGAACAATGGATTGATGCAACAAATATTAAATATAAAACCCAAAGAATTAGCTGTGAGAAATTTGCTAGTGAGTTTGCAGGGTTTTATCCTGTCGAATTTTTAAAAAATGCCTTTTACGTTGTGGTTGATAAAATACCAAAACCTGACTTTGCGGGTCTGCGAGAAATGGGTTTAGGCGATTTTGTAGATATGGATGCAGCAGGTATCACGTATAAAAATACCTATTATCTACTTCCTGAGGTTGCAAAAGATTTGAGGGTTCATTTTCATGAGCTTGTGCATGTAGCGCAGTGGCTTAAACTTGGTCCAGACGCGTTTATGATGCGTTACATTAGCGAAATCCAACATGTAGGATATAACGACGCTCCGCTTGAAAAAATGGCATATGCGCTGGATACGCAATTTGCAAGTAAAGGCAATAAAATAGACGTGCTTAGGCACGTAGCCCAAACGCTGTAACTCAATTTTAGGTTGAAAGGAGTTTATATGTACAGAATTATTGGGTGTTTACTTACTTTAGCGTGTATTAATAGTAATGCAGCATCGTTTGAAGAAGATATTGTTTCAGCTCTGCTTGAGCGTACAACTCATGATGTGACTTACGACGGCGCTTATCGCTCTATTGGCTACCCTGGTGGGGATGTACCTAAAAATATAGGTGTGTGCACCGATGTAATAATTAGAAGTTACAGAAAGTTGGGAATCGATTTACAGAAACTCGTGCATGAAGACATGCAAAAAAACTTTGCGCTGTATCCATCTAAACGTATTTGGGGCTTAACTAAGCCTGATAAAAATATAGATCACCGACGTGTTCCAAATTTACAAGCTTACTTTGAGCGCCATGCAAACGTATTGAGTAAATCCAACAAAGTGAGTGATTATAAAACCGGCGATATAGTAACGTGGATGTTACCAGGTAATTTACCTCATATAGGTATGGTGATTAATGAGTTATCTCAAGATACGGGTAACCCACTTATTGTGCATAATATAGGGCGTGGTCCGCAAAAAAGCGATATGCTTTTTGATTATAAAATTACCGGACATTACCGGTTCGTTCCACACTATTGATAAGTTTAATAAACGATGGATGTAAGTATTGATTTTTATTTCAGATCAATACTTACATTGCCATTGGGTTTACAGCAGCACAACAGTATTTCGCCTTCACGTACAAACGCAAGTGGCTCTTCGTTATACTCAACACTGCCTGATACTAAAGTTGCTCTACAAGCGCCGCAATAGCCTTCACGGCATTGGAATGCGACGTCTATTTTCATGGATTCTAAGCAGTGTAGAAGAGAAGGGCAGCCAGCGATAAATTCTATACACTGGCTGTTTTCTGCAAGCGTTATGCTTGCAGTAGACTTATCACTCATTATAAATCAAAATCACCAAATTCTGATGCATCAACTTGAGAGTCTATTTGACCAACAAGGTATGAGCTTATTTCTGCTTCTTGTGGTGCTACTTGCACGTTATCAGACACTAACCACGAGTTTATCCACGGGATAGGGTTACTGTTATTTTCAAACTGTGCTGGCAAACCAATCGCAGTCATACGTGCATTGGTAATGTATTCAACGTACTGACATAAAATATGTTTATTTAAGCCAATCATCGAACCATCTTTAAATAAGTATTCGGCCCACTCTTTTTCTTGCTCTGCAGCATCAACAAACATTTTAATTGCTTCGTCGCGGCACTGGGCAGCAACAATCGCCATTTCTGGGTCGTCCTTACCGTCTTGCATAATGTTTAAAATATGCTGAGTACCAGAAAGGTGAAGTGCTTCATCGCGTGCAATTAGCTTGATGATTTTAGCGTTACCTTCCATTAGCTCGCGCTCAGCAAATGCAAACGAACATGCAAAGCTTACGTAAAAGCGAATCGCTTCAAGAATATTTACCGACATCATAGCCAGGTAAAGTTTCTTTTTAAGCTCAAATAAATTAATGATAACTGTTTTACCGTTAATCTCGTGTTTGCCTTCACCGTATAAGTTGTAAAGCGATACAGAGTTAATTAAGTCATCGTAGTATTTAGTTACGGCATCAGCACGTTCGCTAATTTTATCGTTGCTAACAATGTCATCAAAAATAAGCTCAGGTGCTTGTGTTACGTTACGGATAATATGCGTGTATGAACGGCTGTGAATTGTTTCACTGAACGCCCATGTTTCTATCCATGTTTCAAGCTCTGGTAGCGATACAATTGGAAGTAGAGCCACGTTTGGCGAACGACCTTGTACACTATCAAGCAGTGTTTGGTATTTTAAGTTGCTTAAAAATATATGCTTTTCGTGATCTGGTAATGCTTGAAAGTCTAAACGGTCTTTACTTACATCTACTTCCTCAGGACGCCAAAAGAAAGACAGTTGCTTTTCAATTAACTTTTCAAAAATTGGGTATTTTTGTTGGTCGTAACGAGATACGTTTACAGTTTGGCCAAAAAACATTGGCTCTTGCATTTGGTTATTATGGTTTCGGCTAAAAGTAGTATAAGACATGTTTATCACTCAAAAAACTATCAGAAAAAGCGGGCTAAATGCCCGCTTAAAATAAAAATCAGCAGTTATATTTTACACGCGCCGCCTTCACAATCGTCATCTTCCACTTCTGGAGCATCTTCTTGTGAATCTGAGGCGCCGTCGCGAGTATTGTGGTAATACAAGGTTTTAACACCTAGTTTGTACGCGCTTAGTAAGTCTTTTAATAAGACTTGCATAGGTACTTTACCGCCTTCGAACTTGTTTGGATCATAATTTGTATTTGCAGAAATTGTTTGGTCAACAAATTTTTGCATTATGCCAACAAGTTGTAGATAACCATCGTTTGATGGAATGTCCCATAGTAGCTCGTACTGATCTTTTAAACGCTCATACTCAGGAACAACTTGTTTTAAAATACCGTCTTTACTTGCTTTAACGCTAATATGTCCACGTGGTGGCTCAATACCGTTAGTTGCGTTAGAGATTTGCGACGATGTTTCTGATGGCATTAATGCACTTAGTGTTGAGTTACGCATACCGTGCTCTTTAATACTTGCACGTAGTGTATCCCAATCAAGATGAAGTGGCTCATCACAAATTTTATCTAAATCACGTTTGTACGTATCTGTTGGCATAATACCTTGTGAATACGTTGTCTCGTTAAACTTAGGACATGCGCCACGTTCTTTAGCAAGCTCGTTTGATGCTTTCATCAAGTAATATTGAATGGCTTCAAAGGTTTTATGCGTTAATGCATTAGCGCTGCCATCAGAATAACGCTTACCGTTTTTAGCTAGGTAGTATGCGTAGTTAATTACGCCTATTCCTAGTGTACGACGACCCATAGTTGCATTTTTAGCAGCCGGTACAGGGTAGTCTTGGAAATCAAGTAAGTTATCAAGTGCGCGTACTGCAAGTTCAGCTAGCTCTTCAAGCTCATCAAGTGACTCTATTGCACCTAGGTTAAACGCAGAAAGTGTACAAAGGGCGATTTCGCCTTCTTCGTCATTTACGTTATTAAGTGGCTTAGTTGGCAATGCAATTTCTAAACATAAGTTAGATTGGCGAATTGGCGCAACTTTAGAAATAAATGGGCTGTGTGTATTACAGTGATCCACATTTTGTAAATAAATACGACCAGTACTTGCACGCTCTTGCGCAAACATTGAGAAAAGCTCAATGGCTTTAATGCGTTTTTTACGAATAGACTCGTCTTGTTCGTATTTAACGTAAAGTGCGTCAAACTCAGCTTGGTCTTCAAAAAATGCATCATAAAGGCCAGGCACATCTGATGGGCTAAATAACGTAATGTAGTCGTCTTTAATTAAACGAGAGTACATTAATTTATTAAACTGTACGCCGTAATCTAGGTGGCGAACGCGATTGTCGTCTACACCACGGTTATTTTTAAGTACAAGTAGGTTCTCTACTTCTAAATGCCAAAGCGGGTAGAATAATGTTGCTGCGCCGCCACGTACACCACCTTGTGAACAACTTTTAACCGCTGTTTGAAAGTGCTTATAAAAAGGGATACAACCTGTGTGATACGCTTCGCCGTTACGAATATGGCTACCTAGCGCACGTATTCTACCTGCGTTAATACCAATTCCCGCACGTTGTGAAACGTATTTAACAATAGCTGACGACGTTGCATTGATTGAATCAAGGCTGTCGCCACATTCAATCAATACACACGAGCTAAACTGGCGAGTAGGCGTACGTACACCCGACATAATTGGCGTTGGTAGAGATATTTTAAATAAAGATACTGCATCGTAAAAACGTTTAATGTAATCAGTACGTGTTTCACGTGGGTAATCTGAAAATAAGCTTGCCGCAACTAAAATATATAAAAACTGTGCACTTTCGTATATTTCACCCGATACACGGTTTTGAACGAGGTACTTACCTTCAAGTTGCTTTACAGCAGCGTAGCTAAAGTTAAGATCGCGAGAATGATCAAGGTATGCATCAAGCTCATCTAACTCTTGCTCTGTGTAATCTACTAGTAAATGAGCATCGTAGCGTTTATCGCCAACCATTTTTGTTACGTGGTCAAATAAACGTGGTGGCTCAAATTGACCGTACGCTTTTTTACGTAAATGGAATACAGCTAAACGTGCAGCTAAGTATTGGTAATCAGGCGATTCTTTTGAAATCTGATCCGCTGCTGCTTTAATGATGGTTTCGTGAATGTCTTTAGTACGAATACCGTCGTAAAACTGAATGTGCGACTTTAATTCAACTTGCGAAACCGAAACGTTGTTTAAACCTTCGGCGGCCCACTCAATAACGCGATGGATCTTATCCAGATCAAGAGGCTCTTTACGCCCGTCACGTTTGCTTACAGATAACTGTTGGTTCATTTGCCTGTATTCCTTGGGAATTATGTATTTTGACCAATGCTTTATACCTCGCCGGGGCAAGGTATATACTCATTTATTATAAGTTTCGCCATATTTGCGAATTTAATTGAATAACATTTGGCCACAATATCTGGTGTTGTTCAATTTAGAGATCACAAGATAGTGTGGTCTGAGTTGTTTTGCAAGGGACATAATTGCCCCTATTTGTGGATAACTTCGGGATAACGTATTTGTGTTAGTAGATACTCACCTTCGAACAATCATTTAAGTTGAAATATGCAAAAATCAACTAATGATCTGCTAAATTTACGCATTTTAAAAATAAATTTTGACTGCTTTTTTTATCAGCAAGCTTTGCGTAAAAACTAACACAATCACAATATATAGTGTTTATTAATTAACATGGCACTATATATGGTTAAAACCATCAATTGGGCTTTGCCAGTTAAAATCAGCATTCCAGCTGTTGGCTTCATCAATACTTGGTATGTAACCCCAAAGTGCCGTTGCTGTGCGCATACCTGCGGCTTTGCCTGCTTGTATGTCTCGCTGTGCATCACCAATGTACAAACAGCGTTTTGGTTGCACTCCCATAAGCTTTGCACAGTGTAGCAGCGGTAAAGGGGATGGCTTAGCTTCAGCTAAGGTGTCGCCACTTATTACTACACTAGCATTTTTCAATGCGGGAATTGCTGCCACTAAAGGATCAGTTAAAAACCCTGGTTTGTTAGTCATGATCCCCCATTTGATCTTTTTCTGATCAAGGGCAATAAGCAACGATTCAACACCGCTGAAGCAATGTGTGTGATTTGCTATGTTTGCAGCGTATTCGTCAACTAATTGCTTAATAAGCTCGCTTTGAGGTTGTGTGTCCCATAACTCTTTAAAACCAGCCTCTAATAATGCGCCTGCGCCGTTAGATGCCGCAGGACGGTATACATCACTACTAACAGGCTCTATTTTATTATTAATGAGAACTGCATTTAAAGCCGCACCTAAATCATCAGCGGTGTCGAGTAGAGTGCCGTCTAAATCAAATAAAAATGCATCGTACTCAATAAGGGGGAGGGGGGCTTGAGAGTTAGCCATTAAGCTAACTTCTCAAAGTACAGTATGTAATTTACGCTAACGTCACTATTGAGCGTATATTGCTTTGATAGTGGGTTATAAGAAAGGCCTGTACTTGCACGAACTTTTAAACCCGCTTGCTCTGCCCATGTAATAAGCTGTGCAGGTTTTATAAACTTTTTATGGTCGTGTGTACCTTCAGGCACCATTTTTAAAAGCTTTTCAGCACCAACAATAGCGTATAAATATGCTTTAGGTGTTTTGTTTAGGGTTGAAAAAAACACGTCTGCGCCTGGTTTGGCAAGTGCAGCTACGGCATGAATGATAGATGCTGGGTCGGGAACGTGCTCAAGCATTTCCATACAGGTTATTACATCAAAGCGCTCTGGGTTTTGCGAAGCAAACTCTTCTGCTGGCACTTTTATGTAATCTACATTTATGCCAGTTTCTAAACTGTGCAACTTAGCAACAGTTAAAGGCTCTTGCCCCATGTCGATGCCAGTTACTTTTGCGCCCATGCGCGCCATGCTTTGGCTTAAAATACCGCCACCACAGCCAACATCGAGTGTTTCTTTATCGAATAAGCCTTGCGTTTTGTTTGCTATAAAGTCTAAACGTAACGGGTTAATTTCGTGAAGAGGTTTGAATTCTCCGTCTAGGTCCCACCAACGCTCGGCGATGGCTTCAAATTTTGCTATTTCTGCGTGATCTACATTTTGATGTTCGGTCATAAAATACTTCCTCGTCAATCTGAGGCCATTATATAGGGCTAAATTGATAAATCGCAAAGTTTTGCGCCTGTAAATTAAAATTAATTGTGATAGCATGGCTGTTAGAAATAATAACAATACTCTTAATACCCAATACCGGGTTGTTGAGAGCTGATACTGAAGGAATGTGATATCAAATGACTGATCTCGCCAATGAAATTCTGCCAGTCAATATTGAAGACGAGTTAAAAAACTCCTACTTAGATTACGCAATGAGCGTAATTGTAGGACGTGCATTACCAGACGTACGTGACGGCTTAAAACCTGTTCATCGCCGCGTTTTGTTTGCAATGAACGAGCTTAGTAATGACTGGAACAAGCCTTACAAAAAATCGGCCCGTGTGGTCGGTGACGTAATCGGTAAATACCACCCACACGGCGACAGTGCAGTTTATGACACGATAGTTCGTATGGCTCAGCCATTCTCACTGCGTTATATGCTAGTAGATGGCCAAGGTAACTTCGGTTCGGTTGATGGTGATTCAGCAGCGGCAATGCGTTATACAGAAGTACGTATGGCTAAAATGTCGCATGAGTTATTAGCCGATCTTGAAAAAGAAACGGTTGATTTCGTTCCTAACTACGATGGCACTGAGTTCATCCCTGATGTTTTACCAACGAAAGTTCCTAATTTATTAGTGAATGGTTCGTCAGGTATTGCAGTAGGTATGGCTACAAATATACCACCACATAACTTAACTGAAGTTGTAAATGGTTGTTTGGCACTTATTCAAAATCCAGATTTAACTATTTTAGAGTTAATGGATTATATTCCTGGTCCTGATTTCCCAACGGCTGCAATTATCAACGGTAAGAAGGGTATTGAACAAGCCTACTTAACTGGCCGTGGTAAAGTGTACATGCGTGCACGCGCCGACATCGAAACCGATGAAAAAACAGGCCGTGAAACAATCATCGTTCACGAAATTCCTTATCAAGTTAATAAAGCTCGTTTAATTGAAAAAATTGCTGAGCTGGTTAAAGATAAGAAAATTGAAGGTATTAGTGCGCTACGTGATGAATCAGATAAAGACGGTATGCGTATCGTTATTGAAATCAAACGTGGTGACGTAGGCGAAGTTATTTTAAACAACTTGTATTCACAAACTCAGTTACAAACTGTGTTTGGTATGAATATGGTTGCGCTAATTAATAACCAACCTAAATGTTTCAATTTAAAAGAAATGTTAGAAGAGTTTATTATTCACCGTCGTGAAGTAGTAACTCGTCGTACAGTATTTGATTTACGTAAAGCCCGTGACCGTGCACACACGCTTGAAGGCTTAGCGATTGCGCTTGCGAACATTGACCCAATTATCGAACTTATTCGTAAATCCCCTACACCTGCTGAAGCTAAAATTGCTTTAACAGCGCGTCCGTGGGAATTAGGTAATGTAAAAGGTATGCTTGAAAAAGCAGGTGAAGACAATGTTGCTCGTCCAGATTGGTTAGCAAGCGAACTTGGTATTCGCGATGGTCAATATTATATCTCTGAGCAACAAGCTCAAGCAATTCTTGATTTGCGTTTACATAAGCTAACAGGTCTTGAACACGAAAAAATCTTGACCGAATACCAAGCGTTATTAGAACTAATTGCTGAACTACTTTATATTTTGGCAACTCCTGAGCGTTTAATGGAAGTTATACGTGACGAGCTAGTTGAAATTAAAGAGCAATATGGTGATGAGCGTCGCACTGAAATTAATGCAGCTGCTCACGATATCAGCCTTGAAGACTTAATTACCGAAGAAAACGTAGTAGTAACGCTTTCTCACGAAGGTTATGTGAAGTATCAAGCATTGTCTGATTACGAAGCACAGCGTCGTGGTGGTAAAGGTAAGTCAGCAACGAAGATGAAAGATGAAGATTTCATCGAACGTCTATTAGTTGCAAATACACACGATACTATATTGTGTTTCTCTACGGCCGGTCGTTTATATTGGCTTAAAGTATATCAGTTACCACTAGCGAGTCGTGCAGCGCGCGGTAAGCCAATTGTTAACTTGTTACCACTTGAAGCTGATGAACGTATTACTGCTATATTGCCAGTACGCGAGTACGCAGAAGATAAATACATCTTTATGGCAACAGCATTTGGTACAGTTAAGAAAACACCATTAACGGCTTACAGTCGTCAACGTGCAAGCGGTATTATTGCTGTTAACTTAAATGATGGCGATAGCCTGATTGGTGTTGATATTACCGATGGTAGCAACGAAATTATGTTGTTCACTGATGCAGGTAAAGTTGTACGCTTTAAAGAAGCTGAAGAAACAACAGTTGTTGATGAAAACGGTAACCCAGTATTAGACGAAGAAGGTAACCCTGAGATTCGTTTCAAAGGTGTTCGCCCAATGGGTCGTACCGCTACAGGTGTTCGTGGTATTAAAATGGCCGATGATCAACGCGTAGTATCGTTAATTGTACCAAAAACTGACGGTGCTATTTTAACGGTAACTGAAAATGGTTACGGTAAGCGTACACAACTAGAAGATTACCCATCTAAGAGCCGTGCAACACAGGGTGTTGTATCTATCAAGGTGAGTGAGCGTAACGGTGCTGTTGTTGGCGCTGTACAAGTTGATGATAACGACGAAATCATGATTATTTCAAATCGTGGTACCTTAGTACGTACTCGCGTTAATGAAGTTTCTACGGTTGGACGTAACACCCAAGGTGTTATTTTGATCAGAACTATTGACGAAGAGCAAGTAGTTGGTTTACAACGTATAGAAGAGATTGAAGTTACAGAAAGTGACTTGATTGATATTGAAGACGTTGAAACTGTAGATACGGTTATTGATGAAGTAGCGGATGATAATCCTCCTTCAGAATAATTGATATTGAAAAAGCGGCCTTGGCCGCTTTTTTTAATGTTGTTGAAAAAAATTAATAGGGTGTGAAGTTATATTCATTCACTAAAACTCAAAGGTTTAGTGGGTGGGTATTGAGCATCCATGCTTAGTAGTTAAATTACTGGAATGAGGCAAAGGTAATGAGTAAATATAATTTTTGTGCGGGGCCAGCTATGCTTCCGCAAGCGGTTATGAAAAAAGCACAAAAAGAGTTTCTAGATTGGCAAGATTTAGGTGTGTCTGTGATGGAAATAAGCCATCGTAGCAAAGAGTTTTTAGCCCTTACAGCTAAATGTGAAGCCAGCCTTCGTCGCCTAATGAATATCAGTGATGAATTTGAAGTGCTGTTTATGCATGGTGGTGGTCGTGGTCAGTTTAGTGCTGTGCCATTAAATTTACACCAAGAAGGCAAAGCTGCGGTTTATTGCGAAAACGGCGTGTGGTCAAAAAGTGCAACAGACGAGGCCAACAAGTTTACTCAAGCAACCTCTATTGATGTGCGTAATGATGCCAATGGCGAGTTTTCTATTAAACAGGTTGCTGATTGGGTGCTACCAGAAGATGCATCTTACATTCACTATTGCCCTAACGAAACGGTTGACGGCTTAGAAATTTTTGATGTACCAAGCCACCCAACTGCACCGATCGTTGCTGATATGTCGTCAACTATTTTATCACGCGAAATAGACGTTAATAAATTTGATTTAATTTACGCTGGTGCGCAAAAAAATATCGGCCCGTCGGGCATATCAATCGTTATTGTTCGTAAAACATTACTTGAGCGTGAAGGCTTACCTAAGCCAGGCATTTTAGATTACGCATTAGAAGCAAAACAAGGCAGCATGTTTAACACGCCTCCCACATTTGCTTGGTATTTAGCTGCTGAAGTATTTCAATGGCTTGAAAGTAATGGTGGCGTAAAAGCGATGGAAGTTCAAAATATTGCTAAAGCGCAGCTACTTTATGACTTTATTGATGAATCGAGCTTTTATACCAATAAAGTAGCTAAACATTGCCGTTCACGTATGAATGTTCCGTTTTGGCTTAATGATGAAAGCTTAAATGATAAGTTTGTTGCTCAGTCTAAAGATGCAGGGTTACTCGCTCTTGAAGGCCACAGAATTGTGGGCGGTATGCGCGCAAGTATTTATAACGCAATGCCTATTGAAGGTGTTCAAGCACTTGTAGACTTTATGGCTGCTTTTGCAAAGGAGCACAGCTAATGGAGCAGCTTCGTTTAGAACCTATTTCTAGAGTAAATGGCACAGTAACCCTACCAGGTTCAAAGAGTCTATCGAACAGAATTTTATTATTAGCAGCACTTGCAAGCGGTACTACCGTTGTAGAAAACTTACTTGATAGTGACGATATACGCCATATGCTGGGCGCCTTAAAGTTATTAGGTGTAAATGTAACTTTAAATGATGACCGCACTGTAGCCACCGTAGAGGGTGTTAGTGGTGTGTTTAATACACCGACTGAGCCATTGTTTTTAGGTAATGCGGGTACTGCTTATAGACCTTTAACGGCAGTACTTGCTGCCGTTGCTGGTAAGTACGAGCTAATTGGCGAGCCACGTATGGAAGAGCGCCCGATAGGGCACTTGGTTGACGCGCTGCAAGCATTGGGTGGTGATGTTACTTATACAAAGCACAAAGACTACCCACCACTTAAAATTGTGGGTGGCCAAATAAAAGGCGGTGAGGTTGAAATTGACGGCAGTATTTCAAGTCAATTTTTAACCGCTCTATTAATGGCAGCGCCATTATTTAACGGTGATACAACAATAACTATTAAAGGTACTTTAGTCTCTAAACCTTATATTGATATTACACTTGATGTAATGGCACGTTTTGGGGTTAATGTTGAGCACAGTGATTATGCAACCTTTAAAGTTAAAGGTGGTCAACAGTATCAATCATTAGATCGCATAATGGTTGAAGGCGATGCATCTTCTGCCTCTTACTTTGTTGCTGCGGCTGCAATTGCAGGCGGTGAGATTGAAATTAAGGGCGTGGGTGCCAAGTCGGTGCAAGGTGATATAGGCTTTGCCAAAGTAATGGAGCAAGTAGGCGCAAAAATTGATTGGTATGATGAGCGTTTAGTTGTTCGCAAAGGCGAACTAAAAGGTGTGGATATTGACGCCAATGCAATTCCTGATGCAGCTATGACTCTTGCAACTGTTGCTCTTTTTGCCAAAGGCCCAACAGCCATTCGTAACATTTATAACTGGCGAGTAAAAGAGACAGACCGTTTATATGCAATGGCAACTGAGCTTCGTAAAGTAGGCGCACAGGTTGTAGAAGGTGAAGATTTTATAGAGATCACCCCACCTGAAACATTTAATGATGTTGCTGTTGATACTTACGACGATCACCGTATAGCCATGTGTTTTGCAATGGTTGCCGTTGGTGGAAAGCCAATAACAATTAATGATCCAAAGTGTACCTATAAAACATTTCCTACATTTTTCAATGTTTTAGCGTCAGTCAGTGAATAAGCTAATTAGAAGTAATTACAAAAGTTACACACTAATAGCAGATATATTTTAATAACTGACGTATAATGTCGCGGTTTATTTAGGTGTGCATTGCAGGAGGTTTTAAATGCAGGCGTTATTAATGCCCGTGATCACCGTTGATGGCCCAAGTGGTTCAGGTAAAGGAACTGTTTGTCGCTTGTTAGCCGACAAGTTAGGGTGGGATGTATTAGATAGCGGTGCGATTTATCGTGTTTTATCTTTAGCTGCACTTCATCACCAAATTGCATTAGACAATGAAGAAGGGCTTGTCCCGCTTGCTGCAAATTTAGATGTGCAGTTTTTGGTAGATAGCCAAACTAATGCAGGAAAAGTTATTTTAGAAGGCGAAGATGTAACCACTACTATTCGTAATGAAGAAGTAGGCGCTGCGGCTTCAAAAGTTGCAGCATTACCTCGCGTTCGTGAAGCGTTATTACGTCGCCAGCGTGCATTTCGCACTGAAAATGGCTTAATTGCCGATGGCCGTGATATGGGCACTGTGGTTTTTCAAGATGCGCCGTTAAAAATATATTTAACAGCCAGTGCAGAAGAGCGTGCTCGTAGACGCTTTGTTGAGTTGAATACGCGCGGCCTTGATGTTACACTAAGTGGTCTATTACAGGACATTCAAGCTCGTGACGAGCGCGATATGAATCGCACCGTTGCTCCGCTTGTACCTGCAGAGGATGCTATTGAGATCGATACTAGCGATCTTAATGCACAGCAAGTGTTTGATAAGGTAATAACTTTATTGGATATTGCTATCTCTGAAGGTAAGCTTCCTAAACGAAGCTAAACACATTTTATGCGCCAGCAGGATGCCAGTGCTATTTTAACAACCCCATGCAGCATGGTTGCTTATTGGTATTAATATATGAGACGTATATTCGTATGTCAGAAAATTTTGCGCAGTTATTTGAAGAAAGCTTAAAGGGTTTTGAAGCAGAGCAAGGCTCTATCGTTAAAGGTACAGTAATCTCTATCGAGAATAACATTGTACTTGTAGATGCTGGTCTTAAATCAGAAAGTGCTATCCCTGCAGAGCAGTTCAAAAATGCTGCTGGTGAACTAGAAGTTGCTGTAGGCGACGAAGTAGATGTTGCACTAGATGCAATTGAAGACGGTTTCGGTGAAACTATCCTTTCTCGTGAGAAAGCTAAGCGTCACGAAGCATGGATCCGTCTTGAGAAAGCATGTGAAGAGCAAGAGACTGTTACTGGTGTTATCAACGGTAAAGTTAAAGGCGGTTTCACAGTTGAAGTTGATTCAATCCGTGCTTTCCTACCTGGTTCACTTGTTGATGTTCGTCCAGTACGTGACACAACTCACCTTGAAGGCAAAGAGCTTGAATTTAAAGTAATCAAGCTTGACCAAAAACGTAACAACGTTGTTGTTTCACGTCGTGCAGTTATCGAATCTGAAAACTCACAAGAACGTGAAGAGCTTCTTGCTAACCTTGTTGAAGGCCAAGAAGTTAAAGGTATCGTTAAGAACCTTACTGACTACGGTGCATTCGTTGACCTTGGTGGTGTTGATGGTCTACTACACATTACTGATATGGCTTGGAAGCGTGTTAAGCACCCTTCAGAAATCGTTAATGTTGGCGACGAAATCGCAGTTAAAGTTCTAAAATTCGACAAAGATAAAACTCGTGTTTCTCTAGGCCTTAAACAGCTTGGTGAAGATCCATGGGCAGCTATCGCTGGTCGTTACCCAGAAGGTTCTAAACTTTCTGGTCGTGTTACTAACCTTACAGATTACGGCTGTTTCGTGGAAATCGAAGAAGGCGTTGAAGGTTTAGTACACGTTTCTGAAATGGATTGGACTAACAAGAACATCCATCCTTCAAAAGTTGTAAGCCTTGGCGACACTGTTGAAGTTATGGTTTTAGAAATTGACGAAGAACGTCGTCGTATTTCTCTTGGTCTTAAGCAATGTATTGCTAATCCTTGGCAGGAATTTGCTCGTCTACAAAACAAAGGCGATCAAGTTACTGGTAAGATCAAATCAATCACTGACTTCGGTATCTTTATCGGTCTTGACGGTGGTATTGACGGTCTTGTACACCTTTCAGACATTTCTTGGAATACACCTGGCGAAGAAGCTGTACGTGAATTCAAGAAAGGCGACGAAATCACTGCTATCGTATTGCAAGTTGACCCAGAGCGTGAACGTATCTCTCTAGGTGTTAAGCAAATCGAAGCTGACCCATTCAATAACTACCTTGATGCAAACAAAAAAGGTGCTATTGTTAAAGGTAAAGTGACTGAAGTTGATGCGAAAGGCGCAACTGTTGAACTTATCGAAGGCGTTGAAGGTTACATCCGTGTAGCTGATATCGCTCAAGAGCGCGTTGAAGATGCAACTACTGTTGTTTCTGTAGGCGACGAGATTGAAGTTAAATACGTTGGTGTTGATCGTAAGAACCGCACTTTAAGCTTATCTGTAAAAGCTCTTTTCGAAGCAGAAGAGAAAGAAGTACTAGAGAAGCTTAAGAAAGAAGAGCCAGTGTTTGAAAACGCAATGGCAGCTGCTTTCGCAAATGCACAAAAAGACTAATATATAATTAGTTTTTAGTTGGAAGGGCATTTTTTGCCCTTCCTATATCTCTTTTTAAGGAAACGCTATGACTAAGTCAGAATTGATAGAAATACTTGCGGAACAACACGCACACGTTCCAGTGAAAGATGTTGAGAATGCTGTAAAAGAAATTCTTGAACAAATGGCCGGCTCATTATCTACTTCAGATCGTATTGAGATCAGAGGTTTTGGTAGTTTCTCTTTGCATTTCCGCGCTCCTCGCACAGGTCGTAATCCTAAGACTGGCGATACAGTTGAGCTTGAAGGAAAGCATGTACCTCATTTTAAACCAGGCAAAGAATTACGCGACCGCGTGAATGAAAGCATTGCCTAGTTAACTTAGTGGAGTAGTTACTTGTTCAAGGTATTAAAAATTATTCTGGTTGCACTATGCCTTATCAGTGCATTTGTATTAGGGTCACAAAACCCACAGTTAGTACAAGTAAATTACATTATAGCCAGTAATACACTACCTTTAGCTGTAATAATAAGTATCTGCTTTTTATTAGGTGTTTTGATTGGTTGTTTTATTAGCTTTAAATTGTTTTCGCAATTAAAGTGGCAAAACTACCGCTTAAAAAAGCAATTAGCGCCTGAAAAAGATAAAAAAAAGCTTGCCGCGAATAAAGACACCTAACTATGATTGAGCTTTTGTTTTTACTATTACCTGTTGCCGCTGGTTACGGTTGGATTATGGGTAAAAACAGTGCTAAAAACCAAGCTCATCAACTTAGTCGTCAGATCACTTCTGAATATAGCAAAGGCTTAAAATTTCTACTCGATAGAGAAGAAGATCAAGGCTTAGAGCATTTAATCAACTTACTTGAAGTTTCAGCCGACTCTGTTGAACACTATTCTACACTTGCCACCATGTTTCGCCGTAGAGGTGAATTAGACCGCGCAATAAAAATTCACGAACTTCTATTAAAACACCCAAGCTTAAATGAACAACAAGCTGCAACTAGCCGTTTAGAACTAGCCGAAGATTATATAATGGCCGGACTACTAGATAGTGCGGAAGAGCACTTAGTTTGGTTAGTTAAAGCAGGGCATGTAGAAGCGCTGGACCCTATTATCACTTTATATTCGCAAACCCGTGAGTGGGAAAAAGGCATCAACATGTTTGAAGCCCATAGCGAACTATTTTCAAAAGAACAGCAATTTAAAGCAATTGCTAATTTTTATTGTGAGTCAGCTTTAAGTGACAATACACCCCAACTAATGAGAAAAGCGATTAGCTTAAATTATAAAGCCGTGCGTCCGCTTTACGAGTTAGGGTTAGTTGCTTACGCAAAAGAAGATTACGTTAAAGCTATTTATTACTGGCGTGAACTTGTCTCTCAATTTACCTTGTTTGCTCCGTTGTTTATTGATGAGCTGGCACACAGTTATAAACAATTGAATTTGACGCATCAATTTCACGAGTTAGTCAGTGACTTGTTAGAGAAGGGCGGAGTATTAATTAAAATAAAGCATTGCCAAGCATTACTTGAGCAAGGTCACACCAAGCAAGCCTTTGAATTTTTAACTGATAGCTTAAAACGTCAACCTACTATTCGTGGTTTTAGTTTTTTACTGCAATTAATGGGTGACCAAAATAAAAATACTAAAGAAGTACTTAACGAAATTGATAAGCTTGTAACCTCTTATATTGCTACAAAACCAGATTTCCAATGCCAGCATTGTGGTTTTACAAGCTACACCATATATTGGAACTGCCCTTCTTGTAAGCATTGGGAAACCATTGTTCCAAGTCGAGGCTTAGACGGATTTTAATAACCCCATAATTAATAACTTTACTGCCATTCACTAGGATAGTTATGTCTTTCGAACACTCAAAAAAAATTCTTATTGCATTAGATTACGATGATCAAGAAGTTGCTTTAAACTTTGTTAAACAACTTTCTCCTGATACTTGCCGTCTCAAGGTCGGCAAAGAAATGTTTACCTATTTTGGACCTGCATTTGTTAAAGAGTTAATTGATTTAGGTTTTGATGTTTTCTTAGATTTAAAATTTCATGATATTCCTAATACAGTAGCTAAAGCGGTTACTGCAGCTGCTAAAATGGGGGTGTGGATGGTAAACGTTCATGCTTCTGGTGGCTTTGAAATGATGAGTAAAGCTAAATCGGCTCTAGAGCAATTTGGTGACAAAGCGCCATTACTTATCGCTGTGACTGTATTAACAAGTATGGATGAAACAGAACTTAAGCGTTTAGGTGTTGATAAATCAGCTCAAGAGCAAGTTATCTATTTAGCTAAGCTTGCAAAGGAAGCTGGGCTTGATGGTGTTGTGTGTTCTGCACAAGAAGCAAAAGCTTTAAAAACAGAGTTAGGTGTTAGCTTTAAGCTTGTTACGCCTGGTATACGCCCTGAAGGGAGTGATGCGGGTGATCAAAAGCGTATAATGACTCCTAAGCAAGCTATAGATTCAGGAAGTGACTATTTAGTGATAGGCAGACCGATTACTCAAGCAGATAATCCTGTAAAAGTGCTTAGTGATGTTAATAACTCTATAGCTTAATTTAACAATAAGCAGTCATATAGTGCTAAAACCCCTTACCTTATGTGAGTTTTATGTTACATTAATAAAATCAAAATGTAGTAGGGGTTTGTTTTGAAGTTATTTTTTGGTTCTATAATAATTGTTATTGCGGGTTTTTCAGTAAATAAGTACGTTTTTTCTAATAAAGCATACGATGGTGTAACAACCGTTACAGATATAATTCCAACGTACCCAGTCGATATGTTTGATTTTAAAAAAACAATGCAAGATTATGCTCATCATCTGTGTTACAAAAATGAAGATACACTCATATCTCAGCATGTAAGCGTTAGTGAATGTATATCAAAGCTTGATGATAAAAAAACAGAATGTGAAAAAAAGGTTTTTCGTTTGGCGCCGCTCAATCTTGAGTCGGAAGTTGAAGTGCTTGATTATTCAAGGCAATATACGCAATGTACATTGCCTTATAAATATATTTTAGGTTAATTACAAACAGGTATTATTAGTAATTACAGCCAATTATAATTAGGATCTTAAGCGAATGGATTTCGCTTCAATATCTATTAACTCTTGTTTAAATAAGCCACCAATTGCTTTTTTATAATTAGCCTTACTTGTAGAAAACATCTTTTTTATTGCTTCAGGATCAGACTTATCACCAAGTGGAATAACACCGCCTTCGTTTTTAAGCTTTTGCATAATAGTTTCACCAAGGTCACTTACTTTTCCCATACCTGGCTTTTCTAGTACAACATCAATTTTTCCGTCGTCACGTACTTTTTGAATATAGCCTTTAAGCTTTTGACCCACAAATAAGCTTTTAAATACCATATTGTAAAAAACAACACCGAAGTGCGACTCTTCAATTAATACTTTGTAGCCAATATCTGTTTTGCCAGCAACAATTAAATCCACTTCTTGTAAGTGAGTATATTGCGGCGCATCTTTTGATAGGAAACGATTAAAGTTGTTTGAGGCACAAATACGTTGGCTTGCATTATCAAGATACAGGCGTACTAAATAAGAATGGCCTTCTTGCATGCGTGGCTTTTGTTCATTAAAAGGTGCAAGCACATCTTTCTCAAGCCCCCAATCTAAAAATGCCCCAATACTATTTATTTCTTTAACGCGTAGTAGGGCATACTCGCCAACTTGAGCATGTGGTTTCTTTATTGTTGCTGTGGCTAAATTAGCATTGTCTAAAAAGATAAATACACTAATACTATCGCCCGCTTCAAGCTCATGTTTTATTTCTTGTTTTGGTAAAAATACTTCACCTAAATCATGGCCGTCTAAGTAAGCACCTTCGTTACTCACTTCTTTTACAAATAATGTTTGTGTGGTTCCTAGGTAACTCATAATTATTCCTGCTCAGGCTTTTTTTTACGGCGCATTGGTGTATCGCCATCAATGTTCATCGGTGCTTTAATTGGTGCTGTAGGCTTTTTAGGTTTAGCTTTGCGTTTAAATGCAGGCTTTTTAACAGCGGCGGCTTTTTCTTTAGATTTGTCCCACGCTGCCTCAGGTTTTTTCTCTTTTAAACCTTTAAACTTAGCTTTTAGGCTCTCTACGCTCGCAAATTTTAATTCGTCATTTAAAAATGCTTTAATAGCTAAATAACTTGCCCAATCTTTTGGGCCAACTAATGAAATTGCATTTCCTTTAAAGCCAGCACGTCCTGTACGACCTATGCGGTGTACATACTCTTCAGCGTGTTTTGGTAAATCAAAGTTAATAACGTGCGTTACGCTTAATAAATCTAAACCACGAGATGCAACGTCGGTGGTGATCAATATTTTAAAGTTTTCGCGACTAAACGAATCCATGATATCTAAACGTTTGTTTTGCGTTAAATCACCAGCAAGCGCTACAGATTTGAAGCCTTTAGCATTAAGGGCTTCACTCAAACGGCTCGTGTCAGAACGCGTTGCTGTGAAGATAATACATTGACCAACATCATCTTGGTTTAAAAAATGCTCTAATAACGCTTCTTTATGATCAAGGTGATCGGCAAGGTATAACGTTTGTTTAATATCACTATGTTGCTCATTTGCTGCACTTAGCGTAATTTGCTTTGGTTTTTTTAATAGGTTACGTGATAGTGCATCTACTTGTGCATGGTCAAGTGTTGCAGAAAACAATAACGTTTGGCGTAGACGGTGATTAGCTTGCTCGTTAATCATTTTTAACTGCTCGGTAAAGCCTAAATCTAAAATACGATCGGCTTCATCAAAAATAAGCAGTTCTAGTCCGCTCAATTGTAATGAACGTTTTGTAATGTGATCAGCTAAACGCCCTGGTGTAGCAACTACGAATTGTGGGTCGTTTCTAAGAGCTTTTATTTGGTCATTAAAGTTTTCGCCACCAAGTATTTTTACGGCCTTAATGGCTGTACCAGCAATTAATAAACGCAGCTGAGTAAATACTTGCGTAGCAAGCTCACGCGTAGGAGCAACAATAAGTACACGAGGATCGCGTTTACTGAGTGCTTTTTGTTTCATAACCCTTTGTACAGCAGGTAATAAAAACGCCAAGGTTTTGCCCGACCCAGTTTTAGACTGAGCGAAAATGTCATGCCCTGCAAGTGCGGTAGGCACTGCATGCGCTTGAATATCGGTGGGCTGGGTGATCCCTTGATGTGCTAGTTGTGTTTCAAGGCGTGTATCAATCCCAAGATCAGTAAACTGCAATGTGTGTTTCTCCAAAATGAGCAAATTAACTCTATAAATTTATCAGCGCATTATAGCTTACACAGCTAGGTCGCTAACAGTAAAAACCAATCTATAGCGCTATTTTTTGCAATTAAACTAAAAAAGCGTAAAATACGCGCCCCATATGCGCCGGATTTACGATTCGGTAGACGCCAATATTGGCTAACAAGGCAAAATAGGAAATATAATGACTGTTGTTCATAAAGATAATGTAACGGGCGATCACTTTGTAGTGTGTGCGCTGTATAAGTTTGTAGGTTTACCTGAATTTGAAGCTATCCGTAAGCCATTACTAGAAGTGATGGAAGCAAATGAAGTACGCGGTACTTTATTGCTCGCTGCCGAAGGTATAAACGGCACTGTTTCTGCAAAACGAGAAGGGATAGACAACTTATTAGCATGGCTAGATGAGCAACCAAATTTAAAAAACATCGTTACAAAAGAATCTTACGACGATGAATGTCCGTTTTACCGCACTAAAGTAAAACTAAAAAAAGAAATTGTAACGATGGGCGTTGAAGGCGTAGATCCGCTTAAAGTTGTGGGTAGCTATGTAAAGCCAAATGAGTGGAACGCACTTATATCTGACCCTGAAGTAATTTTAATTGATACACGTAATGATTACGAAATTGAAATTGGTACATTTCAAAATGCGGTCGATCCAAATACCAAAACGTTCCGCGAATTTCCACAGTGGGCAAAAGAAAACTTAGACCCTGAGAAACACAAAAAAGTGGCGATGTTTTGTACCGGCGGTATCCGCTGCGAAAAATCGACAGCCTACATGAAAGAGCAAGGTTTTGATGAAGTTTATCACCTTGAAGGCGGTATCTTAAAATACCTAGAAGAAGTGCCAAAAGAAGAAACCATGTGGGAAGGCGAGTGTTTTGTATTTGATAATCGCGTTGCGGTTGATCACGACTTACAAAAAGGCTCTTATGATCAATGCCACGCGTGTCGTATGCCAATTACAGAAGACGAAAAGTTAAACCCTGAATACATGGAGGGCGTCTCTTGTCATCATTGTATTGAAGAAGTAACGGACGAACAACGCGCACGTTTTGCAGAGCGCCAAAAGCAAATAGAATTAGCGCAAGCGCGTGGTGAGGGCCATATTGGTAATGAAGCACAAGCTGTTTTACAGCAACGTAAAGAAGCTAAAAAAGCCCAAAAAGACGCTCAGCGCGCTAAATAAATTTATACAATAAGTATTACATTTAAAGAGTCTATTTAGGCTCTTTTTTTGTGCCTAAATTTGTACAGTAATTGTTTTCACACCCCGATGATAGTGTTAATCTGCAAAACAGATTTAGTCATTTTAATGCGCATACAGGAAGGGATTTATGCAAGCCGAACAAGTTGAAATCGCACAATTTTTAGCACAACATCCTCCTTTTGATGACTTACCTCAAAAAGCGCTTAATGAGCTAGCTCAACAAGTAGAAGTGGCTTATTTTAGAGCAAAAACAGATATCTTGAGTTTTGGACAAGACATTTCTGATTTGTATGTAATTAGAAGTGGCTCTGTAGAAATGTACCGCCGAAATGGCGAGCTGTATAATCGTTTGGCTACCGCAGGTATATTTGGTCAAATGGGTTTATTGATGAACCGTAAGGTACGTTTTCCTGCAACTGCTCTTGAAGATACGTTAGTATATTGCATAAATGTCGAGCTATTTAATCGTTACTGTGATGAGTTTGATGCGTTTGCTGATTACTTCGAAACAGACGGTAACGTGCGTTTGCATCAAGCTATTGTCGAACAAGCCGATGGCAATGACCTGACAACCGCGAAGGTAAAATCATTAATTCACAGAGATGTAGTCACCGTAGATGCAACCTCTACGATACAAGATATCGCTAAATTAATGACCGAAGAGGCGGTATCGTCAGTGTTGGTAACCGATGTAAATAAACCCATAAATGATGACCCAGAAGAAGATGATGGACAAGTAGTTGGTATAATAACCGATAGGGATTTACGCACTAAAGTAGTGGCTAGAGGGCTTGCCTTTAACACGCAAGCAAAAGACATTATGTCCACTAACTTAGTACTATTAGATGCTAATGACTATATTTTCGAAGCTGTATTGGCCATGCTTAGAGATAACTTACATCATTTGCCAGTAGTACAAAAAAGACGCCCAATAGGAGTTATCTCCCTCTCTGATATTTTGCGTTATGAATCCCAAAGCAGCTTATTACTTGTACGTGGCATACTGGCTCAACAAACAATAGAGGATTTGGCGCATTATGCACGCCAATTGCCCAATGTGTTTGTTCGTATGGTGAATGAAGATGCAAACTCACACATGGTTGGTACAGCCATGGCTGTTATAGGGCGTACATTTAAACAAAGACTACTTGTATTAGCAGAAGAAAAGTTTGGGCCACCTCCTGTGCCTTACTGTTTTATTGCTCTGGGCTCAATGGCTCGAGACGAGCAACTTATTGTAACCGATCAAGACAACGCGCTTATTTTAGATGACAGTTATGACGATGAAAAACATAACGCGTATTTTCAAAATATTGCCGATTTTGTGTGTGATGGTTTAGCGCAGTGTGGTTACACCTACTGTGATGGAGAAATTATGGCGTCGTTTAAAAAATGGCGTAAAACTCGCTCACAGTGGTTCGATCAATTTGCAGATTGGATCGCGCAGCCAAAACCACAAGCATTGCTTAATAGTTCTATATTTTTTGACTTAGACGGTGTGTGGGGTAAAACCAAGTGGGCCGACGAGCTTAAAATATTTATAGCAAAACAAAGTAAAGTAAATCGCGTATTTTTAGCTAATATGGCAGCAAATGCTAGAAATAGAACACCTCCACTAGGTTTCTTCAAAGGCTTTGTTATGGAGCATAATGGCCAACATAAGCGTTCAATGAACTTAAAGCGAAGAGGGACTGCACCTCTTTCTGATGTTATTCGCGTGCACGCATTGGCTATTGGTTCGCGTAAACAAAATTCGTTTGAGCGACTAGAAGACATTATTGAAGCGAAACTTTTACCACAGGGTAAAGCGCAAGATTTACGTGATGCACTTGAGTATATTGCCATGATGCGAATTCGCCATCAAGCGTGGCAAATAGAGAAGGGCGAAGAGCCCGATAACGACTTAGATCCACATTTACTTTCTCCGTTCGAGCAACGAAACTTAAAAGAGGCATTCGCCATTTTAGAAAAAGCACAAAGCTATTTAAAATTTAGCTACACAGCAAACTCTGGTGTGAAGTAGCCTATGAATCCGCGTAATCATAAAGCAATTGATTGGCAAGCTAGGTATAACGAGCTTGCCAATAGCACCAAAAATAAACTCCTAAAACACTTTTATGCGGGTGCTTATAATCAAAACAAAGCTGCAATAAAAGACGTGCCTTTTGTAGCAATGGATTTTGAAACAACAGGCTTAAATAGTCAAAACGACGATATAGTGAGTGTTGGTTTGGTGCCGTTCAATTTAGAGCGCATTTATTGTAAGCACAGTCGGCATTGGGTTGTGCAGCCTAGGCGAAACCTTCATGAAGAGTCTATTTTAATACATGGAATAACGCATTCTGAGGTGGACGACGCCCCCGACTTTAATCAAATTATAGAGCCTTTACTTGAAGCGCTCAGTGGTAAAGTTGTCGTGGTGCATTATGCCGCAATAGAACGTCACTTTTTAAATAATGCGTTATTGTTAAGGCTTAAAGAAGGTCTTGAGTTTGCACTTGTTGATACAATGGAAATAGAAAAAAGAGCACTAAAAGCAAGGCAGGGTTTATTAGGGCGATTGTTTAACACAAAATTAGGTTCTCTTAGGCTAACAGATTGCCGTGCGCGTTATTCCCTACCAGCATATCAAAATCACAATGCGTTAACGGATGCACTTGCTACAGCAGAACTTTTACAAGCGCAACTGAGTTATCATTATCGTGTAGATACTCCAATCTCAGAGCTGTGGTTCTAGCTTTTAATGACCAAACAAAAAAACGCCGCAAAAATTGCGGCGTTTTCGTTACTAATTAAAAGTGTTACTTACTAAAAGTATTATTTAACTGGGCGAGGCTCAGTTCGTAAACCTAAAACTAAACTTAAACACATAAATAATAATACAATAGTAAATGGCAAGCCTGTAGAGACAGCGCCTGCTTGTAGTGCTTCAATTGCTTGTGTGCCACCAATCCAAAGTAAAGCAGCTGCAATTGCGCCCTCAACCGATGCCCAAAATATACGTTGTGGTACCGGTGCATCAATTTTACCGCCAGCTGTAATTGAATCAATTACTAATGAACCAGAGTCAGATGACGTAATGAAAAATACCAACACTAATAAAATTGCAATAAACGATAAAATATTAGATAAAGGTAATTCATCAAGCATTTGGAACATAGCTAAAGGTACATCAGTTAAACCATTAGTGCCTAACGCACCAACACCATTAACTACTTGATCAATCGCAATACCACCGTAAATAGACATCCATAAAACAGTAACTAGAGTAGGAATAAGTAAAACCGCAATTAAGAATTCACGAATTGTACGACCACGTGATACACGCGCGATAAACATACCTACAAACGGTGACCAGGAAATCCACCAAGCCCAGTAAAACACAGTCCAACCATGCATCCATGTTTCGTCTTCACGACCGTGAGGATTACTCAATGGAATAATATTTTCTACATAGCCCATCACGGTAGTTGGTACATTACCCATTGCTACGGCAAAGCCTACTAAACATACAAACAATAATAATGAAAACGCAATTAGCATATTTACATTACTTAGTAGCTTCACACCACCGTCAATACCACGAACCACAGAGACAATGGCTAAAAGTGTTACACCCGCAATAACTAAAATTTGAGAGCCAATGCCACCTTCTGTACCAAATACATGGTTAATACCTGCAGAAGCTTGCTGCGCACCTAAACCTAAAGATGTTGCAAGGCCAAATAACGTAGCAAGTACAGCTAAGATATCAATGATATGACCAGGCCAACCCCAAGCTCTATCACCTAATATAGGGTAAAAAATAGAACGAATTGAAAGCGGTAAACCTTTGTTATAGGTAAAAAACGCAAGAGATAAACCAACAACAGCGTAAATAGCCCAAGGGTGAAGACCCCAATGAAACATAGTTGCGCCCATTGCTAATTTTGCAGCTTCTGGTGTATTAGCGGCTACATTAAGCGGTGTTTCGTACCAACCAGTAAAGTAAGCAACTGGTTCAGCAACGCCCCAAAACATAAGGCCGATACCCATACCGGCAGCAAATAACATAGCAAGCCATGAAACGCGAGAGTGAGAAGGTTTAGCGCCATCACCACCAAGGCGAATATTACCGTAAGGAGAAACAATAAGTGCTAAACAAAAGAGTACAAAGAAGTTAGCAGCCCACATAAATAGGGCATCAAAATTATTAATAATATCGGTCTTGATACTATCAAGCGCTGTTTTTGCAGTTTGTGGGTCGGTAACAAGTATGGCGATTAAAAAGATGACAATCAGGCCCGCACTAGTTCCAAAAACAGGGTTGTGAATATCAAACCCCCACTTTTGTACGTTGTCCTGACCTACGGTGTAATCCGTGTTGTCAATACTATATTTGTCATGATTTTCCTTCATGCAATACCTCTTTAGTTGTCCTAACAAGCCAAAATAAATTCGGCGTCATATCGAATTACATTAGTCTTTAAATATTAAGTAAAAAGTAATACCGTAATTATTTGAAGACTAACTAATTTGAAGCGTGATCATACAGCTAGTAGTGTATGAGTTAAATATTAAATGTAAATGAATTTGTATTTAAAACGCTGTTTATATGGCCAAATTCATGATTTTTTCATTTAAAAGCCCTAAATTTAAAAATTCAGTGAACGTTAAAATTTAGTTTGCTATTAAAAGTATTAATTTACTTGGTTAAGTAAAAAAAGATCATTTTTAAGTAGCTTAATTAATGCTTAAATATTAGGGCTTGTTAGTCTTTTAGGATTGAAATTTATTAAATCTAGGCGCAATTTAATCGCTCCTAGATTTATAGCTTAGCGGTTCGGTAACAGCTTATGCGTTATTTTTCATGCTTGCATGCACGTAAGAATAATCAAAAACCGGCTAGCGAAGAGCAAATTTCTCTTCAAGGCTATTATAAATTTATAAGCCGATAAGCACCTTTAATCAAGTTGTAATATGAATATGATTTAACACAACATTAGGGCATGTTGAATTTTGGCGATTGAATTTACAGTAGTATGTTTGGTTTTTAGGCAAGGCAGAGCCTATGTAGTGTGGTCATTCCCCATAAATAGGCGATAACGCAGCATAAATACCAAACATACACTGCCCTTTGGGTTCTTTCTAGGGACGATTAACTCTTTGTTACTCGGTTTTTACTTAGCCCACTAGGTTACAAACCTCGTGCCGCGATTTAATCGCCCCTAGATTGAACAAATTTCAATCCAAAAAGCTCAGCATGCCCTAAGCTATATTTTATAAATAGATAGGCAAAGGATTAATACTATTATGCGTGAAAGCGTTACAAACGATACCAATCAAAACGAACTTGTTAAACGCTTTTGCAGCGTTAGAGACGAAAGCCTAGCTATTATTGAACCACTCACTGTAGAAGATTGCCAATTACAAGCTATGGCTGATGCCAGTCCTACTAAATGGCATTTAGCGCATACCACGTGGTTTTTTGAAACGTTTTTACTTAGTGTTCATTGTAAACAGTACGCAGTGTTTAATCCTCACTACAAAATGCTTTTTAATTCTTACTACAATGGGATTGGAGATCAATTTAAACGGGCAAACAGAGGAAGCTTATCTAGGCCAGGTTTAGACGAAGTGCTAGCTTACAGAGAACATGTAGATAGCCGCGTGATTGAATTACTTAAGACTGACGTTAACCCGCACATTAAAGATATTATTGAACTTGGGTTACACCACGAGCAACAGCATCAAGAACTAATGCTTATGGACATCAAATATAACTTTTCAGTAAATCCATTATTTCCTCAATATAAAACATCGCTTTTAAATAGCCAAAAAAAATCAGCTGATATTAAACCCCTTAATTTTATCAATTTTGAACAAGCCATTATTAATATTGGCACAAATGCCGACGATGAATTTGCATATGATAACGAGTGCCCCAAACACCAAGTACTAATTCATCCATTCAGTTTTGCTAATAGATTGGTCACTAATGGTGAATATTTAGACTTTATAAATGCCGGTGGATATAGCAATCCACAATATTGGTTAAGCGACGGTTGGGCGCATATTCAAAACACTCGTTTAACGCATCCATTATATTGGCATTACATAAATAACGAATGGTTTGAGTTTACACACTATGGATTGCAGCCTTTAAATTTAAGTGCTCCCATCAGCCATGTTAGTTATTTTGAGGCCAGCGCCTACGCTAATTTTGTAAAGGCTCGCTTGCCTACAGAGTTCGAGTGGGAATATGCAGCTAAAAATACACCTTCAACAGACACTAATAATAACTATCTAACACCACAACAAACAAAAGATGATACTGAAATAAACCAGTTAACGGATTCATGTTGGCAATGGACAAACAGTGCATATTTGCCATACCCCGGTTTTAAGCCTATTGAAGGAGTAGCAGGGGAATACAATGGTAAATTTATGAATAACCAAATGGTGTTACGGGGTGGGTGTGTGTTTACCCCTCAAAACCATTTACGACAAACATACCGAAATTTTTATTACCCACATCAAGCGTGGATGTGCAGCGGGATAAGACTAGCTAAGGATATAGTATGAGCCAAGTAACAGCGATTAAACAAAGTAACATAACCGACACTGAATTTTTAAACGACGTGATAAGCGGATTAACTCAACAACAAAAAATGCTTCCGTGTAAGTATTTTTACGATGATAAAGGTGCTGCATTATTCGAGCAAATAACATCCTTACAAGAGTATTATGTTACACGTACGGAGTTGTCTATTTTAGAGCAATACTCGCAGTCGATTGCTCAAATGCTACCTGAAAATCTCTCTATTATTGAGCCTGGGTGTGGTTCGGGTAAAAAGGTCGCGTATTTATTAGCGCACATGGCAAAGGTAAAAACCTTCGTACCGTTTGAAATTTCTGAGGAGATGCTCAGTTATTCACTTGCACATTTGTCACCATTATTCCCAGATTTGGCCATTTCGCCATTACTAGGAGACTTTACACATAGCCAAATGGTTAAACAGCTAACCAAAGACACCGCTTTAGATAGTCAAACCAATTTGGTGTATTTTCCAGGCTCTACTCTTGGTAATTTTGCCCCAGTTAAAGCTATAGAAATTATGAATAATTTCCATCGTTTATGTGGTATAAACGGTTATGTATTAATTGGGGTTGATTTAGTAAAAGAGCGCCAAGTACTACTCGATGCATATAACGATAAAGCGGGAATCACCGCCGCATTTAATAAAAATTTACTACAACGTATTAATAACGAGCTAAACGGCACATTTAATTTAGATAACTTTAGCCACGAGTCACGCTTTAACGAGCAACATAGCCGTATTGAAATGCATTTAGTAAGTAACTGTAATCAAAGCGTGGTTATAAATGATCAGCAAATAGACTTTATTGAAGGCGAAAGTATCCATACAGAAAACTCTCATAAGTACACGCTCGAATCGTTTAAGCAGCTTGCAGCGCAAGCTAATTTAAAGTTAGAGCAAACATGGCAAGACGATAGTAACTATTTTGCATTGTGCTTATTACGACCGCTATAAACGTTTACTTAATATGTTTAGGGGGTGTTGATCTTTGATAGTTGAATTTGCAGCAATATGTTTGGTTTTTAGGCAAGGTAGAGCCTATGAAGTGTGGTTATTCCACATAAATAGGCGATAACGCAGCATAAATGCCAAACATGTGCTGCCCTTCGGGTTCTGCCTAGGGGCGATAAACTCTTTGTTGCTCGATTTTTACTTAGCCCACTAGGTTACAAACCTCGCGCCGCGATTTAATCGCCCCTAGATTGAACAAATTTCAATTCGCAAAGATCAACACGCCCTAGTAAATGACAACTTTAGCATTGTTAAACTCATAGTTTAGCAATGCGCCATTATTTGATTGCTGTATAAGCTTAGCTTTATTTAAACCGTATAGTCTAAATAGCAGGGGGGCAATAACAGATACCGCAGAGCCCGTTGCACTGTCCTCATTTACTCCAAACTGGGGTGCAAAATATCTAAAATGCGCTATGGCATTTTTCTTGTCTTTATTTTTTATACTAAGCGCTATAACTGCATTTTTGTGGAGTTTACTCAAAGCTTTAAAATCAACGTGTAAGCTTTTTAAATCGTCTTTTTCAACGTCTTTACTAAATTCTTTATTAAATTCTTCATTAAATAATACAACCGTATAACCGTTTTTATCACCGGTACTGTAGGCTGCTTTTATTGCGGATGAAAACACACTTTTTAACTCACCTTTAGCTAATTCGCTTTTTTTAGGCTCTATACTTTTTAGTAACAACTGTGCGCGTTGTTTTTTTACTCTTATAGTAAAGCGCTCATTACTCATTGATGTAAATACTTCAGGGCAATAACCAAAATACTTTATTAAAAAATTAGCGGCCGCTAAAGTACCATGCCCACAGCGTTTAATTTCACTTGTTTGGTTGAACCAGCGAATATTACAATGGCGTTTAGTTATCTCATTTTGATTTAAAAATACGGTAGCAGGGTGGTTTGATTGTGATGCAATATATTGCATTGTTTTTGATGTTAACCCAATTTTATAAATAACAATTAAAGCACCTGAGCCTTTTAAGTTATTTGCAGGGCTATAAAAAACAGATTCGGTGGAAGTGAGTTTTATACAGCGAAGCGTAAGCCATTTGGGCTTACGCTTCGTTAAACAAAGAGTGTTATCCTTTGCTTGCATACGCGTCGTTATGAACGCCCGCAGCACGACCTGATGGATCTGCATTGTTTTGGAACGATGCGTCCCATGCAAGTGCTTCAGGAGTCGAACACGCTACCGATTTACCATGTGGTACACATTTAGCTGATGCATCACCCGGAAAGTGCGATTCAAAAATAGTACGGTAGTAGTAAGCTTCTTTTGAATCTGGCGTATTAATAGGGTATTTAAATTTAGCATTTGCAAGCTCTTGATCGCTCACTTGCTCATTTACAAACTCTTTTAACGTATCAATCCAACTGTAACCAACACCGTCTGAAAATTGCTCTTTTTGGCGCCATAAAACTTCATCAGGCAAGTAGCCATCAAAACCTTCACGTAAAATGTGTTTTTCAATTTTGCCATCTTTACACATTTTGGCTTCAGGGTTGATACGCATAGCAACATCAACAAATTCTTTATCAAGGAACGGTACACGTGCTTCAACGCCCCATGCTGCCATTGATTTATTAGCACGTAAACAGTCAAACATATGCAGTTTTGATACTTTACGGTTTAGCTCTTCATGAAACTCTTGTGCGTTAGGGGCTTTATGGAAGTATAAGTAACCACCAAATAGCTCATCAGCACCTTCGCCAGATAACACCATTTTAATGCCCATCGCTTTAATTTGGCGAGCCATTAAGTACATAGGTGTAGAGGCACGAATCGTTGTTACATCATACGTTTCAATGTGGTAAATCACTTCACGCAGAGCATCAATACCTTCTTGAATGGTAAAAATGATAGGGTGGTGAATAGTACCAATCATGTCAGCTACTTTTTGAGCAGCGGCTAAATCAGGTGAACCCTCCAGGCCTACTGAAAAAGAATGCAACTTAGGCCACCATGCATCGCTTTCATCGTTATCTTCAATACGTTTGGCAGCAAAACGCTGGGTAATAGCAGAGATAACCGATGAGTCTAAACCACCAGAAAGTAATACACCGTATGGTACATCACACATTAGCTGGCGTTTAACGGCCGCTTCTAATGCATCTTTAACGTCTTGCGCTTGTGCGCTGTTATCTTTAACTGCATCAAATGTTTCCCAATCACGCTTGTAATAAGGCGTGATTTTGCCATCTTTGCTGTACAGGTAATGCCCTGGTGGAAATTCTTCAATATGCTTACAAATTGGAGAGAGTGCTTTTAGCTCTGAAGCAACGTAAAAGTTACCGTGCTCGTCGTGACCAGTGTAAAGCGGGATAATACCAATATGGTCACGGCCAATTAAGTAAGCGTCATTTTCTTCATCATATAAACAAAATGCAAAAATGCCATTTAGATCATCTAAAAAGTCAGATCCTTTTTGTTTATAAAGCGCTAAAATAACTTCACAGTCTGATTGAGTTTGAAAAGTAAAATCAACATCTAGCTCTGCTGCAAGTTCTTTATGATTATAAATCTCGCCATTAACCGCTAAAATATTTGTTTTTTCAGGATTGTATAAAGGCTGTGCACCGCTTGATACACCAACAATAGCTAAACGCTCATGTACTAAAATAGCTTTTTCAGATGCATATACACCAGACCAATCTGGGCCACGGTGTCTAAGCAGCTTTGACATTTCAATTGCTTGGGTACGCAATTGAGCGGGATCAGATTTAATATCTAATACCCCAAAAATTGAACACATAGTAACTCCTCATTCCTATTATGTGTGCAGCAAAGCCAATTTGCTGTGCTGCGAAACCTTGTTTTATCAGAAAAAATTACTCAAGTCACATAGCTTTTACAATTAATTAAGAATAATTTATGCACCAAGTTATATGTAACCGCACCAAAGTGGTCAATGCGTGGTGCCCGCTGCTATTTTTACGTCGTTATTATTGTTCAAAGCTTGTGCAATCATCACTTTTAGCGCGTTAATAACAGTGTCTTCACACATGCTTGGTGCGCCATTGTGGTGCACAGCTTGGCTTGGTAAATAAGGAATATGCACAAAGCCACCTTTCATTACAGCGCAGTGATCATTTATGTAATGCATAAGACCATACATAACGTGATTACACACATACGTACCTGCCGTATTGGAAATGGCAGCAGGTATATTGCTGTTGTGCAGTGCTTGTAACATACGCTTTATTGGCAAGTTAGTGAAATAGGCATCAGGGCCATTTTTTTCTATTGGTGAATCGACAGGTTGCTTACCTGCATTGTCTTTAATGCGTGCATCGTCAACGTTTATTGCAATACGCTCAATTGATATTTCGCTGCGCCCACCAGCTTGACCTATACATAAAACAACCGCCGGATTGTGCGACTCAATGGCGTTTATAAGCTGACTAATAGACGTATTAAACTCATAGGCAAGTTCTAGTGTACATATTTTATGTTTCATGATGATAGTTTCATCAAGTTTTTGCACTGCTTGCCAAGAAGGATTGATAGTTTCGCCACCAAAAGGCGCAAAGCCGGTAATTAATACACACGCCATAGAAGAAGTTGATTTAGTCATTACACACCAAGCTATACATTAAAATAATATTAACGGCGAGTAAGGTAACTGCCGTCTGAATTTGAACCTTTATTACATGGTACTTATCTTTTAAGTCTAAAAGAGCTGTAGGAATAATATTTAATTTGCTGTCATAGGCGTCATTAACGTACCGCAATTGCCGCTATACATGCAGAGCGCAACTAATGGAGCAGGGCTTGCGCAATGACCTTCAATTAAAAATATACCTACACAATACAAAACAACCAGTATTAAACGATTATCAGGGCCAATAATTTAAGTCGAACATAGTTTTCCTATTTATTTTTAGAATATTTTTATAGGTTATTTTTAAGTGCAAGGCTCAATTGATGTAGGTGTCCGTCAAGTTTCTGCTTCGCCTTCGCTGCTTCTTCAAACGTTACATATTTAAACTCAACAGTATCTAAAGGTCTAAACTGTGCAAATTGACGTAAGTCGGCTTCAATAACAGTCCCTAGCAGAGGGTAGCCCCCTGTAGTTTGGCCATCATTTAGTAACACAATTGGCTCTCCACTTGGTGGGAGTTGAATACTCCCAGGGCTCACCCCTAATGATGGCAAAGAGTGCGAATGCCCCAAATTATTTTTATGCTCAAGCCTTACACCCATTCGGTTACTATTATTGCTGACTTTAAAAGCGGTAGACACAAAGTTGCTTAGTAAAGGCTCGCCTAATAAGTCGGCATGAGGGCTTGGATGCAGGCGTATAAGTTTGCGCTGGGCGGGAGCAATTGCGCCTACCTTTATAAACTCTCCATAATAAGGAGTAATAGGTATTTCATCACCAGTGGTGAGAGATCTACCTTCAAAACCACCAAAACATGCGTTTAAATCTGTAGATTTAGAACCCATAACTTCAGCATTTTGTATACCGCCTTTCACTGCTAAATAAGCTCTTAAGCCTGCTCTACCAGTAGCAAAACTTAGGACTTGTTTGTTTTTTACTGCGTATGTCCAACCAGGATAAATTGCATGTCCATCAAGGGTTGCTTGCAAATCTGCACCATGAAGCGCAATTACTGTGTCGCAGGTAAATTCCAGTTCGCACAAACCCACAGTTATTTCTAAAACGGCATCATTGTCGTTATTGTTAAGTAATCTATTAGCAATGATTTGTGCAATAGGGTCTAAGCTACCCGCTTTGCTTACACCTAAATGGCGGTAGCCCTCACGGCCAAAATCTTGAATTGTAAGTAATACACCACTTTTAAGTACTTTAATCATGATTTGCTCCTTTATTAACGTGCGGAACAAATTCAAGCGTATCGCCTGGTTGAATTAAACAAGGTTGCTCAGAGGCCGAATCAAACAAAGCAGTATCTGTATGACCTATTATATGCCAACCACCTGGGGTATCTGCGGGGTAAATGCCGGTTTGTGCAGCACCTATAGCAACAGAGCCTTTAGGAACTTTAATGCGTGGCTCATCACGTCTTGGTGTATGTAATTGCTCATTTAAGCCATGTAGGTAAGCAAAACCGGGCTGAAAGCCTAAAAATAAAACGTGGTACTTGGTTTTACTATGAATATTAATAACTTCATCGGCACTTAAATTATGATAGCGAGCCACGTAATTAATGTCCTCACCCTTGTATGTGGTTTTGATTAAGTGATGCTGCCCCTTAAAAGTACTCGTTTTAATATCATTCCACAGCGAAGGTAGCACTCGTAACCACTTATTTAAGTGTTTATCTGATTTTAAATAAAGAGTGAGCGAGTTCATGGCGGGCACCAAATCGCTAAATTCATCAGTGCTTTTACAGTGGCTAGCTAGAGCCCAAATTTTCTTTTGAATAGATAGTATATCTGTAGCGTCTAAATGCGATGCATCAAACAGTAAACTACTGTTTGTTAATGCATAAATATGATGAGCTGGCTTCATTAAATAAACCTATTTGTACAACATAATTTAAACGTAACACAGTTTTATTAATTTATTTACACCATTGCGACTAAGTGGTTATGTTTATTGCCCAACTTACTTTAAGAGTAGTTTTATATTCAATTAATCGTATTTAACTTATTGAAGACCAAAACTTAATACGCTTCGTACTAAATAAGTAATTAGGTTGAAATGAAAATTAGGATAAGGAGGTCTTAGTTAGCACGCACTTGTTTAAGAGGTACTTTATGAAACACCAGCATTTATTATATTTATCAGGCGCTGCTATTATATTTAGCGCAGGCAGCTTTGCTTTATCTATGGAAAAGGTTGAGCACAGTAATGTAGAAGCCACCATGCATGTAGAAACCATTGTACTTGGATCGGGTTGTTTTTGGGGAGCCGAAAAACGCTACGAAGCGCTTAATGGCGTTATTGATGCTGAATCGGGGTACGCTGACGGCAATGGCTTTAAAGCTACCTACAGAAACATTACTGATCAGTCTCGTCGTTTTGACGAGAACAATTATGCTGAAGTTGTACAAGTTATGTATAACAGCAATATAATTTCAGCAGAAGATCTCTTAAAAAACTATTTTGAAAGTCACGACCCTACACAAAAAAATCGCCAAGGTAACGACATTGGTACTCAATACCGCTCAATTGTATTAACGACCACTGATGCGCAAGCTAAAGTAGCTGAGCAAGTTAAATCGCAATATCAGCAGCTTTTAACTGATGCGAGCTATGGCAAAATTGAAACAGTTATTAAACCGCTTCAAGGTTTTGTATCGGCAGAAGAGTATCATCAAAATTATTTAGAAAAGAACCCTAATGGCTATTGTCCCGATCACTCTACCGGTGTTGTTTTTAATAAAACACCTGTAGAAAAAGTAGATAACACGGCTTTATTATCAGGAAAACAAATCGTAGTCTTAGATTCACGCGAGTACTGCCCATACTGTGAAAAGTTTAAAAAAACAGTCGCAAATGATTACAAAGGGACAATACCAATGTCGTTTCGCCATGCTGACCAACTTGATGATTTAACTATTAAGTCAGCCACGTGGGCAACACCGACCATTTTGTTTTTAGAAAATGGTATTGAGGTATATGGCCGTCAAGGTTACGCAACGCCTGAAGAGTTTTATAAAGCATTAGGCGCTTTTAAATTAGGCAACAGTGATGCTTATAAAGTTGCATTTGATGCACGAACAGATAGACCTTACTGTAAAGAGTACAAAGAGTTTAAAAATACACCAGACGGCACTTTTGTTGATAAATTAAGTGGCGAGCCACTATTTGATACAAGCGATAGGTTTAACTCAGGTACTGGTTGGTTGTCCTTTACTCATCCTGTAAAAAACAACGTAACACAGCACGACGATAGCAGCTGGGGCATGACACGCATTGAGCTTCGCTCTAAAAGTACAGGCATACACTTAGGGCATTTATTTCCAGGTGAAGGTCCAAGAGGTCGCGATCGTTACTGTATTAATGCAACAGTCCTTGATTTTGTACCGAGAGATAAAAGCTAAACCCTTTCTTTACGTAGCCTGATTCTAATCAGGCTTTTTTTTGCATAAAACAAAATAGGCTTATCATAATCTTTGCAAATTTGTTAAAATTAAAGCGTGCAGCTAATTGTCAATAATATTACTTAGGTTATTAATGAATCAATTTATAAAAATAGCAACGCAGTTAATATATTTGCCATTCGCTTTACTGCTTTTAATAAACAACGCTAAATCAGCGACTCATTACGTAGTAGGCGTAGAGAATATAGAATACCTTCCATACTACGATGGTAGTGGGGCTGATAACCGCGACTATTATGGTTTTAGTCAAAAGTTACTTACCTTGTTTGCCCAGCAGCATGACTTTAAGTTTGAGTTTTACACACTACCTATTAATCGACTTTACAAAGAATTTGTGGAACATCGCCATGTCGACTTTAAGTATCCAGATAACCCTAGCTGGAAACCAAGCTACAAAGCTTCATTTATTGATGTAAATAAAATTATTTATTCGCAGCCAACCGTTGTGACTAAAACGGGCATTGCGAGTTTAAATAAAAATATCACTATTGATGAATGCATTAGTTTTGCAACGGTAAGAGGGTTTACGCCTCAAAGCTTTAAACCGTTAATGAATAATGAAAACGTTGAGTTAATAGAAACAGCTAACGTAATTGAATTAATAGAGTTGCTTTTAAAAGAGCGAGTGGAGTGTATTTACATATCTAACGATGTATTAAATTATAACCTCCAAAAATACTTTAAATTAACCCGACCTGTTTATTTTCAAAACGAATTGCCGACAGATTTACAAGCCTTTTTATTATCGTCGATTGACTACCCTGACATAATCAAGAAATTTAATACCTTCTTGATTTCACATAAAGTGCAAATAAGTAAATTAAAAAAAGAATATCAAATTAAAAATTAACTAAAAAAGCCCCGTAAGTTATAACTTACGGGGCTTTTAAAAGTATTAAACTTATATTGCATATCATGTGGTTTGCGCCAAAAATAAAAACAGTTCAAGCCCAGTCACCACCTAACTTGAACTGCTTTTTCACACTGACAACATCTTCACACACAATATAAAGATTCTGTTTACTACGCTTTGGTAGCTTTGTATTACATATCATGTGGTTTGTGCCAAAAATAAAAACAGTTCAAGCCAAGTCACCACCTAACTTGAACCGCTTTTTCACACTGACAACATCTTCACACACAATATAAAGATTCTGTTTACTACACGTTGGTAGCTTTGTATTGCATATCATGTGGTTTGCGCCAAAAATAAAAACAGTTCAAGCCAAGTCACCACCTAACTTGAACTGCTTTTTCACACTGACAACATCTTCACACACAATATAAAGATTTTGTTTACTACGCTTTGGTAGCTTTGTATTGCATACCATGTGGTTTGCGCCAAAAATAAAAACAGTTCAAGCCAAGTCACCACCTAACTTGAACCGCTTTTTCACACTGACAACATCTTACACACACAATATAAGATTCTTTTCACTGCTACGTTTGAGTTACTAGAACTCTAAAGGTTGCATTTATTGCTCTTAAGAAACAATTTAACTAAGTTGTTTTGAGCTGATAAAGCAACTTTAATATTTAACTTTATTTTCGACAAACGATAAAAACAAAACCAATGAGTGAAAAAAATTAAACTATAGACTTTAGTCTAATGCATGGTGCTAAGTTTATGTATTTAATAAAAAGTTATTTAAATTTGCAGAGAGGTTTAGACGAGTTCAGTAATACAACATAGAGTAGGTTGCATTACTGAACTCGTCTAATAGGGATTATTCTTGGATTTTTCTAAACGTATTTACAACCCACTTCGCAAATAAATCAAGGGGGTGATTAGGCGTGTTTGATTCGTGCTGCACTAAATAGTATTTATCTTTAGTTGTTAAAGGCTGTTCGAATAACTTGTAAAGCCATTGCTCATCTAGCCAGCTTTGGCTAATAGGCAGTGGGATAAGCGCAATGCCCATGCCTTGCTGCGCTGCACGCGCTACACCAAACATGCTATCTATTTGAATAATCTGCGAAGGAGAAAAATCATCAATCCCTGCTTTTTCGGCCCACTGATGCCAAGCCCAAGGGCGAGCTTTGTGCAAGATTAGCGGAACTTGGTTAAGGGCTTGACGATGATCGTCCCTCCACTGATCGAGCAATTTTTTATTACATGCAGGAATATATTCAAGGTTAAACAACTCAGTCGCTAACCCTTCAGTAGGTTTACCAGAGGACAATACAATAGATAAATCGCTATGACGCGTTAATTCTTTGCGTGTTTTAAGCGTGTCCATTTGCAGGTTTATATTAGGGTGTTCTGAGGTCCACTCACTTAATTTAGGCATGAGTAGTTCGCTGGCAAAAAATTCAGGCAGGGTAATCGTCAAATTTGTATTTTGCTGCATCTGACTAAACTCATTAATGGTGCTCTCTAACATTGTGATGATAGGAGACACAGCATCAAAAAAGTTTTTACCCGCTGTGGTTAAGCTAATTGAACGCGTTTTACGTTGAAAAAGCTCAATACCAAGTTGTTCTTCAAGTTGTTTTATTTGATGGCTTACCGCAGACGGCGTTAAGTACAGCTCATTAGCTGCATGCTTAAAACTTAGGCTTCTTGCGGCAAAGCAAAAAGAGCGAAGGCCACGAATAGGAGTTTGCATGTTTTCCAGAATTATTTAATTTATTGAGACGCCTTACTTAGGCAAAATTTGAACCAACTATTTAATGTTTAAATATCAACAGGTTAAAAATAAAATTAACGCTAGTTCACAAAAAGGGTGCAGGCTATCCACAAAATAGTGCAAAGAATCTAAGCGCTTACATTTAGTTTATATTTGTATTATAGATAAAATTTACTACAGATGTATGAATGACGGTAAAAATAATGACAAAAGATAAAAAAAATCCCTCTTGCGAGGGATTTTGGGTAACTCAGCGCCATTGGCACTGGGAATGAGGTCGGTACAGGGTAAAGCGTTATTTTAAGCTAAAGCCTAAAAAACCATTTCTGGAACTTCACCGTCAACAAGTAATTTACCTGCTGTTTTACTAATGATTTCATCAACAGATACGCCCGGAGCACGTTCTAATAGATGAAATGCGCCGTCTTTAACTTCTAATACGGCTAAGTCTGTCACTATTTTTTTTACGCAATTAACGCCAGTAAGCGGTAAAGAGCAGGCTTCTAATAGTTTAGAGTCACCATGCTTACTTGCATGGGTCATAGTAACAATAATGTTTTTCGCGCCAGCGACTAAATCCATCGCGCCACCCATGCCTTTAATCAGCTTTTTAGGGATCATCCACGATGCGATGTTGCCATTCTGGTCAACTTCAAATGCACCCAGAACGGTTAAGTCTACATGACCACCCCGTATCATGGCAAAACTATCTGCACTATTAAATATGGCTGCACCAGTGGCTGCTGTCACGGTTTCTTTACCCGCGTTAATCATATCGGCGTCTAGCTCTGCTTTAGTTGGGTACGGGCCCATGCCTAAAAGGCCATTTTCGGACTGTAACATAACTTCAATATCATCTGGTACATAGTTTGCGACGAGTGTCGGAATTCCTATGCCCAAATTTACGTAGTAACCGTCTTGTAGTTCTTGTGCAACGCGCATTGCAACTTGTTCACGTGATAATGCCATAATTTTGCTCCTGCTTAATCTCGTGTTGTTACACGTTCAATGCGTTTTTCAAAGCTGCCTTTAATAACGCGATTTACAAAAATACCTGGGGTATGAATTTGGCTTGGTTCAAGCTCACCCGGCTCTACAATTTCTTCTACTTCAGCAACGGTAATTTTACCTGCTGTTGCCGCCATTGGATTAAAGTTCATGGCGGTATGTCTAAACACTAAATTACCAAAGCGGTCGGCTTTCCACGCTTTAACAATAGCAAATTCACCCGTTATAGATTCTTCTAAAATATACGGGCGACCATTAAACTCTTTTACGTCTTTACCCTCAGCCACAGGAGTACCGTAACCGGTTGCGGTGTAAAACGCAGGTATACCCGCGCCACCAGCACGCATTTTTTCAGCTAGTGTACCTTGAGGCGTAAGCTCTACATCAATTTCGCCACTTAATAACTGCTGCTCGAATAGGGCATTTTCGCCAACGTACGAGGCAACTACTTTTTTAATTTGTTTGTCTTGTAATAAAATACCTAAACCAAAGTCATCAACACCACAGTTATTAGATACTACGGTTAAGTTTTTTGTTTGCATGTGCTTAATTTGTTTAATTAAGCCCTCAGGAATACCACATAAACCAAAACCACCGGCAATAATGGTATCGCCGTCTTTTAATCCTTCCATTGCAGCTTCGTAACTAGAAACTACCTTATCAAAACCGGCCATGAGTCTCTCCTCATTGTGTGCTATTTGTTGTTAACTATCTTTAATCATCATTTCATAAGATAGCTATTTAACCTGAACTCTGGTTAATAGATTTACTAACATATGAATCAGGGTGATATTTAAATTTATTTTCTCTAGCCAGAGATTTTCAGTGAAAACAAGGCGAATTTACGCGTCAATAGCTGGCCTATTGCAAGTAAATTCAACGCAGTTAGTGCTGAAAATAGCTGCTCGAGATAGATTTATTATCCAGAGCTCAGGTTATTTTGTGTGCAGTGCCACAGATACTTTGCTCACAGGTTGCTTACCAAGTGCTTTGGTTATTTCCCAGCCAGCGTCACTTAACCTTTGTAAATCAATTGAGTGTTCAATGCCAAGCCCTTGCAGTAAGTAAACTACATCTTCGGTGGCAACATTTCCTGACGCTCCCTTAGCATAAGGACAGCCACCAAGGCCCGCGACTGCCGCGTCAACCGTTGCAATACCTAGGCTTAAAGCTGCGTAAATATTTGTGAGCGCTTGGCCGTATGTATCATGAAAATGCACGGCCAACTTGGCTTTATCAATGTGCGTTAAAAGTAACTCGATTAATTGCGTTACTTTTTTAGCGGTGCCAACACCTATGGTATCGCCAAGGCTTACTTCGTAACAGCCTAAATCTAATAGCTTTTGCGATACCTTAAGTACTACTTGCGGGTCAATCTCCCCCTCGTATGGGCAACCGAGTACACAGCTTACATAACCACGTACACGAATATTATTCGCTTTAGCAAACGCTATTACTTCACTAAAGCGTTCAATACTTTCGTCTATTGAGCAGTTGATATTTTTTTGACAAAACGACTCACTCGCAGCTGTAAATATAGCAAATTCTTTAATGCCAACAGCGTGCGCTGCTTGTGCACCTTTTAAGTTAGGTGTAAGGGCGCTTAAATTTACATTGGGTAAATCAAGGGCTGATATTACATCCGCTGAGTCTGCCATTTGCGGCACCCACTTAGGGGAGACAAACGCGCCCGCTTCAATATCTTTTAAACCTGCAGCACTTAGGGCGTTAATAAGCGCTACTTTATCGGCTGTGCTTACTGTCTTTTCGTTTTGTAGGCCGTCTCGCGCGCCAACTTCAACAATACGTACTTTATTTGGAAAGGCACTCATTATGCACCTTCCTCAGTTGTATCTTCGACAATAGCAAGTAAGGCTCCATGCGTTACTAATTCGCCTTCACCAAAACAGTAGCTTTTTAAAATGCCGTCATGTGGTGCGTTAAGCGTGTATTCCATTTTCATGGCTTCGATAATAACAACCGCATCGCCTTTGGTAATTGTGCTACCAATGTCGATTAAGTGCTTAACTACTGTGCCATTAAGCGGCGCGGCAAGTGGCAAAGCTTCGCTTTCGTGCGAACTAATATAATGTTTATCAACTAGTTCAAGCTTAGTTTGCAGTGCTTTATTCATAACAGTGACAATATTGCCCGCAGTACTATTACCAACCGTAGTTACGTGCGCGCTATGTTTTTCACCATTAATAAATACAGTGCACAGATTATTATTTAATGTGCCTTGTAGTTTAAATACATGCTCGTTATGCGTAATATTATAGCCCGCTGTCGTTTTTATAGCGCTTAGCTGTAAATCGGCAAAAGGGACTTTAATTGCTTGTGGTGCATTGAGTGTAAAACCACTCAGTTGTTGCCACGGGCTTGCACTGTATTGCGCATTTTGGGTGTTAGTTAGCGATTCTAAATAGGCAAAAGCACCAATAAGTTGGCTTGCTTGCAACAGTTGCTCATCAACCGCAACTAACGAATCACCCTGCTCAGCAATAAAGTGTGTGCTTGGCGCACCTTGTTTAAACGTAGGATGGCTTGCTAAATTATGTAAAAAGCCAATGTTAGTGCTAAAACCTGCTAAATGAAATTGCTCAAGGGCTTGTTGTAAGCGGCTCAGTGCTTGTTCGCGATTGTCGTCGTGCACAATAAGTTTTGCAATCATCGGGTCGTAAAACGGGCTAATTTCGTCGCCTTGTGCAATGCCTGTATCAATGCGTACAAATTCACTGTTAAGCGGTGTGTGTAGTGCTTCAATAGTGCCCGAACACGGGATAAAGTCGTTAGCTGGATCTTCTGCGTATATTCGCGCTTCAAAGCTATGACCCTGCAATTGAATATCACTTTGTGTCAGTGGCAATGTTTGCCCACCCGCAATATTAATTTGCCAATTGACTAAATCTACACCCGTTACCATTTCGGTCACTGGGTGTTCTACTTGAAGGCGCGTATTCATTTCCATAAAGAAAAATTCATCGCCACACAGTAAAAACTCAACCGTACCTGCGCCTCTATAATTTATAGCCAGTGCACAACGTACAGCCGCTTCGCCCATTTCTTTGCGTAGTTCGTCAGATAAACCCGGAGCAGGGGCTTCTTCAATTACTTTTTGATGACGACGTTGCAAAGAACAATCACGATCGCCTAAATAAACACAGTTGCCATGGTTATCTGCAAATACTTGCACTTCTACATGGCGAGGTTGGTTTACATAGCGCTCTAATAACACTAAGTCGTTACCAAAACCGGCAATTGCTTCACGTTGCGCACCTTGTAGTGCGCTCATAAAGTCTTGTGCTTTTTCAACCACACGCATGCCTTTACCACCGCCACCAAAGGCCGCTTTAATGAGTACAGGGTAGCCAATTTTTTCAGCTTCACTTTGTAAAAAAGCAGGGTCTTGCTTATCACCGTAATAACCAGGCACTAACGGTACATTAGCAGCTGCCATTATTTCTTTAGCGCGGGTTTTAGACCCCATTGCTTCAATGCTACTTGCTGGTGGCCCTATAAAAGCAATGTTATTAGCTTCGCAGGCTTTAGCAAATTCGCTGTTCTCAGATAAAAAACCATAGCCTGGGTGAATACAGTCAGCGCCGCAGTCTTTGGCAACTTGTAAAATTTTGTCTGCTACTAAATACGAATCTTTACTTGGCGCGGCACCAATATGGTAAGCCTCGTCAGCCATTTTTACGTGCTGGGCATGTTTGTCTGCATCAGAGTAAACCGCGACCGTGGTTAAGCCCATTTGTTTTGCGCTGCGCATTACACGGCACGCAATTTCTCCACGATTGGCAATCAGTATTTTTTGTAATCGTTGTGTGTTCATAATCAATCCTACAGTTGCCAAGCGGGTGAGCGTTTATCAAAAAAAGCACTTAGCCCTTCTTGACCTTCTTCAGATACGCGAATTTTTGCAATACGCTCTGCGGTAAGCTCAATGAGTTCATCGGTAATTTCTTTATTTGCTACATCGTTAATTAATGCTTTTGCGGCTTTTACTGCAACAGGTCCGTTATCAATCAGTGTTTGCAGCATATTATCGAGCGCACAGTCTAAATTACCGGTTACTTGATGAATTAAGCCAAGTTGCTTAGCAGTATGGGCATCAAACACTTCAGCCGTTAAAAAGTACCTGCGAGCAGCGCGCTCACCAATAGCTTTAATAACGTATGGACTAATAACCGCCGGAATAAGACCCAGTTTTACTTCACTTAAACAAAATTGTGCATCGTCTTTACTAAGGGCTATGTCGCAACAGGCTATTAAGCCCAGAGCACCACCAAAAGCGGCACCTTGCACAGTACAAATTGTAGGATGTGGGGAGCTTGCCAATACCTGCATTAATTTAGCTAATTGCATTGAATCAGCTAGGTTATCGGTGTAATTGTTATCAGCCATTGATTTCATCCAGGCTAAATCGGCACCGGCTGAAAAGTGTTTACCTTCTGTTTTTAAAACCAAAGCACGAATATCAAGCGTATTTGCATGTTCAATACACTGGATCAGCTCATGTATTACTTCACTGTTAAATGCGTTTCTTTTTTCTGGGCGACTTAACACAAGTACAGCCACATTAGATTTTGTTATTTGTAGTGTTACTGACATTTTGCGCTCCGGTTACATTCTAAATACGCCAAATTTCGAATCACGTTTTGGTGCGTTATTCGCAGCTGTTAACGCAAGACCTAATACATTACGCGTGTCAGCAGGGTCTATAATGCCGTCATCCCACAAGCGTGCGCTGGCGTAATACGGATGACCTTGCTGTTCGTACTGATCAATAATTGGCTTTTTAAAATCACTGATTTCTTGCTCGCTCATGGTTTGGCCTTTGCGTGCTAAACCATCTTGTTTAACTTGCGCCATTACACCGGCTGCTTGCTCGCCGCCCATTACCGAAATACGGGCATTAGGCCACATCCACATCATGGTTGGTTCAAATGCACGGCCACACATCCCGTAGTTACCTGCGCCGTAAGAGCCGCCAATAAGTACTGTGAATTTAGGCACATCAGCACACGAAACCGCCATCACCATTTTAGCGCCGTGCTTAGCAATACCTTCGGCTTCGTATTTTTTACCCACCATAAAGCCGGTAATATTTTGTAAAAATACTAAAGGAATATTGCGCTGAGCACACAGTTGAATAAAGTGCGCGCCTTTTTGCGCCGACTCACTAAATAAAATACCGTTATTAGCTACTATGCCAACAGGATTGCCGTAAATACTGGCAAAACCGGTGACCAGCGTTTCACCAAAGTAACGTTTAAATTCATCAAATGATGAGTCGTCCACTGTGCGCGCTATTACTTCGCGTACATCAAATGGCTTTTTAAGGTCGGTGCCCACAATGCCGTAAAGCTCGTTTATATCGTAACGGGGTGGTTTTACATCATCTAGAAGAGGGGCCGTAGGGCGTGTATAATTAATACGCTCAATACATTGGCGCGCAATAGACAGCGCATGGGTGTCGTTTTCTGCGTAGTGATCGGCAACACCCGAAATTTTACAGTGCACATCGGCGCCGCCAAGTTCTTCGGCAGTTACTTCTTCGCCGGTTGCTGCTTTTACAAGGGGCGGACCTGCTAAAAATATAGTGCCTTGATCTTTTACAATAATACTTTCATCGGCCATTGCAGGTACGTACGCACCACCTGCGGTACATAAGCCCATTACTACAGCAATTTGTGGAATGCCTTTACCCGACATACGGGCTTGATTGTAAAAAATACGACCAAAATGCAGCTTATCTGGAAATACATCATCTTGCTCTGGCAGATTTGCACCGCCCGAATCCACCAAATAAATACATGGTAAGTGGCAACGCTCGGCGATATCTTGTGCGCGTAAATGCTTTTTAACGGTAAGCGGAAAATATGTACCGCCTTTAACCGTGGCATCGTTTGCAATAATCATGCATTCAACGCCTTTAACACGGCCAATACCGGCTACAACGCCTGCACAAGGTATTGCTTGTTCGTACACACCAAAGGCAGCAAATTGCGAAATTTCTAAAAACGGTGAGCCTTCGTCAATTAATGTATTTATGCGGTCGCGTACAAATAATTTACCACGGCCTTCGTGGCGCTCTTTTAATGCAGCGCCTCCGCCTTGGCTAATTGTTGCTACTTTACTGCGTAAATCATCCACCAGCGCTGACATATTTTTATGGTTTTGCACAAACGTTGGATCGTGAGGATTAACGCTCGATTTTAAAATAGTCATGGTTTAATCCTTAACGGCTTTCTGTGAAAAGTTCGCGGCCAATAAGCATGCGACGAATTTCGGATGTACCTGCACCAATTTCGTATAATTTAGCGTCACGAAGAAGACGACCCGTTGCGTATTCGTTTATGTAGCCATTGCCACCTAAAATTTGAATTGCATCTAGCGCCATTTTAGTTGCAAGCTCTGCGGCGTATAAAATGGCACCGGCGGCATCTTTACGGGTGGTTTCGCCTCGGTCACACGCTTTAGCTACCGTGTATACGTATGAGCGCGCAGCATTCATTTGTGTATACATGTCGGCTATTTTGCCTTGAATTAACTGAAATTGACCAATAGGGGTATCAAACTGTTTACGCTCATGAATGTACGGTACCACTATGTCCATACACGCTTGCATTATGCCAAGCGGGCCCGCTGCAAGTACTACGCGTTCGTAATCAAGGCCACTCATAAGTACTTTAACGCCTTCGTTTAAGTTACCTAAAATGTTTTCCTCGGGTACTTCGCAGTTTTCAAATACTAACTCACAGGTATTTGAGCCGCGCATGCCCAGTTTGTCGAGCTTTTGCGCTGTTGAAAAACCAGGAAAGTTACTTTCAACAATAAACGCGGTAATACCTTTAGCGCCGGCGTTTAAATCTGTTTTAGCGTAAATAACTAACGTGTGCGCGTCTGGACCATTGGTGATCCACATTTTATTACCGTTTAAAATGTACTTATCTCCTTTTTTTTCGGCTTTGAGTTTCATCGATACAACGTCAGAGCCCGCATTAGGCTCGCTCATTGCAAGGGCACCAATGTGCTCACCACTAATAAGCTTAGGTAAGTATTTTTCTTTTTGAGCTTGTGACCCGTTACGGTTAATTTGATTAACGCACAGGTTTGAATGTGCTCCATAGCTTAACCCTATAGAGGCACTAGCACGGCTTATTTCTTCCATAGCAATAACATGTTCTAAGTAACCTAAACCGGCGCCGCCAAGTTCTTCAGATACGGTCATACCTAGTACGCCCATTTCGCCCATTTGAGACCAAAGTTGATTTGGAAAAGCGTTATCTAAGTCCGTTTTTTCAGCAAGCGGGGCAATCTCCTGACTCGCAAAACTGTTTACGTGGTCGCGGATCATATCGGCGGTTTCGCCAAGGCCAAAGTTCAATTCTTTATATAGTGAAATAGTGCTCATGATTCATTCCTGTGTGACGTGTGTGTTGTCAGTGTGTTGTTATTTTAAAAATAAACTTACTCGTCTATTTTATTAAGCGTGTCTCTGCAGCGGCGCTCGGCCGTCACCAACTCCATAAGAACAACTTTAATGTCGTCCATTTGTTGAGATAGGTCTGCTTTTTTTTCTGAAATAAGGTCAAGCATAGTAACCAACTGCTTAGCGCTTGATTTATCTGCGTCGTACAGTTCAAACAAACGACCGGTTTCGGCCAATGTAAAGCCAAGGCGCTTACCACGTAATATTAGTTTTAAACGCACTTTATCGCGTTTTGAATAAATACGGGTTTGACCATTACGTTCTGGCGTTATTAACCCTTGGTCTTCGTAAAAGCGAATAGAGCGGGTTGTAATGTCAAATTCTTTAGCGAGTTCGCTAATGCTAAATGTTTGTTCATTACTGGCCGGCATTTTGGCTGAGCTTGCAAAGTTTGTTTGATTATCTGGTTTCATAATTGTATTTACCTCATTCGAATAACTCCAATATAAGTGAAGTTTACGTAAAGGTAAAGCTTGGTGTGGTTTGAAACTATTTATAAAGGGATGTTTAAGCGAGGTATTGATTTATATTATTAATATTCAATGGGTTATTTTTATTTTATCAGTGTAGTCTAACCGATGGAAAATAATCCTTACACTTATAAAACTAAAAATTAAGCTGTTTTTAGTTGACGTTGGCGTAAACGTTAGTATTGTGTAAGGGTATTAAATAATAAATGAATACTAAATTAATAGAGCAAATATACTAACAACTATTTGCATATAAATACAATGGAGTTAGTTATGACTTTAGAATCAGTGGTAATTGTAGCAGCAAAACGCACCCCAATGGGTGGTTTTATGGGAGCGTTAAGTGATGCGCAGTCTACCGAGCTTGGCGCTACCGCCATTGCAAGTGTACTCACACAAACTGGTTTAGCTAATGATGCAATAGACGAAGTAATTATGGGCTGTGTATTACCAGCAGGCCTTGGACAAGCACCTGCACGCCAAGCAATGTTAAAAGCAGGCCTTGCACTTAGCACTGGCGCTACAACAATTAACAAAGTATGTGGCTCTGGTTTAAAAGCAGCCATGCTTGCAAACGATTTAATTAAAGCGGGCTCAATTCAATCTGCTATTGCTGGTGGCATGGAGAGCATGACAAATGCACCGTACTTTATACCAAAAGCGCGTGGCGGTATGCGCATGGGACATGGCGAAATAAAAGATCACATGATGAGCGATGGCCTTGAAGACGCTTACGACAACAAAGCTATGGGTTGTTTTGCACAAGACACCGCCGATGAATACGGCATTGGTCGCGAGCAAATGGATGCGTTTGCATTAGGCTCATTAAGTAAAGCTAAAGCCGCGATACAAAACGGTAGCTTTGATAACGAAGTTGCACCCCATACAATGCAAACACGCAAAGGCGATGTAACAGTATCGATTGACGAGCAACCAGGTAACGCCCGCCCAGAAAAAATTCCTACCTTACGTGCAGCTTTTAAAAAAGACGGCACTATTACAGCCGCTAATTCATCGTCAATTTCAGACGGTGGCGCAGCGCTTATATTAATGAGCGAATCAAAAGCAAAAGAGCAGGGCTTAACGCCGCTTTGTAAAATTGTGGCGCACAGCACGCATTCTCAAAAACCAAGTGAATTTACAGTAGCGCCAGTAGGGGCTATGAACAGCGTGCTTGAAAAAGCAGGTTGGGCTGTAAACGATGTTGATCTTTGGGAAATTAACGAAGCATTTGCCATGGTAACCATGCTGGCTATTAACGAGTTAAAACTTGATGAAAGCAAAGTAAACGTTAATGGCGGTGCATGTGCATTGGGTCATCCAATTGGTGCAAGCGGCGCGCGTATTTTAGTAACGCTTATTCATGCCCTTAAAAACCGAGGCCTTAAAAAAGGCATTGCGTCTTTATGTATTGGTGGCGGTGAAGCGGTTGCTATGGCCGTAGAAGCGTATTAACTAGGTATTTAATAGTTATAAGAAAGCTGTACGAATAACTATAAAAGCGCTGCACTAATAATACTAACAAAGCGGCGCTACCAATTTTAAAAGAGAACACACAACTCACACACTAGGATTTAATCATGCACCAAGTACCACTACTTATTAATGGCGAATTTATTCAATCAGCATCAAAAGAGCTTATCGATGTTATAAACCCAGCAACTCAAGAAGTACTTGCACAAGTGCCATGTACCACAGAATCAGAAATGGACGCGGCAATTGCCTCAGCTTCTGAGACGTTTAAAACATGGAAAGACGTACCTATTACTGAACGTGCTCGCATTATGATGAAGTACGCGGCGCTATTAAAAGAACATCATGATGAGCTTGCTACCATTATTTGCCATGAATTGGGTAAAACATTTGAAGATGCAAAAGGCGATGTTTGGCGCGGTATTGAAGTAGTAGAACAAGCAGCAAACGCACCATCATTAATGATGGGTGAAACAATGGAAAACGTAGCGCGTAAAATCGATACGTATTCTTACATGCAGCCACTTGGCGTATGTGCGGGCGTAACACCATTTAACTTTCCTGCAATGATCCCACTTTGGATGTTCCCGCTGGCTATTGTGTGTGGTAACACCTTTATTTTAAAACCGTCAGAGCAAGATCCACTTACACCAATGCGCTTAGCTGAGCTATTTATTGAAGCCGGCGCACCAAAAGGCGTATTACAGGTTGTTCATGGTACAAAACCACAAGTAGACCGCCTATTAGAAGATAAAGCAGTGCGTGCTATTTCGTTTGTAGGCTCGTGTGGTGTAGGTGCTTATATTTATTCTAAAGGCACACAAAATCTTAAACGCGTGCAAGCGTGTGTTGGCGCTAAAAACCACATGGTTATTATGCCTGATGCAAGTAAATCGCACGTTGTAAACAACCTAGTAGGCGCATCTGTCGGTGCTGCTGGCCAGCGTTGTATGGGTATTTCGGTTGCTGTGTTTGTAGGTCAAGCAAGTCAGTGGGTAGATGAAATAAAAGCAGGCTTTGAAAATGTACGCCCAGGCGTGTGGGATGATGCAAACGCGGCATACGGTCCACAAACATCAAAAGCAGCAAAGGCACGTATTTTATCACTCATTGCTGGTGGTAAAGAGCAAGGCGCTACCTGTTTAATTGATGGCTCTGACTTTACGGTTGAAGGGTATGAGCAAGGTAACTGGGTTGGCCCAACGTTATTTACTGACGTAACCAAAGAGATGGATTTATACAAAGAAGAAATATTTGGTCCAGTACTAGCGTGTATGTTTGTAGACACGCTTGAAGAAGCAATCGCCCTTATTAACGACAGCCCTTACGGTAACGGCACCTCGTTATTTACCTCAAGCGGCGCAGTGGCTCGTAAATTCCAACACGAAATTGAAGTAGGCCAAGTAGGTATTAATGTGCCAATTCCGGTGCCACTTCCGTTCTTTTCGTTCACTGGTTGGAAAGGCTCGTTTTATGGCGATACACACACGTACGGTAAACAAGGTATTCGTTTTTACACAGAAACTAAAACAATTACATCACGTTGGTTTGAAGACGACATTGCGTCGGGCCCAAACATGAGTATTAACTTAAAATAATCGTAATTAAAAAATGAGTAAATAAAAGAATAATTAATAAAAAAGATGGGCGCGAAGGCTACTTCACACACAACACACACATAAGCCTTCGCCGCTCGTCACAAACTATCCCTGTAACGGGAAACACTAACAACACAACTAACACAATTAAAGAGGTCTACCATGGACTTTAACTTATCTGAAGATCAACAAGCCTTTGCACAAACTGCACGTCAATTTGCCGAGTCAGAACTTGCGCCCCATGCCGCAAAATGGGATCGCGAACATATCTTTCCTAAAGACACGATTAAAGCTGCGGGCGAGCTTGGTTTTTGTGGTTTATACACGCCAGAGGAAGCAGGCGGCCTTGGTTTATCACGTTTAGATTCGAGCATTATTTTTGAACAACTTGCTATGGGCTGTACAGCAACTACGGCCATGTTAACCATTCATAATATGGCCACGTGGATGGTAGCAAGTTTTGGTACCGATGCCGTTAAAGACAAATACGTAGAGCAATTAGTAATGGGCGAGCTACTTGCCTCTTATTGTTTAACAGAGCCTGGCTCTGGCTCAGACGCCGCATCACTTAAAACAAAAGCCGTGCTTGAGGGTGATGAGTACGTTATTAACGGCTCAAAAATGTTTATATCGGGCGCTGGCGAAACCGAAGTATTAGTTGTAATGGCACGTACTGGCGGCGAAGGTGCTGCTGGTATTTCGGCATTTGTAGTCCCGGCCGACGCAAAAGGTGTTGAATACGGCAAAGCAGAAGAAAAAATGGGTTGGAACGCACAACCTACACGCCTAATTAGCTTTGAAGATGTGCGTATTCCTGCGCATAACTTATTAGGGGCAGAGGGCGAAGGCTTTAAATTTGCGATGCAAGGCCTTGATGGCGGTCGAATTAACATTGCCACATGTTCAATTGGTACAGCGCAAGCGGCGCTTAATACCGCCCGCGAATACTTAAAAGAGCGCACTCAATTTGGTAAACCATTGGCTGCGTTTCAAGCACTGCAATTTAAAATTGCCGATATGAACACCGAACTTGTAGCCGCGCGCCAAATGGTCAGGCTTGCTGCATTTAAACTTGATAATAACGACGTTGAAAAAACCACTTACTGCGCCATGGCTAAGCGTTTTGCTACCGATGTTGGCTTTACCGTGTGTAACGACGCACTGCAAATTCATGGTGGTTACGGTTACATAAAAGAATACCCGCTTGAGCGCCATGTACGTGATGTACGCGTTCATCAAATTTTAGAAGGCACTAACGAAATCATGCGTGTAATTATTGCGCGCCGTATTTTAGCGCAGTCAGCAAGCGACGTTTTATAAGGAGCAATGTATGTCAGAATCTAAATCTAATCCGAGTATTGAACTAACAACCGAAGGTCATGTTGCAATTTTAACTATGTCTAATCCGCCAGCAAACACCTGGACAAAAGACACCCTAGTTGATTTAAAAAATACCGTTAACGCGCTTAATAACAATAAAAATATTTATGCATTAGTACTGACTGGCGAAGGCGAGAAGTTTTTTAGCGCGGGTGCCGACCTAAATGTATTTGCTAGTGGCGATAAAGGCGTAGCCGCTGATATGTCGCGTGTATTTGGTGAAGCATTTGAAGCGCTTACTAATTTTAGAGGAGTGTCGGTTGCTGCCATTAACGGTTACGCAATGGGCGGCGGGCTAGAGGTCGCGCTTGCGTGCGATATACGTATTGCGGAAGAGCAAGCACAAATGGCATTGCCTGAAGCTAAAGTAGGGTTATTACCCTGTGCGGGTGGTACACAAAATTTAGCATGGCTTGTAGGCGAAGGCTGGGCAAAACGCATGATTTTATGCGGCGAGCGCTTAAAAGCCGATAAAGCCCTACAAATTGGCTTAGTAGAAGAAGTAGTACCACACGGTGAAAGCTTTGCAGAGGCATTAAAACTTGCAAACCAAGTGGCCGATCAAAGCCCTAGCTCGGTAGCTGCGTGTAAAACTTTGATTCAAAAAGGGCGTCATCAACCGATGGCAAGTGTATTGCCTCTTGAGCGTGAATTGTTTGTTGGATTGTTTGATACACAAGATCAACAAGAAGGCGTAAATGCCTTTTTAGAAAAACGCCGCGCTAACTGGGTAAACGGCTAATGAGTGCTTTAACAGTATTAAATAACGCCGATGAGCCCGTAGTATTTGAAACCGCAACCGCAGAAAATGGCAGTTTAATTGGGCTTATTACACTCAATGCACCAAAAGCATTAAATGCGCTTAATTTTGAGATGATCAAATTACTTGAGCCGCAATTGCGAGCTTGGCAAGACGATGAAACTATTGCAATGGTGTTGTTAAAAGGCGCAGGCGATAAAGCATTTTGTGCTGGTGGCGATGTTGTGAGCCTTCATCATGCGATGGCGCAGGGTAAACCAACAAGCCTAGTTGAAGAGTTTTTTACACTAGAGTACAAGCTTGATTATCTTATTCATACCTTTGATAAACCAATCCTTGTTTGGGGTAACGGCATAGTAATGGGCGGCGGTTTAGGGCTAATGGCCGGTGCTAGCCACCGCGTTGTAACCGAAACATCACGCATTGCCATGCCAGAGCAAACCATAGGTTTATACCCAGATGTAGGCGGCAGTTACTTTTTACATAAAATGCCACAAAGCGTCGGGCTATTTTTAGGGCTAACGTCGGCCTCTATAAACTGCGACGACGCGCGTTTTGTATCGCTTGCCGATCACTTTATCGATAGTAATAAATATGATGCCATGCTTGCGCAAATTTTAACTGCAAAGTGGGGCAAAACTGCGAGCTTAAATCATGATCGATTAACCGATTTGCTCACCGATTTAGACAACCAGTCGGCGCGTATGCCAAAAGGCAATGTAAAAGCTAATTTAAAAACAATTCAAAAGCTGGGTGAGTTTAAAACCTTGCAAGCGCAGGTTGATTATATTTTAGGGTTAGCTACTGACGATAAATGGCTACAACGCGCCCAAAAGTCACTAAAACACGGATGCCCACTAAGCTGCGCACTTGTAAGTGAGCAATTAAAAACAAGCAAAGGCAAAAGCTTATTAGCGTGTTTTAAAATGGAGCTGGGTATGTCGGTTCGCGCTGGCGAAGTAGGTGAGTTTCAAGAAGGTGTAAGGGCGCTACTAATAGATAAAGACGGTGCGCCAAATTGGCAATACAAAACACTAAGTGACGTACCACAAACAATAATAGACAGTTTTTTTGCTAATCGCTTTGGCGAAAATCATCCACTCAACGGCTTAGACACACCAACACACAAATAAAGGAAAGACGATGACTAAACTCAATATTGGTTTTATCGGCTTAGGCAATATGGGCGGTCCAATGGCGGCTAACTTAATTAACGCTGGGCATACTGTTAGCGTGTTCGATTTAAACCAGTCGGTCGTAAATGAACTTGCAAGCAAAGGCGCAAAAGCAGCAGTTGATGCAAAACAGTGCGCAACTAACGCTGATGTACTTATTAGTATGTTACCTGCGGGCAAGCATGTTAAATCGCTTTACTTAGGTAATAACGACGACAGCGGTTTAATTAACAAGCTGAGCAAAAATACATTAGTAATTGATTGCTCAACAATAGATGCAGAATCAGCACGTATTGTGGGCAGTACACTTGGCGAGAAGGGCATTAGCTTTGTAGATGCACCGGTATCGGGCGGCGTTGCAGGTGCAACAGCAGGCACACTTACTTTTATTGTTGGCGGCGAAAAGGCAGCGTTTGATAAAGCAAATACAGTGCTTAGTGATATGGGTAAAAACATATTTCATGCAGGCGATATTGGCGCAGGGCAAGTAGCAAAAATATGCAATAACATGCTACTCAGTATTTTAATGGCAGGCACCAGTGAAGCACTGCAAATGGGTATAAATAACGGCCTCGACCCTAAAGTACTTAGCGACATAATGACCGCAAGTTCTGGCCGTAACTGGACGCTTGAACTTTACAACCCTTGCCCAGATGTAATGGATACAGCCCCTGCTAGTAACGATTATAAACCAGGCTTTATGGTTGATTTAATGGCTAAAGATTTAGGCCTTGCCATGGAAGCCGCGCAGCAAAGTAATTCATCAACCCCTATGGGGTCAATGGCTAAAAATTTATACACTATGCTACAGCACCAAGGTGCGGGTAGTGATGACTTTAGTGCCATTTTTAAACTGTTTTCTAAGTAGGAGCAACGCGTGGAAATTAAAAATAACACGGTAGTAATAACCGGTGGCGCACAAGGTTTAGGCTTTGCAATGGCGCAAAAGTTTGCACTTATGGGTGCTAACATTGCTTTAATAGATATGGCACAAGACTTATTAAACACAGCATGCGAGCAATTAACGCAGCTTGAAGGTGTAACTAGCAATATTAAAGGTTATGCTGCAAACGTAACAAATGAGAGCGAAGTAGAAAACGTATTTAATACCATTAACAGCGATTTTGGCTACATTGGTGTGTTTATAAACAACGCCGGTATTTTACGCGATGGCATGTTTATAAAGGCTAAAGATGGCAAGGTCGTTAAAAAAATGTCTCTTGAGCAATTTCAATCAGTGATTGATGTAAACCTGACCGGTGTGTTTTTAGCAGGCCGTGAAGCGGCAAGCCACATGATTGAATCAGGCAAAGGCGGCGTTATAGTCAATATGTCGAGCGTAGCGCGAGCAGGTAACATTGGCCAAACAAACTACGCGGCATCAAAAGCAGGCGTAGTGGCACTTACCACCACATGGGCTAAAGAACTAGGTCGATTTGGTATACGTGTAGGCGCTATTGCTCCAGGTGTAATAAGCACCGCCATGACCGACGCCATGAAACCCGAAGCCAAACAGCGTATGCTTGCAGTAACACCAGTAGGGCGCTTAGGCGAAAGCGACGAAATTGCCCATACCGCACAATACATAATCGAAAACGACTTTTTTACAGGTCGCGTGGTTGAAATAGACGGCGGTATTCGTTTGTAAACCGAACTGGATTAAGGTTGATTAAAAGCATAGCTCTTTGGGTTATGCTTTTTTGTTTTAAATCGGGGAGTTTATAATCTTGAAAAAGGGTTGATAACGGCGTTTGCACCTTGCTGCAATACATGAGTATAAATTTGTGTGGTTTTAACATCAGAATGGCCAAGCTGAGCTTGAACAGTTCTTATATCGGCGCCATTTTGCAGTAGATGAGTAGCAAAAGAGTGCCTTAATGTATGAGGTGTTATTATTTTTGTTAACCCTGATTTTTGGACGGCTTTTTTAACCTCTTTTCTAATACAAGAGTGATGAAAATGATGTCGCCTTATTTCACCACTCTGAGGATCTGAACTTAACATATGAGAAGGAAATAAATATTGCCATGCTAGTGTTTTTGCGGCTGAAGGATATTTTTTTGTTAAGGCATATGGCATCCACGCGCCGGCATATTTAGTGTTATTTAAATCAAGCTTTAGGTAGTCATCAACGTTTAAAATTTGAGTTCTCAGCATAGGGATCAGCTCTGTAGCGAGCGTTACAATACGATGTTTATTTCCTTTGCCATTCCATACTTGAATACATTTATAATCAAAATCAATATCTTTCACCCTTAATTGCACCGCTTCCATTACTCTTAAACCACTTCCATACATAAGGGCTGCAATTAAATAATAGCGCTTATTTAAATGAGCCATCAACATTTTAACTTCCTCTGGGGTCATCACGACAGGGAGCTTTGCTTGTTTTTTACTACGGGCAAAATTTAAATTTAATGAAAGTTCGTTTTTTATTATATGTTTGTATAAAAATGACAATGAATTGAGTGCAGTGGCTTGCGTACGTGGTGCAACGTTTTGCTTTAACACTAAATGTTCTAAGTAGCACTCGACTTCATTGTCTCCCATTGAGGCGGGATGGCGTTTATTATGAAAATGGATATAAGATGCAATCCATCTTAGGTAGGTATCGATGGTGCGTAATGAATACTGACGTACCAACATATAATCGGCTATATAATTTAAAAATGGAGAGCGTGTTTTCATATTACCACCAATAATGTAACTGTATTTATATACAGTATAGTTGCACTGCTCCCATCTTCAAGAAAATGAGCGACGAGCGCATTTTGTCTTTTATTGAGAGTTTGTGTGCTAGTAAAAAATTATATATAGCAATGTGTTAAGTTATTTGGTAAAAATGATTTATTGAATACATGAGCGTGACATTGGCAGGTATATGCGCGATGAGCGCACTATAAAATTGTTATGTTTTTCTCAAATTTCGGAGTCGTATTTATGCGTTGTTTTGCAAGGTGGGAAAAAGATGATTCAGCGGAAGTATTTTTCAGAGATCAAACTATCTTGCAATTTGGGGATAGTTGGGACCTTTTGGCGAATGTCATTTTGTTAAATCCTGGCAGTGCATTGCCAATGAACGAGGAAGATCAAACTGAATGGTTAAGGTCAAAAGATTTACCGTTTTTCGTTGAACCCGATAACCAAGAAAAATACGTAGAATTTTCTTTAGATCCTTTGATGCGCTATGTATTTAAGCTCTTTGAAGAAAAATATTCTGGTGGTTCAATAAGGTTATACAATTTGTTTAACCTTAAAAATCAACATTCAAATGACGCAATAGACCAAATCAAAGAAAATTTTTCTCATTCCAAAATGTTTGCTAAATGTCATGAAATTAAATTTTGCGATGCACCAGTTATAATAGCATCCGGTGGTAATGCTAAAAAGCACAATACTTTAAAACAGCAACTGACTCGATATATTAGCCATGTCGAGAATGATAAATTGTTTAAATTAGCCAAACAAGCAGATAAGCAATACTCAATTTTAAAAGCTATTCCTGATAATTTTGGCTTTGTTGAAAGTTACCACCCATCTTTTACATTCAAATATGGAAATGCTACAGACTTAGGTCAATTAAAAACATAACAAGTCATTTCAGCAGGACAAAAAACAGTTGGTTTTGCTCGTGCCTCGCTTATTTTAACCAACTATTTTATTGCCTCTGAATGAGGCGTTGGTATGACTCCCACTGTCAAGTTAAGCACACTGATCCTTGCTTCACTTTTTAAGCCATAATTACTTCAGCTCGAATTAGAGCGAGTTAATACATAGGATGAAGCAAGTAATTTCGTCGGTTATCTTGCTGATATTCGTTGGTTATTACTATTTCTAGCAACAGAGCAGACCTTACTTATTCCGTCGTGGCACCTGTCTTCAGTCTATGTTCGTGGTTCAATGCAGCGTTAGCTGCATTGCCATCCTAACGCCGTCGGTGGTTGTGCCACACCCGATGCTTGATCCCATGCATTAACTCTAATTCGTTTATCATGCGGGTACTCTTGCCAATCTAAGTTTTGCGTTCACTGGCGTAAGTACCACTTCTTTTGCAATGGCCCATATGTACGCAATCATTTCTCGGGCAATTGCGGTGACAACAAGGTTGTAGTGTTTCCCTTTGGCTATCATTTTTTTATAGCGCTTGCAGAGCCTAAGTTGTGCTTTCCACGCAATATCAATAATGTCCTTTGGTAAACCTTCTTGTCGTTTTTGCATATCTGTCGATATATTTGCCGCATACCGATAAGTGTGTGCACCTTCAACGAGAAGGCGTCTTGCTCGGCCGTTTCCGCATTTTGTGATAGCGCCAATATGGCGTTTGCCACCACTCGAGTGTTCACTGGGTACAAGACCGAGATAACTCATTAATTTACGGGGATGGTCGAAGCGCGATAAATCACCAAGCTCAGCCACAACGCCGGTGGCGACCAACAAGCGAACACCTCGCATTGCTTGTATTGCTTTAACAACGGGATAATAACGCCATTGATGGACGTGATGTGTTAGTTCATTGTCTAGTCTTTCAAGTCGGCTTATTCGCTCGGTAATTGTTTGTAAAAACTCTTGTAAGACAATGTGCTGCGCGGGATGTGGCAGCACAAGCTCAGTGAGCCAACGTAAATGTTTTTGTGACCAATTTGCGGTGCCTTTGTAATTAATATTATTGCGAAGCAGCAACGCTTTTAATTGATATTTAGCATCTTTTAAATCTTTCATGGCTATTTCGCGTGCGCGAGATAAATCGCGTACGGCTTCATCTTCAGGCTCGGGAACATAGATAGGTGTTAAATCTTCAGACTTAAGTAATTTAGCAAGCTTAAGAGCATCACGTTTATCGGTTTTAATCTTCTCGCCTGGTTTTTTAGGAATAAGAGACGGGGCAACCACATAACAGCAATGGCCAAGGCTTGTGATTAATCTGTAAATCCAATAACCACATGGGCCTGCTTCATAAACAAAATGAAGTGTTGCGCCAGGGTATTTCGATTCGAACTGACGAACAAGCTTTTGAACGGCCACTTTGGAAGACGAAACTCGGCCAAGATGAACAGGTTGCGCACCTCTATGTTCTTCAATATAGGCGACTTCATTGAATTCTTTATGTGTATCAAGACCGATAAAAAGTATGCTATGTTTATTCATGTTAGCCTCTGCTGTTTAGTTAATTGACAAACTAATTATGGCTCTGGCTTTGAATTAAGCTAACCCACGAAAAGCGGAGGCTAACACCGTGTGGGAGTCATTATGTCTA
>NZ_JACJEN010000022.1:0-71711 GCF_014164075.1 Pseudoalteromonas sp. SG45-3 | reverse complement strand
TCCTATATTCCTATATTCCTATATTCCTATATTCAGGTTAACTTCAAAACACCCATTGTAAACTCATACTGTTTTTCTTTAGCCATGTTGATGATGCTTTATAATTAGGAAAAAAATGCTCAACGTGTTGCCAAAAAGCTTTGCTGTGGTTTAAGTGACGTAAATGCGCTAACTCGTGAACAATCACATAATCAATAGCATGATAAGGGGCTCCGATTAAATGCAAATTAAATGTTAGCTCTCGCTTACTGTTACAACTTCCCCACTTTCGCTTATAAATAGCTACTTTTAGACTCGTAGGTAATTCTTCACCCATTTGTGCGCAGAAGTACGCTAAACGCATTTCTATATATGCAGTTAGTTGCTCTTTTAAATATTCTTCAAGAAGTTGCTGATATTTTTGCGAAGTATTTTTAACGCGCGAAGAGTGCGTAATAAGCAAGCTGTCGTTACTGTTTATTACTTCGGACTTAGTACCTTGCTTAAATTCTATGTTTTCAATGCTATCAAAGATTAAAATTTGTTTGTCTTTGAGCGGGTTCTGTCTGTTATCAGCAATATTGTGCTGTTTAGTTAATTGAGCATTTACCCACACCTGCTTATCAAAAAGCCATTCTTGAATGTGTTTATTACTAACAAACTGAGGGGCATATACAGTCACCTTCTTGTTATGTACTTTAATGGCAACCGTTTTACGTTTTATACTTTTCTTTAACTGATATTCAAACACTTTCATACTCATTAATGATATTGCTACGAGAAAATTCACCAGCAATTAATAAAACCAAATAAAGTGTAATTTTCGCTTAGTTAAGCCAATTCATTAGTTTTATTAAGGTTACTCGATAGAAACTTAAATATGACCATATAAATCTAACTTAGTCCTGTGACAGGCAATACATTAGAATAAAAAACACCAACTAAAAAACTAATGCCTGATAAATAAAAGAAAACTAAAAGTAATAAATTCGTTATTTTAATCACTTCATTGGATTAACAGTTTATTTATTAATTAATTAGATTAAACTTGATAAATAAAGATTATATTTTGAGCCATTATGTTATCAGCTTTTTTTATCACAGACCAAGATCCTAGCTTAATCATTAATGGCGTTTACGATCCTCTATTAGTTTCAATGTCATTGCTAATTGCTATTTTTGCAGCCTTTTTCACCATTCGGCTTATAGAGCTCGCAAAAGAAACTCAATTTCCTAGCTACCAACGTTTAGCAAATGTGACCGCTGCTACTGTTTTTTCGGCTGGTATTTGGAGTATGCACTTTATTGGTATGCTTGCCTTTTCACTGTGTACTAATATTGATTATGATCCATCAATCACTCTCCTTTCTTTTATACCAGCATTTATAGCATGTCAGTACGCTGTATCAATGCTAGTAAATAGTAAAGGGAATCTAAAAGTATTGTCGATTTGCTCCGTGTTACTAGGAGCTGGCATTGGCACTATGCATTATAGCGGCATGGCTGCAATGGATCTTGCTCCTTTACTTAGATATGATCCATTGATTTTTGCGTTATCAATCATTGTTGCTGTAGCCCTCTCCTTTATAGCCCTTTACAGTCGCTTTAATCTTGAGCGTTTTTTACCCTCTTTATCACCTCTTCAAAATAACTCAATTAGCGCTGTTATTTTAGGGTGTGCTGTTGCTGGTATGCACTACATGGGTATGGCCGCTACACGTTTTGTAGCTACATCGCCACTAATCTATGATGATGCTAATGCAACCGCAGGACTAACTTTTATCGCCATTGCAGTCGCCACAGCAACTATCGCGATTACAAGCGTGGTTGGTGTAATAAATGGTATGGTTCGCTATCGCATGCTACTTGAGGAGAAGTCGGCAAAAGAATCCCGTCTAAATGCTATTTTAGGTACCGCTATAGATGGCATTGTTACCATTGACCATGCTGGTATTATTTTAAGTTTTAATGAAGCCGCTAGTAAAATTTTTGGCTGGCAAGAAAACCAAGTTCAAGGCAAAAACGTAAAAATGCTAATGGACGATAACATTGCCAAGCACCACGACGAATACCTCTTAAATGCTCACAATGTTGATCTAGGTAAAATAATAGGCATAAACCGTGATGTATATGCAAAACACATGAACGGACATGTTTTTCCTATTCGCTTAGGTATAGGCGAAGTAAATCAGCCGGGCCATAACCCTTTATATGTTGGCTTTATTACCGACTTGACCGAACAACGCGCTTTGCAACAAAGTTTAGAAGAGAAAGAACAAAAATACCGCTCTCTTATCGATAACATGCCCGGAGTAGCGTTTAGATGTAAGTTTGATGACAACTGGACTATGTTATTTATTAGTCCAAATATAATTGAGCTTACAGGGTATAACCCAAATGAGTTTACAGAGCATTGTATCGAGTTTAATGACTTGGTCTTGAAATCAGACCAAAAACAAATAGTTGATGAAGTCACTAAAGCTGTTGATGCAAAGTCTCAATATTCTATTGAATACCGAATTAGACATAGAAATGGCAAAATTTTGTGGTTGTTAGATAAAGGGAGTATCGACTTTGATGCTCAAGGCAACCCAAAGTGGATTGATGGTGTTTTAGTCGATATTACTGAACGCAAAGAATATGAAGAAAAACTAGAGCAAGCTAAATTTAAAGCTGAAGAAGCTGCTCATGCAAAGCAATCTTTTATGGCTAATATGAGCCATGAAATACGCACCCCAATGAATTCTATAATAGGTTTTAGCGATCTATTAATGGACACCCCACTTGATCAAGAACAACAAAAGCACTTGGTTACCGTAAATAATGCAGCGCGTTCATTGCTAAGATTGTTAAATGAAATTCTTGATTCTGCAAAACTAGAACGCGGTAAGCTCACCATTGAGCCAGTCCACTTTAGCTTAAAACCAGTGATAGACAGTATTATTTCTACTTTTTGGCTAGAAGCTAAAAAGAAAGATTTAGAACTTAAACTCCATATTAAAGAATCAGTAAGTTCTACGTACTACGGCGACCCAGATCGACTCAGACAAGTACTCACTAATCTAATTGGTAACGCGATTAAGTTCACCGAAAAAGGCTCTGTTACGGTCACCGTTGGCATGACACAAAATCAGCATCTGTTTTTTGAAGTGCAAGATACCGGAATTGGTATTGCAAAAGATCGTATTCAAGCTGTATTTCAACCTTTTGAACAAGCCGATGGCACTACTACCCGCCGCTTTGGTGGTACAGGCCTTGGTACAACCATAAGTAAACAACTTGTAGAGCTTATGGGCGGAACAATAAACTTAGTAAGTGAGCTAGGTAAAGGCACCTGTTTTTACTTTTCATTGCCGCTTACTTTAGGTGACGAATCTAAAATAGATTATTTTGATGGTCTACACACCCAACTGCCTGCACTTAGAGTACTAGTAGTTGATGATATAGAGCAAAATACAGAACTACTGTCTTTGCTTCTATCACGAGATCAGCATTCAGTTACCAAAGCGTCAAACGGACTTGAAGCGATTAAAGTATTTGAAGAGCAAGACTTTGATGTCATATTAATGGATATACATATGCCATTGTGTGATGGCATACAAGCAGCACAAAAAATAAGAGCAATAGAAAACCAAAGGCAGCTTAAGTACACGCCAATTATCGCACTCACAGCAAGCGTATTACAGCAAGATAAGCTTACGGCTAAAAAAGCAGGCATGAATGGCTTTGCCAATAAACCCGTCGATATAAACCAGCTTAACCAAGAAATAGCGCAAGTGTTGGGGCTTGGTATTGCAAAAGAAATGGTTATATCGCAAAGCGATCCTAAAGCGCAGCATATAGATTTTGAAAAAGGATTAGCACTTTGGGGTTCTAAGTGTAAGCAACTTACAGAGATTACTAAGTTTATAAGTGATAGTGATAAGCGGTTTGAGAGATTATTTAATGATAAATTATCAAACATAAAAGATGTCGATAGCCTCATTCACACACTCAAAGGTGTTGCTGGTAATTTGGGCCTAATAACGTTAATGAAGTTATTAGCCGATTTAGAGCAAAAGCAAAGTGATACTAAAGTTATTAGTATTTTAGACGATATCAAAAACGAACTACTTATTATAACGCAACTGCTGTCATCAAATACTTGCGATGAGCCAAATAGCAAGCCTGAAGATGATAGCTCAGACACTCTATCAATAGATGAGATTAAGCAATTGTGTGAAACACTTCATCAAGATGCGCAAAACGCAGAATTAAATGATGAACTACTCGCAAAGTTGCAACGCGGCGCACCTTCTACCTTTCAAAATGAAGTTGATGATATAGCCGAAGCCTTTGATGAATTTGATTTTGATAAAGCACACGTAATACTTGAAACCTTACTTGAAAAACTAACAAACGATGAGTATTAATTAATGGATTTTACGACAGATAGGCCACGGGTATTAATTGTTGACGATGAGCCTGCAAATCTAAAAGTAATGCGCGAAGTGTTAGGTAATCAGTATCGTATGTCGTTTGCTAAATCGGGTGATGCCGCACTGGCACTACTTGAAAAAGAGCTACCTAAGCTAATTTTGCTCGACATAATGATGCCAGATATGAATGGCTTTGAAGTGTGCCAAATAGTTAAGAGAAATCCTAAAACATCACACATCCCAATTATTTTTGTAACTGCGCTTGGCGATGAAAGCGATGAATACAAAGGTTTTGAGTTAGGCGCAGTAGATTATATTACTAAACCAATAAGCCCTGCCATTGTAAGAGCAAGGGTTAATACTCACTTGTCGCTAGTACAAGCAGAGCAATTAAAGCAAGCTCATGTAGATTTAGTAGAACGTCTAGGCCGTGCAGCGGAATATAAAGACACCGACACGGGTGAACATATAGTGCGCATGAGCCAATACAGTAAAGTATTAGCGTTAGCACTAGGTATGGATGAACAACGAGCAGAACTTTTACGTCAAGCCGCCCCAATGCACGATGTAGGAAAAATAGGTATCCCTGACGCTATCCTACTCAAACCTGGAAAGTTAACCTCTGAAGAGTTTGATCATATGAAAGAACACGCCACCATTGGCGCGCAAATTTTAGCAAACTCATCATCTCCTTTACTACAACTTGCGCATACACTTGCAATTGAACACCACGAAAAATGGGATGGCTCAGGCTATCCTAACGGAATCAAAGGCGAAGAAATATCAGTTGAAGGTAGAATTGTTGCTATAGCTGACGTATTTGATGCACTTACCTCAAAACGCCCTTACAAAGAGGCTTGGAGCGTAGAGAAAACAGTTTTGCATATGCAAGAGCAAGCAGGAACTCATTTCGATCCCGCTCTAATCGAGCTATTAGTAAAAAACTTAGACGATATTATTGCTATAAAAAATGCAAATCAAGAAAGCTAATTCTTTTTAGCACTGTGAGAGCCAAGCTCAACATTTGGGTAACAAGATTTTATATAACGATAGTCATGTGACGTAATTTCATGGCTATTGCCACTTTCATCTTTAAAGTACATAGAAAACGTTACACCATGATCTGCTAAAACTACTTTTATATTTAAACTCTCAAGATGAATACGCCATTGAATAAATTGATCCCCTGAGGCCAAAAATGCAATCCCTTTACTGCGCCCCTCTCCTTCAAACAATGCTAAACGAGAGGTTGAACAAGCATCCTCAAGCGTTAAAGGGCCTCGCCCATGCTCATTCCAAAAGGTAAGCTCTGGCACTACGCTAAAACCTAAAACCCGTTCATACCACTTAACGGCATTAGCTAAGTTATCAACATTTAAATGGCAATGATCAATGCCAGATAATTTCGGTATGCTTGTATTATTCACATTACTCACCAATTTCTGACTTTAATTGCTCTAAAAACTCATGCATATACCTTGTTCGTCTATTCGCCTCTGCTTTAGCTGATGGGGTATTCATACTATCGGCAATATGTAATAACTTTATGAAAAAATGATCAAGCGTGTATGTTTTATCATCAGCCTCGCGTTCAACACAAAAAGGGTCATTTGGGTTATATAATAACCGAGAAATTGAGCCACCAACTTTCATGCATCGGCTAACGCCAATAGCGCCCAACGCATCCATTCTGTCGGCATCTTGTACTATTTGCGCTTCAACTGTTTTAATTTTTATATTTGCGCTGAAGCTATGCGCTGCAATTGCATGATGAATCTCATCAAAAAGTGACTCGTCATAATTAATCGATTTTAAAAACTCCAATGCCTTATCAGCTGCCATAGTAGAGGCTTTTGCACGATCAGGGTGGTTTTTAGCCACCGCCACACAGTCGTGCATCCACGCTGCAGGTAATACTACTGACATGTTTGCCTGCTCCGCATTACATAACTGTATTGCAACACGCACCACTCGCTCTATATGAGTAATGTCATGAGCAACATCAGCATGCACTAAAGAGGCGATAAACCCTCTACATTGTGAGTTAAGTATTTCTAAATCAGGGCTTAAAGCGACGTCAGACAAAGTTAGGTTCCAAAAAGCTAATTAATCAATGAATTATCCGTACTTTACCGTGCTTTATGCCCCCCTTGCAAAACATTCATTGTATGTTGCTCCTTGCTTGACTAAAATACAGCGCTTATTTATTACTACTGAGAAGCCTTATGTCATCTGCCGTTTACCTACAAGCTGGTCGCGATAAATCATTAAAAAGAAAACACCCTTGGTTATTTTCAAAAGCCATCAAAAAAATTAAAGGTAAACCTGGATTAGGCGACACAGTAACGATTCACGACAGCGAAGGTAAGTTTTTAGCAACTGCTGCGTATAGCCCTCACTCACAAATTCGTGCACGTGTTTGGAGCTTTGACGAAAAAGAAGTCATCGATCAACACTTTTTTGAACGCCGTTTACGTCGCTCATTAGAAGCCCGTAGCCAAGTTATTGAAGAAGGCGGATTAACAGGGTTTCGCTTATGTGCTGCTGAGTCTGATTACTTACCAGGCGTTACAATAGATAAGTTTGACAACGTATTAGTGTGCCAGCTATTAAGCGCCGGTGCCGAGCGCCATAAAGGCGAGATTGTAGGCGCATTGATGTCTATTTTCCCCGGCTCTAGCATATATGAGCGTTCTGACGTAGATGTACGTACTAAAGAAGGCTTAGAACCAATTAAAGGCGCACTTTGGGGGAATGAACCAAAAGAGCCTGTGCTTATTGAAGAAAACGGCTTAAAAATCGAAGTTGATATAATTGAAGGTCACAAAACAGGATTTTACTTAGATCAGCGTGACAGCCGTGCTGCACTTGAGCGCTTCTCAAAAGGTAAAACTGTCCTTAACTGCTTTAGTTACACAGGTACATTCTCGTTGTATGCCCTGCGTGGTGGATGTGAGCATGTAACTAACGTAGATGTATCGCAACCTGCTTTAGATACAGCAAAACGTAATGTTGAGCATAATAACTTAGATTTAAACAAAGTGAGCTTTGTTAAGCAGGATGTATTTAAATTATTACGCCAATACCGCGACGAAGGTAGACAGTTTGATACCATCGTAATGGACCCACCAAAATTTGCTGATAATAAAGCGCAGCTAACGGGCGCGTGTCGTGGCTATAAAGATATCAACATGATTGCCATGCAAATACTAAAACCAGGCGGAACACTATTAACATTCTCATGCTCTGGTTTAATGGAACAAAACCTGTTTCAAAAAGTAGTAGCCGATGCAGCACTTGATGCAGGTAAAGACCTACTGATAATGGAGCGATTAAACCAGGCAGCCGATCATCCAATTGCTGGCAGCTACCCTGAAGGCTTTTACTTAAAAGGCTTAATCTGTAAGGTTTTTTAATATCTACTATTGAGTTTAACTGAATCGATTTAGTTAAACTGAATGATTTCAAGACCTGCTGTTACCGTGCCATCATCTTCTTTGCTGGCACGTATTACTTTTGCAGTTGCATTTAAAGGCGCAATACTTGGATGAGTCGAATCAATGTTCACCGTCAGTAAGGTATTAGGTTCAAGCAATTCATCTAAATGAATTGATAAACCTGTTGCACTTAAATCCACGCACTCTGCGGCAAAACTTAAACCCGCTATTGGTTCTATCGTTGTTAAATTTGCAGGAGTGTTAATCTGCATGCGTCTAAAATTTCGCTTATCATCAGTAAACATATGTTACCTCTAAACAACCGTGTTAATTTCTTCCAACAAAGCACCCACTGAAAATGGCTTTACAACATACGCGTTACAACCAGCATCAAACCCTGCTTGTTTTTCAGATGGGGACTCTAGGCCCGATACCATAACAACAGGAATATTTTTTGTTTCAGGTGTGTGCTTCAGCATTCGGCATGTATCATAACCATCAAGACCAGGCATACAAACATCAAGCAAAATTATATCTGGCGGACTCGCAATTGCTGACGCAAGGCAGCTTTGCCCTGAATCTGCGTAACTAACATCAAATTTCGACGCTAGTGCGGCTTTGAGCATTTCAAAATTAAAATACTCGTCATCTACCACTAAAAGTCGCTTTGTTTTATGTTCAATCGATGAGGACATAACTATGTCGCTTCCTTTTCAAAACAAAAATAAATCCTTCTATTAAGGTACTAAGCTTAATAGAAAATGCAAGTTTTATTCTATCTCTTTTATCGCATTAAGTACCCGCTTGGCTGAAATTGGGTAAGGCGTTCCTAGTGTTTGAGCAAATAGCGACACTCTAAGCTCCTGTTGCATCCAGAAAATAGCGGTTACCTCTTGTGGTATAGGTAACCCTTTAGGCGTTTTATTAACTACTTTTTTATACTCTTGCGCAACTTTATCTAGCTCTAGTACGCATAACCTATCACGATTTGGATCCACAGGCAGCTTTTCTAAACGTTTTTGAATCGCTTTTAAATAACGAATTAAATCCGCTATTTTATCTGCGCCATGCGCGCTCACAAAACCTTTAAATATAAGTGACTCAAGCTGTGACTTAATATCGCCGTGCGCAGTTATCATGGTTAAATCAACGCGCCCTTTCATTTTTTTATGCAGGGCATGAGCAATACTTAATACTTGCTCAACTTGCGTTGCAATCGATACAACGGCATCGCCCAGCTCACCGCGTATTTGCTCTTTTACTGTTTCAAATGCTTTTTCGTCGCGTATATCACCGTGTTTTACTAATAAGCTATCAACACCTGCGGCAATACAGTCATCAATTAAATCAGCTATTTTACCAAATGGGTTAAAGTACAAACCCAGCTTTGCCTTATTCGGTAAGTTTTGTTGTAAGTACTTAATTGGCGATGGCACATTTAATAGTACTAAACGGCGCAAACCTTGTTGATGTGCTTGCTGCGCTTTTGCTTCGCTATCAAAAAGCTCCACTGCAGCGGCTGATTTTTTATCCACCAGCGCAGGGTATGCTTTTATCTCATATTGACCTTGCTTTTTAACGTATGAAGCGGGTAACTCACCAAAGTCCCATTGTGTTAGGTCTGACTTTTCAATGCCTTTATCGGCTACTTTAGACAGTGTTTCGGTTACTTCACCTTGCAGCTCTGCTTTGAGCTTGGCTAAATCAAGCCCTCGTGCAAGTAACTTATCGCTCTCATCACGTACTTCAAACTGTAATCGTAAATGCGGTGCTAATGCACTTAAATCCCATGCCTCGGGATCAACCCTCACACCTGTCATTCTTAATAAACGCGTGGCTAAAGCATCAATTAAGCTACCTTGCATTGGCTCAATAGCTGCCAGCACTGCATCAGCATAGTTTGGTGCTGGCACAAAATTACGACGAAGCGATTTAGGCAATGACTTTATAAGCCCACTTATTAGCTCATGCCTAAATGCAGGTATGTGCCAGTCAAAACCACTTTCTTGTACTTGATTTAAAAGCGCTACTGGTATTTGTACCGCAACGCCATCAACTGCTTGGCCTGGATCGAAATGATAAGCAAGCGGCAATATAATATTGTCTTGCTGCCATGTGTCAGGGTAGTCAAACTCAGTGATATTACTTGCACCATGCTGCATTAGATCTTCACGAGTCATGTGTAGGTAATGCTTATTTTGTTGTTTTTGTGTTTTATACCATTTTAAAAATGCAGCGCGGTTATTAATTTCTTTGGGTATTTTTTTATCGTAAAACTCAAATAACGTTTGCTCATCAACTAAAATATCACGACGACGTGACTTATTTTCCAGAACTTGAATATCTTCTATTAGCTCACGGTTAAACGCTAAAAAGCCCTCGTTTAAGCCCAGTTCTTGCTCAACTAATGCAGTGCGCACAAAAAGCTCTCGACTCACTTTAGGGTCTATGTTGCTATAAACACAGCGGCGTTTATTTACAACAAGTAAGCCGTATAAAGTTTGCTGTTCAAACGCGATTACCGCACCTGGCTTTTTCTCCCAATGTGGTTCTGTGTAACTACGTTTAACTAAGTGCTGTGCTAATGGTTCTACCCAGTTAATGTCTATTTTTGCATTTGTGCGGGCATATAACTTACTTGTCTCTACCAGCTCCGCTGACATGATCCATTTAGGGCTCTTTTTAAATAAACCTGAACCCGGAAAAATATGAAACTGACTATTACGTGCGCCTTTGTATATTTGTTTTTCATCTTTAAAACCAATATGGCTTAGCATCCCGCTTAACAACGCTTTGTGAACAAGTTCGCCATCAGCCGCTTGGCTGGTGGCTTTCATGCCCATTTCGTTACACACAGTACTTATTTGATAAACAATATCTTGCCATTCACGTAGGCGCATATAGGCTAAGAAGTCTTTTTGACACAGCTTTCTAAATTGGCTATTAGTCAGCTCGCTTTGCTGCTCTTCTAAGTAATTCCATAAGTTTAAAAAAGCGATAAAATCAGAATCTGGATCATCAAAACGACCGTGCTTTTCATTGGCAGCAGCACGTTTTTCTTGTGGGCGTTCACGTGGGTCTTGAATAGACAACGCCGCTACAATGATAATCACTTCACGCAATGCGCCAAGTTTATGGGCTGTTAGCACCATTTTTGCTAAACGTGGGTCAACGGGTAATCGACTAAGCTCCCTGCCCGATTGCGTTAGGCTGGTTTTACTATCGCGTTTAGCTGGTTTTACCGCTTGTAGCTCTTCAAGCAATGTTAGGCCATCATTAATATTGCGGCTATCTGGCGCTTGTACAAACGGAAATTGCGCCATATCCCCAAGCCCTAGCGCCAACATTTGTAAAATAACAGATGCAAGGTTAGTACGCAGTATTTCAGGGTCGGTAAACTCTGGACGTGATAAAAAATCATCCTCAGAGTACAACCTAATACAAATACCCGCTTCAACACGTCCACAACGACCCATACGCTGATTAGCACTTGCTTGTGATATAGGCTCTATTGGTAAGCGCTGTACTTTTGTACGGTAGCTGTAGCGACTTATACGCGCAGTACCTGGGTCTATTACATAACGAATACCTGGCACGGTGAGTGACGTTTCGGCTACGTTAGTCGATAAAATAATATGACGACGAGAATGCAGCGCAAATATACGGTTTTGCTCTGCGTTAGATAAACGCGAGTAAAGTGGCAATACATCGGTGTGTTTTAAATTACGCTTGCTAAGTGCATCTGCGGTATCGCGTATTTCACGCTCACCATTTAAAAATATGAGAATATCGCCAGGGCCTTCAGCGCACAGCTCATCAACGGCATCAAAAATACCTTGTAGCTGATCGCCCTCCGCTTCCATATCATCTTTATTAATATCAGTAATAGGGTTGTAGCGCACATCAACAGGGAAAGTACGACCCGATACTTCTATAATGGGCGCATCATCAAAGTGCTTTGAAAAGCGCTCAGGATCAATAGTCGCTGAGGTAATTATTATTTTTAAATCAGGGCGCTTTGGAAGCAGGTTTTTTAAGTAACCTAAAATAAAATCAATATTTAAACTACGCTCATGCGCTTCATCAATAATAATCGTGTCGTATTGATTTAAAAAACGGTCTTGCTGAATTTCAGCCAGCAAAATACCGTCAGTCATTAATTTAATATACGTATTATTAGATACCTGATCGCTAAAACGAATTTTAAAGCCAACTTGCTGGCCAAGTTCACACTTCATTTCTTCAGCAATACGATTAGCCACAGTACGCGCTGCTAATCGACGTGGTTGCGTATGACCAATTAAACCATCAACACCGCGACCAAGCTCTAAACACATTTTAGGTATTTGCGTTGTTTTGCCTGAGCCCGTCTCACCGGCAATAATAACCACTTGGTTATTTGCAATGGCGCCTTTAATTAATTCCTTTTTTTGACTTACCGGCAATTGCTCAGGGTAAGTCACTTTAGGGAGGCCAGCTAAGCGTTTATCGCGTAATTCTTGGCTACGGGTTATATCAGCCGCTATTTTTTCAAGCGCGTTGGCATGCTTGTTTTCATCCGTTATTTTTTTTACGCCATGTAAGCGTTTTTTGAAAATGAATTGATCTTTTTTTAAGCACGTTTTTAGCTCGCCAAACAACTGACCTAGGTTTACCACCCGCATACCTTATAAAATTAGTTAAAGAGCCGTAATTGTATCAAATTAAACGGCTGGGGTTAATCCTACAAAATGCATAACGCGGGGTTGTTTGTTATATAAACGCTGCTATTGAACTAAACTGTGAATAATAAATTTATTTTAAACAATTATTTTCAGGGCTAACTACATTGAATAAATTAAATGACGTTGACTTATTCGTCACTAAAAATGCCCACGTAGGTCGCTTGCGTATTCGATTTACTTGCCCGATACATGCCAGAGGTATTAAACGGTAAGCTAATATTACCCTTTGTATCAATAATAATTACGCCGCCAGTGCCGCCAATAGGCTTAAGCACACCGTTTATAACTTCATCCCCTGCCTCAGCAATGGTTTTACCTTGGTACTTAACTCGCGCACATATATCGCTCGCTACATTATAGCGAATAAAGTATTCACCATGCCCTGTTGCCGATACCGCGCACGATTCATTTTCAGCAAATGTTCCGGCCCCAATTACCGGCGCATCCCCCACACGACCATAACGTTTTGCGGTCATACCACCTGTTGATGTACCTGCCGCTAAATTACCATTTTTATCAAGCGCCACTGCGCCAACCGTGCCCATTTTGTAAGAGTTAGGTAATGCTTTGTGCGCGGCTTGGTACTCTTTACTGGTTGCTTTGGCTTTATCTAATTTTTGTTTTGCTTTTAAAAGCGCTTTGTAGCGAGGCTCGGTATCAAATAAGTTATTTTCGACAAGCTCAACACCTTGCTCTTTAGCAAACTCTTCAGCGCCTTGCCCACTAAGCATTACATGTACAGAGTTATCCATTACCAAACGTGCTAAGTTAATTGGGCTCTCAATATGCTTTACACCCGCAACTGCGCCTGCTTCACGGTTTCGACCATCCATTATGGATGCATCAAGCTCATGCCCGCCATCGTAGGTGTATACCGCTCCACGCCCTGCATTAAAATAAGGGGATTGCTCTAATACTGCAATTGCTGCAATTACCGCATCTAAGCTTTCGCCGCCTTGGTGTAATACTTTATAACCTGTCTCTACTGCTTGCGTTAATTTTGCACGATACTCTTTTTCTTGAGCGGGTGTAAATCGTGCTTTTTCAATTGTCCCTGCCCCACCATGAATCGCAATGGCAAAAGGAGTCTCTACAGCTACTGCGCTATTACTTAAAGCAACAAAGCTGCTCGCAAAAATCGCTAATAATGGTGTTTTCATAATGAGTTCTTTTATGGGGAAGTTATAAACTAATGTGAATGGTTACGGACTTAATTTCAACTAAAGTGAGTTTAATGGCATAAAAAAGCGCCTTAAGGCGCTTTTTAAAATTTTACGTGTTTGTAATTAAGCTTGTTTAGCTTTTAAACGCGCTAAACGTGCTACTTGGTGAGTAGACGTTAAGAACGAGTAAATTGGTGCTAAGTAACCACGTTTACGAAGCTCTAAGAAATCAGCATCGCTTAACTCGTTTAGTTTTTTCTCATCGATAAGGTAAATACCGTTGATGTCTTTTTTCTCGCCTTTAATGTCTACTGTTAGCGTTTGCGCAATTAGTAGCTCTTTATCAGCAAGGAATTTAGTGAACGCTTCAGTTACTTGAGAAAACTCAATAAATGATACTAGCGCTTCTTTACGACGTTTTAGGTAATCTGTTTCTTCGCCGTTTTCAAATAATGCATTACCTTCGTCTTCACCAACAAGCGCACTTGCTTCGTCAATTACGATACCGTATTGATCTTGATCTGGGTGTTTAACTAAACCAAGTGGGTAACGAGTAGATGCCATAGGTGCAAATGCTGCAGTCCATTTACCATCTTCTACAAAAAGGTTTTCGCCTGGCTCTAAGCCAAACATAGCAACTGCTTGAAAAGTGCCGGTTTCGTTATTTTTAACGAATGACATTGGAAACTCGTTTGCTACACGTGCAAACTCATGTGCAACTACTGGCACTAAGTGTTGAGTTTTCATGAATTCTACATTGATGCCGTTTTGAATTTTAGTGTTGGCATGTTTTTCGTTGTGTAAAGGCTGTACTTGTTGCTCCGCCATGTTACTGCTCCGTTTATTTTAATTTATATGTTTCATTGTTAATGCCTTTAGGCTAATGCTTTTGAGCTAAAAAAGGAAGGGAAACTTTTATGACAACAACCATGAAAAAATAAAATTTAACTAAATCTGAACGTTGCTAAAAAACATACAGCTCAAACTCATAAATTTTGTTCAAAAACAACACACTTCGTGGTTAATTTTAATACAAACCAAAGTTATTCATTAACATTGGTTAACAGTTCAAAGCTATTTTTTTGCAGTGTTTAGGCTTAAATTTAAGCAAATAAAAAAGGCCGCTTATATAAGCGGCCTTTAAAAGTTAAATTGGCATCTAAATTAAGGCGCCCAATATACTTCAATATTTATACTTGGGTGATTAAGCACAGCGCGAAGTGGCATGTCATTAACATCGCCGCCCGCTTTTGCTTGCTTATAAACAGCGAGTTTTTCTTCACCGCTAATTAAAAGCTTAACCACTTTAGATTGCGCAATGGCATTTAAAGTTAATGTCATTCGCTCAGTAATACTACCCGTCACATCACTTTGTATCGCATTAATCGCACATACTGTTTGCTCAGTTGTTAAACCATGCTCTAAACCGTCTGCATTTGGGAATAACGACGCTGTATGGCCATCTGGGCCCATACCTAAAATAGTTACATCATATGGGCTTTTTAGCTCGCTATAAGCCGCTTCACACTCTTGTGCGCCCTGTTGAGCCGTTGCTGCAGCGTTCTTCATAGTAATAAAGTTGGCAGCACTACCATGATTTTGTAATAAAGTACTTTTAATAAATGCTTCATTACTTTTTTCATGGTTTGGATCTACCCAACGCTCATCAACCATAGCAACATCAACATGTTGCCAATCTAAATCAAGCGTTGATAAATGCTTATAAGCGGGCGCAGGAGACGAGCCGCCCGACACCATTAATACAGCACGGCCATCGTTTTTAATGCCATCACGTAATGATTGCTCAAGCGTTGCAGAAAGCTCAGCTGTTAACGCGTCTTTATCGTCAAAAAACTTTTCAACTAATGTTGCCATGCTTATACCTTATCGCCTGTGTTAAACCATACGTGGTTGTTTTCTGCTAATAATTCATCAGCATCATCAGGTCCCCAACTACCAGAACGGTAAAGCGCAGGTTTGCCTTTGCCTTGCCATCTATCAATAATTGGATCAATCCACTTCCACGCTTGGCGCACTTCATCACGGTGAATAAATAACGATGGGTTATTTGCAGCAGCATCAAGCATTAAACGCTTGTACGCATCTGAATGGAAACCATTGCTGTAAGCTTGTGAAAGCTCAATATTCATTGTTACTGGCTCAAGTTGCATTTGAAGATTATCAAGGCGCTTAGACATAAGCGTTAGTTGAATTGTTTCCTCTGGCTGCAAACGAATAACAAGGCGATTCGGCTCGATATTGCCCACGTTATCTTCGTAGATATTGTGAGATACTTTTTTGTATTCAACCACAATTTCTGCACAGCGCTTAGCCATACGTTTACCCGTACGAAGGTAAAATGGAACACCTGCCCAGCGCCAGTTATCAATATGCGCGCGAATAGCTACAAACGTTTCTGTTTTACTAGAACCTTCATTTAGCTCTTCTAAGTAACCCGGTACAATTTTACCGTTTAAGTCACCTGGTACGTATTGACCACGAACAATATTTTCATCAACATCACCATCTACAAGCGGGCGAAGTGCTTCTAATACTTTTAGTTTTTCGTTACGAATGCTGTTAGCGTTTAGCTTATTAGGCGACTCCATTGCAACTAAGCAAAGTAGTTGTAATAAGTGGTTTTGAACCATGTCACGAAGTGCACCGGCTTTATCATAAAAACCAGCGCGGCTTTCAAGACCAACCGTTTCTGACAAGCTAATTTGAATATTATCAATAGATTTAGCATCCCACATATTTTCAAACAATGAGTTTGAAAAACGCAGCGCCATTAAGTTTTGTACTGTTTCTTTACCTAAGTAATGGTCAATACGGAAAATTTGTTCTTCATTAAAAAACTCTGCAATTTTTCCATTAATTGCTTCAGCAGAATCACCGCAATAACCAATTGGCTTTTCAACAACAACGCGTGATGTAGGTGTAATTAAACCTTTAGTCGATAATATTTCACAACATGTGCCGTAAACAGCAGGCGGAAGCGATAAGTAAAACACGCGAGACTTAGTGCTTTCGTGCTCATCTAAAATGCCTTTTAGCACATCCCAGTTGTCGTCTGCTTCTGTAACATTACTTACCACTGGCACTAAAAAAGTAGAAAACGCTTTCCAATCTTTAGCGTTAAACTCACCTTTGCTTAAAAATTCTTGTAATGCTTTATGCGCTGTTTCTATGTATTCAGCACGTTTCGATTCTTCGCGCACTGTTGGTAGGATACGTGAGCCTTCAGGTAAGTTACCTTCTTGATATGCTCTGTACATTGCAGGTAGCAATTTGCGTAACGCAAGATCACCACCGCCCCCAAAAATTATAATATCAAAAGGATTAAGCATAGTTACTCTCTACGTTGTGATACCCAGTACATTTTGTAAATGCGCGGGTATGCCTATTTATTGCTAGATTAGATGGCTTTTATAGCTGTATTTAAATAAAAGCCTGCTGAATTGTTCTGTATCGATGATTTATTATTATTGTTTATCATTGCGCTTATTAAATGAGCCTTAGGGGCCCTGTATCTCCTCTCACAAAAATACAGACCCTAAGCACTCCAGCGCTACCCGTTCAAAGGTACTCGGTTTACTTACTTGCGTAAGCGAATTTTTTACTGCGTACGGTTTTGTTTGTAGTACGCCATTAAGCCGTTTGTAGAACTATCATGAGCGTGTTTCACGCTATCATCAGTGAGTTCACTCTCAATTTTAGATGCTAAACCTTTACCCAGCTCTACACCCCATTGGTCAAACGAGCATATTTCTAAAATAATGCCTTGGCAAAATATCTTATGCTCATACAGTGCAATTAAACGGCCCACTGTTTTAGCATCTACTGTATCTAATAGCATAGACGTTGTAGGACGATTACCTTGATGAATTTTATGATTTAATAACTCATCAATCTCTGCTTGCGATTTACCCTTAGCGGTTAAATCAGCTGTAACTTGCGCTGCATCTACACCACTCATCATCGCTTCTGTTTGTGCAAAGAAGTTCGATAATAAAATATCGTGATGCTTATCAACATTCACTTGTGGCTTAACTGATGCAATAAAATCTGCAGGTACAATTACATTACCTTGGTGTAAACACTGATAAAAGGCATGCTGACCATTAATACCCGTCATGCCCCAAATAATTGGAACTGTAGTATAAGGTACCGTTTCGCCTGCAAAGTTAACGTGTTTACCGTTACTTTCCATTTCGCCTTGCTGTAAATACGCAGGCAACATATGAAGTGCTTGATCGTACGGTAATATAGCTTGCGCTGTATAACCTAAAAAGCTCGTATTCCATACACTAAGCAATGCCATAATTAATGGTATATTTTGCTCAAACGGCGCTGATTTAAAGTGCTCGTCTATTTCAAACGCACCTTCTAAAATTGCTTCAAAGGCGTCGTAGCCTAAATATAAAGCAATTGGTAAGCCTATCGCACTCCAAAGTGAAAAGCGACCACCAACCCAATCCCACATAGTGAATACGTTTTCGTCGCTGATACCAAAGGCTGCCGTTTTTTCTAAATTTGTACTTACTGCAACAAAATGCTTTGCAATTGTACTTTCATCTTTTGTTGTTTGTAAAAACCAGTCAACCGCCGTCTTTGCGTTTGTCATGGTTTCTGACGTAGTAAATGTTTTTGACGAAATAACAAATAATGTTGTTTCAGGGTCAATGGCTTTTAATATAGACGAAATTTGTACACCGTCAGCATTAGATACGTAGTGAACATTTAACGTATCATCAGCAAGTGCTTTTAATGCCTCAGTTGCCATTTGTGGACCAAGGTTAGAGCCACCAACACCAATACTTACAACATCTTTTACCGCTTTGCCGGTATAGCCTAACCATTTACCGCTACGAACTTTTTCTACAAACACTTTAATTTTAGCTAACTCGTTGTCTACGGCTTGTGTCACGTTTTCGCCATCAACAATTAATGGAGTGTGAGCACGATTACGAAGTGCCGTATGCAAAACTGAGCGGTCCTCAGTGATATTTATTTTTTCACCGCTAAACATTTTATCGCGCCACGATGCAATATCGCATTCTTTAGCAAGCGACATTAAGTTAGCAAAAACATCGTTATCAATAAGTTGCTTAGAATAGTCGAATAATACGCCTGGTACTTGAGTAGAAAACTGAGAAAAGCGCGTGTCATCTTGTGCAAATAACGTTTTTAGATGTGTTTGTTTCATCTTAGCTGCACTTTGTTCTAGTGCTTGCCAACTTGCTAGTTGCGTTCGGTTAGACATGGAAATATCCTCTATTTTTTTCAATCAATTGATTTAAAAATGTTTTTTATAAAAGCAAAACTCTTAATACTACTTATTCACACTAAATTAAAGCGCAAATAGTATAACTAAAAATGCAAAAAAAGTGCTGTTTTTATAATTTTATGTGCAGATGATAACGCAATTTTTAGCTTTTGACACCGGTATCATAAAAATTTTATAAATTAATTTACCTGTAATTTTAAAGGCAACGGCATAGCTTAATCAATCAAAATGAAATATTAATGAATTTTTATAAGCGCTGCTAATTACTTTTCATAGTTATTCACTAATTACTGTAATTGTTTGCCTTGCAAACAAATAAACCTTAAAAACAAAAAATCGGCTCTAAAGCCGATTTTGTATAAATTACAATCTTTGCTTAATTACTAAGCGCTAGCCCACCACTTAGGTTATAAACAGTTTTGTACCCTAGCTGCATTAAATTGCTCGCAGCAATCTTTGAGCGGTTACCACTGCGGCATAATAAAATATAGTTGTTATTTTTACTTAACTGCCCTTCAAATACCGCATTTGCCATTCTGCTAAGCGGTATATTTAATGTTTTTTCATCAAGTGTATTAAATAACTGAGCAACATTATTTGCTCCATGTTCATACGGCTCCCGAGTATCTATTAAATACACATCGCTGGTGTTTAACATTGCTTTAGCGTCATCAAAATTTAATTGCTGTGTATCAATCTCAGGCAATGCATTTACATAACCACACAATTGCGTGTTATTTACTTGCTTTGAAGCGTCGTACTGCTGCTTTTGTATTGTAAATTCATCAGCTGAAATACTGCCGCTTACTAACGCATTAAGTAATGGCGTTTGGTTTTGTTGTACAGCCCAGTTCATGGCAAAACATTGTTGGTAGTCGTGCCCTGAGCAAATAATGCTGGTGCTATTAAGTTTCTCGCTTATTGCTAAAATAGAGCGTGCCATTGCTTTTGCATCCCCACCCATAAGCGATGTATTGCCAAGTCCTGCAGGCAAAATTAAATCACCACAAAAACAATAACGCGTTTCGCCATTACTATTTTTTAATAAATAACTTACGCTATCTTTGCTGTGCCCAGGTGTCGCTACTTTTTCAAGTACGTCATTTGCTAAGCTAATACTTTCTGCATTTAGTGGCCAACCTAAAGCATCAACCTCACCTTTTACAACTCTTGATGCCAGAACACTGGTTAATAAATTAGTCGCTGACTCTCGCTCTTGATGCAGATGTGTATTAAGCACCGCTGATATAGTTAAGTTTTGTGTATTAGCTATTTTTTCAAAGCGCGGAATAAGCTCAACAATCGGGTCTATTATAACTGCGTATTTATCATCGCTTACATAAAGCCAACTACATGCTCCTTGGTGCCTAAACTGAGTAAGGCCAAGTGCGCACACTTCTTGTTGTGGTGTAGTGCTATCAGATACAATTAAACAGTTAGCCTGTAGTATTGCTTTAAGAGCGCGAATACGCACACAAGCATCATCAATATCGTGTTGTGTTGCCGCAGGTCCAAACGATAGCCTAATCGCATTTTCACTTTGCCACTTACTTGCACCCATTGCATCTAAAACAAAACTTGTTGATGCGCCCGTACTACAAGCCGAGCCACCACTTACGCGAATGCCCGCAGCATCAAATAAATCAATCACTTCTTTGCTCGTTAAATCGTTTACCGCAAAGTTAAGTGTGGTAGGCACGCTATAAGCAAAATCATGATTGAATGTAATATCGCCAAAGGTGTCTTTTATCGCGCTTTGTAACTGGCTTCGATAAGAGTTTAGTGTGCTAATTGGTTTAAATGTATCGTCTGATTTATCAAGCAACATACTAAATAGTTTGTTTAACCCTGCAATACCGGGTAGATTTTCGGTGCCTGAACGCATTCCACTTTCTTGACCGCCACCCGCTATAAAAGGTGTATACGCACTGCCACTACGAATATATAAAAAGCCAATACCTTTAGGTGCGTAAAGCTTATGCCCCGAAAAAGGAGCGTAATCAATAGTCGTATTACTCAGTGCGAGCGCTTGTTTACCGAGTGCCTGTACGCAATCCACCATCCACGATACATTTTTGTTACGGCTACGGATCACCTGCTCTATAGCGTGTAAATCTTGATATACACCGGTTTCGTTATTAACGGCCATGGTGCAAATCATCAAAGCGTTATTAATATGCTCTGCGATAAAATCTAAATCTAAAATACCGTTACTATCAACCGGAATAGCAAGCACCTCAGCATTAACGTCAAGTACGCTATTCCAATGTTTAAGTGTATTTGGCACCGCTTTATGCTCAGTTGCGCCATATAATAATACAGGGTTTTTAATAGACTGCTTTTTAGCATTAATTAATGTAGAAACCACCGCAGTTTGAATACCCTCCGTTGCACCAGAGGTAAATAGGATATCGCCATTAGTTGCGCCAATAACCGTGCGTGCCTTTTGACGTGTTTGTTCTAATAAATGCTTGGCTTGAATACCTGTGATATGCGGGCTTGAAGGATTACCAAAACATATTTGCATGGTATGAGAAACAACATCAGCAATACAAGGCAACACAGGGGTCGTTGCATTTGCATCAAGGTAAACTTGTTTTACTGGCTCATCGTGCAATAAAAACTCAGACATTAAAAAACGCACCTTATTACTAAAAAATATATCTTATTACCAATAGTACATAAATTTACAGGTAATGAGTAATAATCAATTAGCACTAGAGGTGCGTTTACTATGCTTTTTTAAACTAAAAGTCTGTTTGCTTAACTATTCACTGAGCTCTTTGCTGATCTCTTCGTGCGTTGACGACCAAGCTGTTATTAGCGCTTTTACTAATGAGGCCAACGGGATGGCAAAAAATACACCCCAAAATCCCCATAAGCCACCAAAAAATAATACCGCGACAATTATAAATACCGGATTTAAATCAACTGCCTCAGAAAACAACAGCGGTACAAGTACATTGCCATCAAGCGCTTGAATAATTCCATAAATGATTAAAATGGTCCAAAACTGCGTTTCTAATCCAAACTGAAACAGTGCAACTGCCGCTACCGGAATAGTGACGAGTGCCGCGCCAATAAATGGAATTAATACCGAAAAGCCAACAAGCACACCAAGTAAAGCTGCATAGCGCAAATCTAAAACAGTAAATGCAATGAAAGACACACCACCAACAATTAAAATTTCGAATACTTTACCGCGAATGTAATTCATAATTTGTTGGTTCATTTCGTTCCACACTTGTAAAATCAAGCGTCGTTGCTGCGGGATCAGTTTAGCTATACTCCCTGTCAGCTCCAGCTTATCTTTAAGCATAAAAAACACCAGTAACGGCACAAGTACCAAATATATAAGCCAAGCAACAACATCTTTTAAAGACGTAAGTGAAAACGATAACACCGCTTGACCAAACTCAATAATTTTAGCTTCTACGGTTGCAACAATAGCTTGTACTTGTTCTATATTAATTAAACTTGGGTATTGTTCAGGTAAAGCCATTAAATAAGACTTCCCCTGCTCTAGCATATGCGGTGTTTCTTGCACTAAGTTACTGGTTTGCTTCCAAAGCACTGGGCCAATAACTAAAATAAGAGTGAGCATAATGCTAATAAATATCAACATTACAATAATTGTTGCAGTAAAACGTTTTAAGCCAACACGCTCTAAATGAACAACCGGCCAATCTAGTAAATAAGCGATAACCAGTGCAACAAGCACAGGAACAATTAACGCGCCAAAAAAGTAAAGTAAGGCAACTGATACCAATAATAAAAATAATAAGGTAGACGAATGAGGATCAGAGAACTTCCTTTCGTACCATGTTTTTACGTATTCAAACATGTAATGGCTCCACTAATAACAACCCACGTTGTTTATCAAAATTGTAACTATAAGCATTTTTTTGCAAAAAACGTTCAATGTCGTTCGCACTTTCACCTTTATTAAGACTAAAAGTGATGCATTGTTTTGATGACTGTGCACTTCGAAGCGCAAGCTTGAACTGCACAAATTGCTGAGGACACTTAAACTCTTTTAAATCGCGCTCTACCATAACTACTTTATCCGTATAGTAAATGAATAATAAGTCGCATATTTACGGTCTACGTATTTATATACTCAAACCGTTGTAACTTTTTGTTAAAACAATTCCTGCAATAGTTTATCCTTATAACATAACTAGCAGTAAGGATAAGTTAATGCCTGGCACGCATAATAAAGCGCAACTACCAAGTAATCCAACACTCAAAGAGATTAATTGGTTTAAAAAGCAGATTAATTGGGGCGAACTACCTCCTTTTTATCACCTTGTTGCCTCATCAATAAGCGAATCAGAAGGAATTTTAGATCATGGGTTCGACAATGCAGTTAAACAACTTTTAGATAAACGCAATTGGAACTTAGATTTATTAGAAGGCTATGAAGATAACTTAGGTGAAATACATACCAAACATAAGCCACGTATTGCGCTGCACCAAGTATTTACCGACAGAGGCTTTGAGCTATGGGCACAGCCTTATGCTAAAGATGTTATTGTTGATCAATACATAAAAAACAATCGCTTTATGGAGTTTAGAGTGTGGGACCCACATTCAATGAAAAACTTGATCAGAATAAGTCAGTTACATAAGTTTATTGGCTTTTATTTTGAACGAGGCGACAAAGCAGATAAAGCCATTATTTTACATGCACACAAAGTAGTACATAAAATTATTACTTTTTTGCAGCGAGAATTGAACGTTGTAAAGCTTGATGGAGTCACAATAAAAGAACTGTACCAATTGTGCGAAAAAGACAGCCGTGCAAGCAGTGACGAAATAGACATAGCCAAAATTGCAATTGGCGAACAAATTAACAAGGAATAAAATGCAGCTAAAATCAGCATTTATCACTTTATGCAGTGCTGCGCTTACGTTTAGCTTATTAATAAGCGAACCTTTAAAAGCGCAAACTAACTTTACGCTTCCTGATTTAGGAACATCTGCATTACAAGCACTGCCACTCGAAAAAGAACAAGCCATTGGCGAAGTAATGATGATGCAAATACGAGGCTCATCACCAGTAATAAATGACCCAGTGCTTGATGAATACCTCACAACTATTGGCCGTAAACTCGTTGCTAATGCTAATGACGTGCGCTTTCCGTTTTCGTTTTTTTGGATAAATAACTCAGAAATAAATGCCTTTGCCTTTTATGGCGGCCATGTAGGCGTGCATACAGGGTTAATAGCTCAAGCCGATAACGAGAGCCAGTTTGCCTCAGTGCTTGGCCACGAAATAGCTCACGTAACACAGCGCCACTTAGCGCGAAGAATACAGCAACAACAAGATAACAGCGCGCTGACTATTGCCGGTATGATAGCCGGAATATTAGCAACCGTTGTTGCACCAGATGCGGGTATTGCGATTATATCTGCCAGCCAAACACAATCTGCTTTTAGTCAGTTAACGCATAGTCGCTCAGCCGAGCAAGAAGCTGACCGCATAGGCATGCAAACGCTTAACAATGCAGGCTTTGATGCACGTGCATCGAGCGAATTTTTAACTAAACTTGCCGCGCAAATTCGTTATAAATATAAACCACCTGCGTTTTTACTTACTCACCCATTACCAGAGAGCCGAGTATCAGATGTGCGTTTGCGTGCAGAGCAATTTCCTGTGCGTCATATGAGTGCCAGTCTTGAGTTTAATTTAGCTAAAAGCCGCGTGCTTGCGCGCTACGACAACAAACCAGAAAACGCCGAAGACCTATTTAGAAAACGACTACGCGAAAATAGCTACGATAACACCGCTTTAAAGTACGGTTTAGCTATTAGCTTACTTGATCAAAAAAAGCTTGATGAAGCAGCCCCAATACTAGACGAGCTTTTAAAAAACGATCCTAAAAACCTATTTTATATAGATACCCATACCGATTTACTCATCGCGCAAAAAAAGGCAGATGAAGCCGTAAAATTTTTAGCCGATTTAAATCAGTATCGCCCTAATAATCAGGTAATTACGCTCAACTATGCCAACGCAGCACTTGAAGCTGAGCAATATGAACTAGCCGAAAATATTTTGAAGAGTTTTTTACTCGAAAAGCCAGATCATAACCTAGGCAAGCAACTTCTTGCTGATGCGTATAAAAAACAAGATAAATTAGCCTCATATCACGAAGCGAACGCCGATGTATTGGCTCAATACGGTGCTTATTTAAAAGCCGCAGACGAAGTACAAAAAGCACTTAACTTCGTAGAGCCAACCGAACTTGTAAAGCAACAACGTTTAAAAGCACTACTTACCCAGTATCGACTTTTACAAAAAGAGCTTGCAAGACTTTAAGTCTGCAAGCGCTTACCCTAAAATAGACGCAATTCACACTTTGGAATCATTTTATGTCTGTTACTATTTACCACAACCCACGTTGTTCTAAATCACGCGAAACGCTAGCGCTACTGCAAAGTAAAGCGATAGAGCCAAGTGTTGTAGAGTATTTAAAAACCCCTCTTACTCACGAGCAAATTTCAACGCTTGTAATCCAACTTGGTTTTTCATCCGTACGTGAAATGATGCGCACAAAAGAAGATGACTACAAAGCGCTTAATTTGAAAGATGAAACAAATGAGGACGCACTTATTAACGCTATGGTTAAATACCCAAAATTGATTGAACGCCCTATCGTAGTTAATAACAATAAAGCAGCGATTGGTCGTCCACCAGAAAACGTACTAAGCGTTTTATAATGAGTGCAACCATAGTGGTGCTTTATCACTCAAGCCATGGCTCAGTTGAAGCGATGGCTCACGAGATAGCAGAGTCGATAGAGCAACAAGGTGCTAGTGCACTACTTCGCACCTTTGTGGCTAAAAATGCGCACGATATTGTGATCACCAAAGATGATTTAATAAATTGCGATGGTTTAGCATTTGGTACACCAACTCGATTTGGCATGATGGCCTCTCAAGCAAAAAGCTTTTGGGAAACCACCAGCGACTTGTGGCTAAAAGGCCAATTAATCGATAAGCCAGCGTGTGTATTTTCGTCATCAAGTAGTATGCATGGTGGAAATGAAGCAACCTTACTTAACTTATCTTTGCCACTATTACACCACGGCATGGTGCTTATGGGTGTGCCATACGATGTGCCCGAACTACTTGCAACACAAACTGGCGGAACACCATACGGTGCAACACACGTCGCTGGCAGCGCTAATAGTGCACAGCTAAGCAAAGACGAAATTAAAATATGCCAAAGCGTTGGTAAACGCCTTACTCACATTGCGAGAAAACTTAAATGACTACAGCTGACAGTCCAGCTAAAAAGCCGATTACGGTAAAATTTCAACGTGCAGCACTATTTGGCTATGTTGGTTTACTTATTCTGATTCCTTTGTGGATGTATTTTGTACCCCCTCTAGACGGTAATACTAGTTGGGTGTCATTGTTTTTTCCTATCATTCCTTTACTGCTGCCGCTAAGAGGCATAATTCAAGACAACACATACACCTATGCGTGGGCTAACTTTATTGTAATGCTTTATTTTATCCACGGTCTTACCATGCTGTGGGCAGCACCAGATGAATTAATTTGGGTGTTGTTAGAGCTTGTGTTTGCCTCTTCAATGTTTATTGGTTGTACTTACTACGCAAGACACCGCGGGCAAGAACAAGGTTTAAAAATCCGTAAGCTTAAAGAAGAATTAGCTGAAGAAAAAGCAGCAAATGAGCACGGTAAATAAGGCTTAACCATAAACGCTATATACAAAAAAACGCGCTTAAATTACTTTAAGCGCGTTTTTTATTAATTGTTTAAAACTAGCTAAACTAAATCGCTCAAGGCAGCTAGCACCACAATACTCGCCAACCCTATTTGAGCAATTAAGCTAATAAACGAAAAGCCTCTAAGCACAAACAAACCCCAAGGGTGTTTAATATGTGGATATAGCGCACAGCGTTTTAAAGTGGTCGCAAAGAAAAAACAAATCACTGCAGTCATAGTTAAACCCAGCGTCAGCTCACTTTTAATTGAGAGGGTTTCATCAAAAAAGAAAAACAACTGTAAAGGCAGCAATATAGTCACAATAGCATGTAGCACATGCACTTTTTTAATGCGATCGAACTGCCCTTCTGGCGAAAGTTCTTTAATACCAAAGTCACGCTCTAAACATTTAACTAAGTTATTAGCTTTAATACTCACCGCTAAACGGTAACAGCTTAAACCTTCTTTATTACGTGCCCTAAAATCGTATCCGGCTTTAATAAGCAGCACCATTAACGACTCATTTTTAGCAAACACAGCATAATGAAGTGCAGTATTACCAAAGTTATCTGTCGCTTTTTTGTCTTGCTTTGCAAGTAGTGTTTCGATCACATTTACAAAGCCTTTTTCGGCGGCCCACATAAAGGCTGTTTTATTGTTTTCATCAGCAAGTACACCAGTAGCGCCTTGCTCAATAAAACGCATTGCCATTGTTTGCTTGGCTGTTTTTTTACGTAAATGAGTAAGCAAAGCTTTTTCTAGCAGTACAACAGAGTCAACATCAGGAGAAACCTGCGTAAGCAGCGTAAAATAGTCTTTACCCGCAGCTACTTTTTCGCTGGCAAGTTCACAAAGGGTATCCAAGTCAGCAATAGACTCTGGAATAAACGCACTTAGGCGCTCTCTAAAATCAACTTCCTTCCAAAGCGCTAATGTGTCCTTTGCCGAGAGTTTACTTTTATTATTTAACGCATGCTCAATTAAGGTGAAGTAGCGTTTACTAAAAAATAAATCGACTAAAGACAGTGGCGTATCTATGGTATTTTGTGCAGCCACGCTTGCGTATTTTTCAAGGCGCTGGCACAGCATAAGCACTAAGCTTTCAGAGGTGTATTCATTATCGTAGTAATGGCTTTTAACCGCACTAATATACGCTTGTGCGTCTTCGTCATATTCAGAGATATGTTGAAAGTAACATTCTTCAAATGGCTCCAGCGGGGTTAGCCATGCCAAATAATAAATAGGTGGCAGCACGGTGGTGCATACACCATCGTCTTCATTTGTAGAACGACAAGCAGGCCAAGCTTCCAAAGCATCTAAAATAAAGGCACCGTTTTGTTCTACCAGTCCTTTAATAAGTAATGGGTATTCCTTTGGCCAAATCAGTACATTTTCCATTAAAACAACACAACTCCAGTGTGGCTTGGGGGTGGTAAGTTATATCAGTTTTAAGCTGACACCACGCTTAATCAAAGTGCCGATATTCTAGCACACCTTTGTTTTGCTGCTAGCGCAAAATTACGCAATAACAACAATCCTTTAGGATTATACCAATTCGCTTAATTAAGTGATTTATTTTGAGGTAAAAAACCGTGTGATAGCAAGGCAAAAATTTCGTTATTTAGTTGTTCTAAATGATTAAGTATTACTGTGGATTGGTATTGTCCTTAGCAAAAATATAAAAACGGCCAAGTACATAAGTAATTGGCCGTTTTTGAGGTTGGAGTTGGGCTTAATCAGATCCAGACAAATAGTCTATTTACTTTTTAACTCGCTAATAACTTGCTCTAAACCCACATCAGAAATGCGTTGAATAATCTCTTTTTGTTTAGCACTTAATAGTGAAATGCCTTCAGCAACAATATCGTATACTTTCCACTCATTGTTTTTACCTAAACGAAGCTTAAAGCTTAAGTCGATAGTAGGCGCATTTGGCTCAATAATTTGCGTATTAACTGTTGCGTATTCAGAGTCACTTTTTGCGTTATTACGCTCAAATACTACTTTTTGACCCGTGTACTTCATTAGTGCACCGGCGTAAGTGCCTGTTAAGTAATGCTCTACTGCATCTATAAATTGAACAGCTTGCTCGCGCTCAATACCTTTAATGTGTTTACCTAATAATTTAAACGACACAAACTTAACGTCAATATGTGGCATTAAACGTTTTTCAACAATGGCAGCCATCGCGTCTTTGCTGGCTGTACCTTTTGAGTTTACTTGGCCAATATCTGCAAAAAGCTTGTCGGCTACCGATTCAAGTAACTGATCTGGTGATTGCTGAGCTTGTGCAAATAACGAACTGCTAAAAAAAGCAGTGGCTAAAACGAATAGTTTAAAGAGTTTCATAATTGTATATGTCTGTGTGATTAAGATGGCTGTAATTTACGCGAACCATACGCAATAAAAAAGGCACAAATAAGCAACTTATTAATGCCCAATTAGCACCAATCAAATAAATAAAATAAATTCAAGCAGTTAGAAAACTCCATTAACAGCTCATATACAACCGGCATTTTGTCCTCATTGTAATTGTTAACAGGCCGCCCTTATCATTTAGTTATCAACTTAAATCAAACGAACATTTGGCACCTATGAAAACGTCACTTAAAACACTTATTATCTCTTTTGTATTAGTAGTTTCACTTTTTGGCAAGCTTGCTTTTGCTCAATCGGACCACGGTTATGCCGTTGACTTTCTCAAAGGCGAAGGTAACGTAAACGGCGTTAAGCTTGCGTATCAGTATCATGCACCTGGTATGCAAAACCTTATTGGTGATGCACGCTTTTACTTTGAAACCAGCGTAAACATGTGGGAATACCGCCACGGCGATGAAACACAATCAAACCTAGTACTTGCTATGTCACCTGTACTGCAATTTCCTGCTTTTAGTTTTAACAACACCCCATTTTATGTAGAAGCAGGTATTGGTGTATCACTGATTGATGAAACGCAGTTTGCCGGTAAAAACATAAGTACTCACTACCAGTTTGAAGACCGCATAGGGCTTGTAGCCGATTTTGGCCACACCAATGTTGCCCTTCGCGTTATTCACTATTCAAACGCAGGCTTTAAAGAGCCAAACCCTGGTCTTAACTTTTTAACGCTTTCGGTAGCGAGACGTTTTTAACGTTATTGATTGTATTTTTGAGTAAATCAATTGCTGTTATAGTGCAAAGCGGTCACACTTAAACGTACTAAAGTTTAGGTGATACTGCGATGCAAACTTGGCATATTGTAATTATTGTCGCTGTTGTTCTTGCCATTATCATTGGTAATATTGCGCTGATTAGACTCTCTGCAAAACAGGAGTTTATAAAGCCCAACGCCAATATAAAAAATACAACAGACACAAAAAAGCCCTGATCAATCAGGGCTTTTTCAATAATACCAACTCGCTAAATATATTTTTGCTAATTTAGCCTACTAGCCAATGCGCCATTAGCGCAATAACAGGTAAAGTAATTAGCGTTCGCAAAATAAATATAATAAATAGCTCTAAAATATTTACCGGTATTTTACTGCCAAGTAAAAGTGCACCTACCTCAGACATATAAATAAGCTGAGTTACACTCATTGCGGCAATAATAAAGCGCGTTACATCACTTTCAATAGTCCCTGCTGCTAATATTGACGGAATAAACATATCAGCAAAACCAACCATAATAGTTTGCGACGCAGCGGCTGCTTCGGGTACTTGCAATAGCTCTAAAAATGGCACAAACGGCATACCTAAATACTGAAATATAGGCGTATGCTCAGCAATGATCAGTGCAAATGTGCCTACCGCCATTACTACAGGTAACACACCAAACACCATATCAAGCGCATTATGTACGCCCTCTTTTATAGTGCCTTTAACACCCGTTGAGTTATCTGCTTTAGCTAGTGCAACATCTAACGAATGGCCAAATAAAGTTTTATGACCCGGAATTGTTTCAGCGTCTCTATCTGGCTCAGTGCCATCAATGAGTAAGTCTTTTTTAAAGCGCAGTGGCGGTAATCGCGGCACAATAATAGCGGCAACAATACCGGCTAAACATACCGTTGCGTAAAACGGTGCAAATAGGTATTCAAGTTTAACTTGCCCAAGCACCACTAAACTAAATGTAATTGAAACCGCTGAAAACGTAGTACCAATAATAGCCGCTTCGCGTTGTGTATAATGCTTTTGATCGTACTGCCTTGCAGTCATCAAAATACCCACACTGCCATCACCTAACCACGACGCAGTACAGTCTACCGCGCTTCTGCCTGGTACACCAAATACAGGGCGCATTACTTTGGTCATTAACGTACCAGCAAGCTCTAATAGACCAAAGTTAATTAATAGCGGCAGTAATAAGCCCGCTAAAATAAATACCGAAAACAACACAGGCAATAAGTCATTTAATACCAGCGCGCCAGTATTGGCCGAGGTAATCATCTCGCTGCCTAGGCTTAAGTACGTCATTAAACCAAACGCCATACCAAATAAGCGTACCACCAGCCATGTCCAGCTCACATCAAATAAATGCTTTAACAAAGGTGAGTTACATATAGCGGCGGGTTTAAACACTTTAGTAATTACAGAAATAACCCCTGTAATACAAATAATGAGGGTAATAATTGCTTGAGCAGAGCCAAGCATCATTGCTTGAACCGCTTTTGCCATAACTGCAATAGGAATGGTCATCCCTTGCGAAGTACTAATGGGTGTCATAAATAAAAACACACCAATTAACGAAGGAACCAAAAAAGTAAACCAAGTGCGCCACGTATAGTGTGAACGTTCAGGTAGCTGAGACATATTGTTTAACCTATAAAAACCACAAAAAGAGCATAGCGCTCTTTTTGTGGTAAAACTTATTATTATTTAAATTTTAATGCCGCGCTGAATGAGTGCTGCTTCTAATGCTTGTTGTAAACCATTCATAGTACCTGGCTCAAGCGTTTCGCCTTTATCATCCATCCACGTTAAGCTAGTACCGCCTTCTTTAGTTTTGCTTACTAAAATTTGGTATTGGCCTTCATCAATAGGTAGTTGAGCTACGTCATCACCCCAAATTGAATCCCAAACGCTTGTTTCTGGTTTAGTATAATCTGCAGTAATTAAGCCCGTATCTGGGTTAATTTCAACAATAGAGAACGACAAGCGCTCTAAAAACCCAGAGAAACGGTCAAACACAGCGTCGTAAGATTGCTCAGTTACAAGCGCTGCATTACCTTTATTATCAAAGCCCATTTCAAGAGAAATAATACCTTGGCGTTTACGCATATCAACTTCAAGTTGACGGTAACGGTAATCAAACTCGCTCACTACTTGGTTAAGCGCACGTACTTCTAGCTGCTGCTTGAGTAAGTCTGTTAACGTTTTATCACCTTTAAAATCAATCAGCTCTACACGTAAAGACGCAGTACGTTGATGTGACTTTTCTTCAATAGTGAATCTAAACTTTTCTAAATCATCGTTAACTTCATCGCCCCACCACCAAAAACCTTCTTCGGTTTTAATAATTGAGTACCAATCAGTTTCAATAATACCAAGTAGCTTATCTTCTTTAGTAGTTCCTGCATTATTATCAGCTAGGACAGATTTAATCGTGTCCCAAAGAAATTCATCTAAATCAGCAATGCCATCGTTTTTATCAAAATAAATACGCGCTTGTTTATCTGTCTCTTCTACCCAACTGCCTTTAGCAATTGTTAATACTTGTGCCGGTGGGCGGTAATTTGTAGCTTCAGGATTGTTGTCGTATTGACCTACATCCATTTTATAAACTGGGTCTTGAGCTGGTTGAGATAACGACGCTGGTGCTTTTACAGGCTCATGCGTACGATAGTTACGCTCGTCATGTGCCTTATTAATAAATACACTACACCCTGATAAACTTACCAATACACTTACTGCAAGTGCTTTTGGGATCCAATACTGCACAGATATTTCTCCTTAGCATACCCTTTAATTGTTTTAACAAATATATGAGTGGGTAATACCGATTTGGTTCAGTGTAAAATCAATATTAACTTTACATTTATTATTTGGCTGCCTAAATGCAATAAAGTTCAGCACTTCAACTTAGTAAGCAACTAAGCGCAAATAAGCAAATTTTAGCTATGGTACTTTCCCGTGCCAGTAAAAACAAGAAACACCGCACTTTAAAAGCGCTTAATTAGCGTGTGCTGTAGTTTAGAGCCCTTTTTGTGTTAAACTTCGCCGCCGTGCAACTTCTCGTGTGTATTTTTGGTGTTGCCAACTCGGTTGATATAATCCAAGTAACAAGGTATTTGAACTCATGACTGCATTTTCAAATCATCAAATTGTTTTAACAGCGATTGGCGAAGACAGACCCGGTATAGTAAGTGAACTAACCCAACTGGTTAGCGATTGCCACTGCAACATTATTGACAGCCGTATTGCTATTTTAGGCTGCGAATTTACCTTTATAATGCTACTTAGCGGGGACATGTCGGCAATAAGCCGCATAGAACACGTACTGCCCACTAAAGCCATGGAACTTGGCCTGCTAACCATGATGAAGCGCACAGCAAGTCATACTCCTAGCGAGTTTTGTGCAGGTTACACACTAGAATATACAGGCATAGACACCCCTGGTACATTGAGCAAAGTAACGCGCTTTTTTGCCGACAATAATATTAGTATTTGCTCACTTAAGTCAGACACTTATTCCCAAGAAGACAACATTAAAATGCGTTGTGAACTTGAATTCAACATACCTGTTGATGTAGATATAGATCAATTTAAAATTAGTTTTGAGAGCCTTTCTCACACACTAAACGTAGATTATATTTTTAAACGAATTCGTTAAGGATGCTAAACATGAACACAATTAGTCCATTACAAGCTGGCGATACTGCACCCGCTTTTAGCCTACAAAACCAAAACGACGAAACAGTAACATTAAGCGAGCTGTTAAAAGAGCAACAAGTGCTTGTGTACTTTTACCCTAAAGCGTCAACGCCAGGCTGTACTGTACAAGCCGAAAACCTACGCGATGAGCAAGCACAGCTTGCTAAATTTAACACCCGCGTTGTAGGTATTAGCCCAGATCCAATTAAGCGCCTTAAAAACTTTGAAACTAAAAAAGAGCTTAATTTTGACCTATTAGCCGATGAAGATCACGCCATTGCTGAAGCATTTGGTGTATGGGGCTACAAAAAATTTATGGGTAAAGAGTACGATGGTATTCACCGCCTAACATTTTTAGTAGGACAAGACGGTAAAATTAAACACTTGTTTGATAAGTTTAAAACTAAAGATCACCATCAAGTGGTTTTGGATTACTTAGCGGCGGAATAATCTTGCTGCAGAGTAAGCTAGCGGCTGAGTAAGTTAGCTACCAGCTATTAGACAAATACAGAAAAGCGTTGTTCAAGGGCAACGCTTTTTTTATGCTAGTTATTAAGAATTTTTGTTAAGTGAAAGCATGATCGAGGGAGGGATAAATAGGCAGTCAATAACAGCCATAGGGGTCAAATCTTGACTTCATACATCATAATTAATTAGCTATTTATATTCGCCGAAACTTAAATAAGTTACTGTGTCGGATGTCGCTTCGCTTATCCGACCTACGTTTTCAAATATATAATGCGAGTTATTGGGGGCGTGGGTATCGGAGATTCGTTGGGTTTCGCTACGCTCTACCCAAACTTGTATGTCTTCTTGATGAGTGTTTAACTTAAATTTTTACGCAGACAAAAATGGCGTTGCCTGAGCGCTCTGCCCATGGGGTTATCTTGTCGTAGTCATGTTCAAATATGTGAATTTCGAAGTACGGTTTTAAGGCTTCTTTAAGCTCGGTATAACTAAAAGCAACCATTGGGTGCTCGTCGTGCCATACGAGTGTATTGTCTGCGGTGGTTTTTTCTATGCTGAGTTTTAATAACTGTTTGCTACCGCTGCCACTGTAATGCCAGCCAGAGCGAAATGTGAAGAAGCTATTTTCGCTTATTGCTGTGTGCTCTACAAATGAATCGCTGTCGATTTTGTTTTTATCAACCGTGTTAAAACAAAATATTCCACCTACATTTAATGCATTGTATACGCTAGCAAGGCACTCTTTTAGTTTATTAATGCCGTCGCAGTAATGGATTGAATACAAAAAGCAGGTAATTAAATCCACGTGCTCAGCGACCTTAAATTCACTCATGTTTTGCAATGAAAATTGCGCTTCTGGGCAACGAACTTTTGCTTTATCTAGCATTGGCTGGTTTAAATCAAGCCCACTACTTTTATAGCCGTAATCAATAAAGTGGCGTACATGCGGGCCGGTGCCACATGCTAAATCTAGATGGGTGTTTGCGCCATTACCAAAAATTTGGTGCAGCCTGTGAATAGAATTGCTTTGGGCTTGATAATTAATATCTGCACACATTAAGTCGTAGTAATCAGAAAGGTCGGTGTAAAGCGCGTTTGCGGACATATAAGCCTAGTGGTAAGTAGTAGAATATTTTTAAGTCGCGCATAGTAAACTAATTAGCACAATTAACGAAGAAGATATGAGCTTTAGGGTAGATGTAATCTTAGACTATAAAGTTCAGGCTATAAAATTCAGGCTATAAAGTACAGGGTTGTCGGATGGCGCTTTGCTTATACGGCCTGTGTATTTAAATATTATAGAGCGTTGTTATAAAACGGTGTGAAATTAGAGATTTGTTGGGTTTAGCTTCGCTCTACCCAACATACGCAATATAACTCTTTAACTAATTCCTAAATACTTATGTACTTGTATTGATAGGCGCCAGTTCTTGGCAATACAGGTGTCGATTGCTAATTTTGTTGCTGATACTTTTTGGCTAATTGGCTGCAAATAAACAAGCTTAGGGTTAACGCCTGTTTTGGCAAATAATTCTTCTAACTCTTCTACATGCTTTTGCATGGCAACGGGGTGTTTTATCTCGTTTGCACGCTTCATTGTGCTGGTAAGTACTTCATAACCGCCGCGCATGTTAATTTTTGGCGATACCGTTACCCATGTTTGCTCTGGGGCGAGTATTTCAAACGTGCCGCTGGTTTCTATTTGTGTACTAAAGCCGTGTTCGTGTAATAAGTTACATACTGGATTTAAGTCGAACATACATGGCTCGCCGCCGGTAATTACTACGTGCTTTGCGGTATAACCACGTGATTGAAACAACGCTAAAATTTGCTCTGCACTGGCGTTAGCCCAATGATCTGAGTCGGCTTTTTTTTCTACGGTTTCATCCAGCGATACTTTATATACATTATCAACATCCCACGTTTGCTTAGTGTCGCACCAAGAGCAGCCTACTGGGCAGCCTTGCAGACGTAAAAATATTGAGGGTGTGCCAGTAAAGCTAGCTTCACCTTGAATGGTTTCAAACACTTCATTAATTTTGTACAAAAGAGATCTCACTTACTACCTAGCAGCCAAATTGCTACTATTAAAAAACCAAAAAGCGCTGTGCAAAAATTGTTATTTAAGCTGCGGCCGTGTAGTATATCGCGCCCTGATATAAACCTCTATTAAAACTAAGAGCAAAACAGATATGACGCAAAAAGTAGTTGTTATTTATTCCGGCGGTATGGACTCATTTACCGTATTAAATAAAGCCCTGCAACAAGGCCATGATGTATATGCCCTTTCATTTGACTATGGTCAGCGTCATGTAAAAGAGCTTAAAGTAGCGGCAAGTGTATGTGAAAAATTAAACGTTCCGCATAAAATTGTTGATATTTCGGCGATTAACCAACTTATTGGTGGCTCATCACTTACTGATGATATTGACGTACCTGAAGGCCATTACGAAGAAGAAAGCATGAAAAGTACGATTGTACCTAATCGTAATATGATTTTGCTCTCGCTTGCTGTTGGCTACGCGGTATCACTTAAAGCTAGCCAAGTTTATTACGGCGCTCACTCTGGGGATCATGCTATTTACCCTGATTGCCGTCCTGAATTTGTGCAAAAAATGGATGATGTGTGCCGTATTGCTAATTACGACGCTGTAGAAATTTTTAGCCCATACTTAAACAATACTAAAATTGGTATTTTAACCGACGGTATTGAAATGGGTTTAGATTACAGCCAAACGTGGACTTGTTATAACGGCCGTGAAAAGGCCTGTGGTAAATGTGGCGCGTGCCAAGAACGCCTTGAAGCATTTGCACTAAATAACATTACAGACCCGTTAGAATACGAATAAGCCGCAATTAATTAGTAATACAATTGCTGCAAACAAAAAAAGGCTATCATCGATAGCCTTTTTTGTTTCTCAGGTTTTAAGTCAATGATATTGATTACAGCCAGCGTTTTACGCGCGCTTTGTAAGCGGTAAACTCTTCGCCAAATAATTTAGTGAGCGCACGCTCCTCGGGTATTATTTGAAAAAATGTTAAATACGCAATAAACCCGATAATACATAAAAGCGCCCACAAGGAACTTAACCAAACACCCCACCCTGCTAAAATAAATGCAAAACCCACATACATTGGGTTACGCGAAATTTTATAAATGCCGCTCGTAATAAGTTTTGACGCTTGCTCAGGTTTATTTGGGTTTACTGTGGTGTTTGCTATTTTAAAGCTCGCCACACCTGCAATACAAAAAACACACCCAATAATGACCAAACTTGCTGCTAGGTAGGTAATAAATGCGGTGAAATCAATAACACTGTAATGCGCAATAAGCGCCATTATGCCTGCAAAAAACAGCACAACGATAACCGGTGGAATTTTATTATTTAACATGGCAACTCACTGTATTGGCTAAAGTATGTTTATTTATGCAGCTATTAAACAATATCTAAAGTGTATAAATGATGAACACGCTTAAAGCTGAATTAAATAAAGTATACAAATTAAGTTACAATTGTCAGCTTTATCAAAAGCGCTTAAAGGTTATACTTTAACCATAAACGAATAATAAAATGATAAGGAATGAGGTTATGTCTGGAACTACGATGATTGTACTTATTGTGCTAATTTCGGTTGGCTCAGGAGTAGTTTACGATATGTATAAAAAGCACCTTGAGTTTAAGCATAAAATGCAAAACAACAACAGCGATGCCCATAAACAACTAGCTGAAACAAACGCACAAGTGCTTGCATTAAAAGAGCGTGTACAAACACTTGAGGCTATTGTTACTGATTCAAGCTTTAACGTTAAAGATGAAATTAATAAACTTTAAGTTGTTATAAGTAATTTGGATATAAATGCGCATTTTCTGGCTGCTCAATGCCGTGAGCAGCTAAAAACCCACCAATAGCTTGCCCGCAGCCCTGTGGTGCTCGCCCACTGTCTATCTCAAAGTTTAACTGATTAGCATGTTGCTTACCCATAGAGCAAAGCCCTACGGTACTTGGCGAGCGCATAGCGATACTTAGATTACCTACTTGTTCAACCACTACGTGCTTGCTAAAACGGGCAAAACCTTTGTATTTAAACTGCTCGTTTACGTAGTCATTACTTATGGCCACCAATGCCGCAATTAAGCCGTGTAAAAAACTATTAGCGGATGAGTCTGCTGTTAAAAACGAAATTGTTTTTTTATTAAACTCGCTAAGCTGGCAATCCTCACACAACAGCTCAACAATATATAAATGTTGCTCGGCTACTTGCTGCTGGCTTTTAAGCTCAATACTTTTTCCTGCAAATACAATGCGTTTAAGCACTTCGTCAACGTTACTTGTAACCGTTTCGCTTTTAACAAGTTCAGGGTTTTGCGCCATTACAGGTAAATCGTGGTGATTGTTAAATGGCGTGCTTGTTGCGCCGCTTTGCATTAACTGAAAAAGCTCTCTTACTTCATGTTCACGCGCTACTTTTAACGCTAAAAATGCGCTTTGAATAAGCTCTGAAGTAGGTAAGTTTTCCTCTACAATCCAGCGTCTGCCAAATAATAGTTTTTTAGCTTTGGCTTCATTAGTAGATGCGCTTTTTTGGTAGTTATCAGGGCTCAGCACTGCTACCTGCAGGTAAATTTCTTCACCTTTTTGTGCAGCAAGCACCCTAAAGTGAGCCGAAAACTCAATACTCTCAAGTACTTCGTTTACGCTTTTAAGCGTGTGCTTGTAACGTAAAAAATGCTGTGGCACCACCCAATTACTATTAGCCAATTGCACAAGGGGTGCATAAGAAATAGGTTGCTCGTAACTGTGTTGCCATTTTTGCTCATTGCTGAGCAAATGATTAATGTGACTCTTGTTATCTGACATAAATAAACCAAATAAACTCGCGTAGTGCGATATAAACTATGAACACATTACGTCGTCAATGTCGTAATTAGATCACATGTACGCCCTACTTTTGGGCTTTTTTAACTATCGGTGAGTTCTTGATAGTCTGTTATAACTTTTTGATAGTATGGCTTATCTTTATTGAGCATTTTATTATAATGATTTATGAGTTGCCGTTGGTACATAGCGTGCTCTGTACTAGCAAAGTCCCACATTTTGTTGCCGGTATGGCTAATCTCAATATTGGTACTAAAGCTCACTTCAATCACTTCATAAAAACGTTTGTTGTCGTAAACTATTTGCTCACTTACAAGCCCTAAACCAAGTTGTTTTAAACCCACTCGCAACTTATAAGTGTGATGCACTGGGCATAAAATAAACCGAACATTATTTAAATGCTCCACTGCGTTATTAGCAATAATTTGTTGTACTAAACTTAACAACAGCTCACCGCCAACACCTGCTATTACAACTACTTGGCTTTTACTTTGAGTAATTTCTATTTTGCCTACATCCTGACATAAGACCTGCCACTGCGGATTTTTATCACAGGTTTTTTGTAATTTATTAATAGATGATAATTGCGCTTCTAGGTCGTTCATTAAAGTGGCGACTATATCTACAAAAATAACGTGGTTTGCAGCTGCGCGTTTTAATAGCGCCATGCCTAAATAACCATGGTCGCAGCAACAATCCCAAATAATATCGTGATGCTGCGAAATTAATTTATCAATGGCAGTTAGGCGTTTACTGAGCTTCATTTAAGCAGGTATTTGTGACGTTTTATAGACAAGCGCTTTTAAACTTTTGTCGCTGTCTACTTCAATAAAACGCTCGGTGGGGGCTAGGCGCTCAACAAATTCAATTGCGCCTTGGGTGTTCTCGTTTATTAATGCTTTAAACGCATCTTCGCTAAGCTCTGGGCTATTCGCACACAATAGTAATTGTGTAGTATCGCAAAGTAGCTCTGGCAACCTGCGCAGCACTTTTTGATAGTCTTTAGTTAATATAAAGCTGCCTTTTTGAAAGCTTGGCGGATCAACTATTATTAAATCAAACGGGGCTGCTTTTTTTAGTTTTCCAAACGATTTTAAAATATCGTGAGGTAAAAAACTTACGCCGCGCTCAAAACCATTTAGCTGATGGTTTTGCTTGCCGACTTTTAGCACGCCTTTGCTCATATCCATGTTCATCACATGATCTGCCCCGCCTTGCATGGCGGCAAGCGAAAACCCACATGTATATGAAAACAAATTAAGCACTTTGCCATGCTTGCTATTAGCCATTACAAATTCACGGCCGCTGCGCATATCGGGAAATATTCCGGTATTTTGGCGGCTCTGTAAATCAACCAAAAAGCGAATACCATTTTCGGTTACAACATGTGGGTTAGGTAATTGCCCATAAACCACGGTGTTTTGGCTTTGTACGCCAGCACGTTGCTGGTACACAAGTGACGTAATAAGCTCAGGCTGATTTTCTTGCGCCCACTGCCACACAGCATTGGTGAGCTCGCTTAGTGTTTGCTCGTCAATTTCATCGTACGAAACCAAAAATAAACTGGGCGGGTAAAAGTCTAAATTAATATGGCTTAATGCTTCGACGCTGTGGCCTCGGCCATGAAAAACACGACACAGTTCATTTTTTAAAATTGGCGCGTCTTCAAGCGCAGTAATAAGAGGTGTAAAGTTTGCTGTCATTTTTAATTAATCAACTGTTGTTGTAGTTCATGTATTTCATCGCGAACAGAGCCCGCTTTTTCAAATTCTAGGTCGCTTGCGTATGCATGCATTTTGGTTTCAAGCTGCTTAATTTGCACGGCAATTTCTTTCGCACTAAGAACCTTTTTAGACTCTTTACGAATAAGTTTAAGGTTGTCTTTAGGGGCCGCTTCTTCACCTACATCCATTACATCAAGTATTTTTTTAGCCAGAGCATGAGGCTCTATGCCGTGCTCAACGTTATATGCATGCTGAATTTCGCGCCTGCGTGCTGTTTCGTCCATGGCTTTTGCCATTGATTTTGTAATTCTGTCACCATATAAAATAGCGCGGCCATCTAAGTGACGAGCAGCACGGCCAATGGTTTGTATCAGCGAGCGAGCCGAGCGTAAAAAACCCTCTTTGTCAGCATCAAGTATGGCAACAAGTGCCACTTCTGGCATATCAAGGCCTTCTCGCAGTAAGTTAATACCCACTAACACATCAAACACGCCTGCTCGTAAGTCACGAATTATTTCTACGCGCTCAACGGTATCAATGTCTGAATGTAAGTAACGTACTTTTACATTATGCTCGCTTAGGTAGTCTGTTAAATCCTCAGACATACGTTTAGTAAGTGTAGTTACCAGTACGCGTTCGCCCTTCTCCACACTTTTGTATATTTCTGAGAGTAAATCATCAACCTGATCGCCCACAGGACGTACTTCTATAAGTGGGTCGAGCAGCCCTGTTGGGCGAATTACTTGCTCTGCTATTTCGCCCGCGCAGCGCTCTAACTCAAAGTCGCCAGGCGTTGCCGATACATAAATAGTTTGTGGTGCTATGGCTTCAAATTCTTCAAAACGCAGTGGCCTATTATCCATTGCTGAGGGCATTCTAAAACCATACTCAACAAGGTTTTCTTTACGGCTTCTGTCGCCTTTATACATTGCACCAATTTGCGATACGGTTACATGCGATTCATCAATAATCATTAATGCGTCATCAGGTAGGTAATCAAGCAATGTTGGCGGCGGATCGCCTGGTGTACGACCCGATAAATAACGGCTGTAGTTTTCTATACCCGAGCAATAACCAAGCTCGGTCATCATTTCTATATCGTATTGCGTTCGCTGAGCTACACGTTGCTCTTCTACTAATTTGTTTGCACTGAGTAACTGGGCGCGTCGCTCTTTTAGTTCTTCTTTTATTTTTTCGATAGCGCCAAGTATTTTTTCACGCGGGGTAACATAGTGCGTTTTAGGATAAATAGTAGCGCGCACTATGTGCTTTTCAATTGCACCGGTAAGCGGGTCAAAAATACTTAAGCGTTCTATTTCATCATCAAACATTTCTACACGTACAGCAAAAGTGTCTGATTCTGCTGGGAATATATCAACTACTTCGCCACGTACGCGGTATGTACCTCGGCTAAAATCTATATCATTGCGGGTATATTGTATTTCAGCAAGGCGGCGTAGCATGTCGCGTTGATCTACTTTTTCGCCCACTTTTAAAAGCAGCATCATTTTCATGTACGATTTAGGGTCACCCAAACCATAAATAGCCGATACCGATGCCACAATAATGGTGTCGCGACGCTCAAGTAATGCTTTGGTCGCACTTAAACGCATTTGCTCTATGTGCTCATTTATCGAAGCATCTTTTTCAATAAATGTGTCGCTAGATACAACATAGGCTTCTGGCTGGTAGTAATCGTAATACGATACAAAGTATTCAACCGCGTTTTTAGGAAAAAACTCTTTCATCTCGCCGTATAGCTGCGCAGCCAATGTTTTATTGTGCGCCATTATTATTGTTGGACGGTTTAAATCGCTAATAATATTGGCCATGGTAAAGGTTTTACCTGTACCGGTGGCACCTAATAACGTTTGGTGTACAAGCCCCGCTTCTAACCCTTCGCATAGCTGTTTAATGGCGGTAGGCTGATCGCCTGCTGGTTTGAAATGTGATTTTAACTGAAAATGGTCGCTCAATTATTGCACTCCTGTAACGATTCGCCGCTCAGCGCTTCTAGTTTTTTCATAAACCATTTATATGCCACTATTGCTGTAAATAAATTACCTATGGCAGCGCCTATAAATAACCCTAATAATCCGGCTATTTCGTTGCCGATATAAGCAAATGGTACATAAAATATGAATAAACGAATAACGCTTAGTACCAATGCGTTCATTGGTTTGTGTAAAGCATTAAACGATGAGTTTGATAATATGATCACCCCTTGTAAGCCATAGCTTAGTGGGATGGTATAAATAAAGAGCTTAATTACATCTATTACGGCTTGTTCTTTACCAAATAATTGGCTTATAACACCTGAAAATGCAATTAGTAATACGTAAATGGCAAATTGCCATACCATCACAAATTTTAGTGTGCCGGTATACGCTTCTTTGACACGGCATAATTTGCCAGCCCCAAAGTTTTGACTCACAAATGGCGGTAATGTCATCGATAGCGCAAGCACTAATATACTTGCAATAGATTCTATCCGGCTCCCTACTCCAAATGCGGCCACGGCTTCTGGCCCATGATGCGCTACTAAGGCGGTCATTACAGCCATTGCAACGGGTGTAAGCATGTTTGCACCTGCAGCAGGTAAACCAATTTTTAATATTTTACGAATAGCGCCAGTTACAGTTTGCTTGCCCGCTTTGAGACTCAACAAACGTTTTTTAACCGCTAATATATATAAAATAATAACCACAGCGACCGACCATGCAACAACACTTGCTATGGCAGCGCCTTGAATTCCTAACGCGGGTACCGGCCCAAAGCCAAATATAAGTATTGGGTCAAGTACGGCGTTTATCAGCCCGGCTCCGCCCATTACTATACTTGGCGTTTTGGTATCACCACTGGCACGCAGTACCGAATTACCAATCATTGGGGTTATTAAAAATACGCTACCGATAAACCATACATTCATGTATTCGTGTATTAACGGCAATACTTGCGCGCCCGCTCCTAGCAAAGTAAATATGGGGTCAATCAGTAAATATCCAACAGATGACAACACAATAACCAGAACCACACCAACCATTAAAGAAATACTGGCATCAAAACGTGCTTCATCAATTTTATTACTGCCGAGCGCTTTCGCTATTACTGCTGATGTACCGATCCCCAGCCCTATTGCTAAGCTGATAACGGTAAAAGTAACCGGAAATGTAAAGCTCACGGCAGCTAGTGGTTCGGTGCCAAGTAAGCTTATAAAAAAGGTGTCTACAATATTGAACATCATTAGTGTGATCATGCCGAATATCATCGGTATGGTCATCGTCTTTAATGTAGGCAAGATAGGATCGTTTAGTAAATCTGGGCGAGTCTGAGATTTTGAAATTGCGCGCATGAAATAAATAGGCCTCTTTTACTGAACGAATCATTTTAAAGCATCAAGGCAGTTCAAGCCACGGATTTATCACTACAATTGATGTAATTACGTAAGTAAATATTCTAAAAAATAGTAAAACTTGGTTTTTACATCTTTTTGTTAAAATAGAGCCTAAACACGCCAAAAAACAATTAAAACACATTTTTATAACTTTTATTACAAACACCCTGTGCTATCTGATGCTTTTTTACACAAAGCAACTACTTGGTTTATCGTTACGAAAAAATTCATTCATGGAGTTACATCTATTAGCCACCAAAACATAACCTACTGTTTTACAATGAATAAAAAATAGTGATTTAAAAGCTTGAAATCGTTGTAGCACCCTAAAACATTGGTGCCGATGATGTTCTTAAAGTTTCATAAACAGAGTTATCCACAGAAACCGTGGATAACTCATTCAAAGCCGCATTTATAAAGGCCTTGAGAGACTCGCAATTTTCGCTGAGGTCCAACCAATTGTTGATTTGCTAATTGTGGCATTTTTATAAACTCACACTGAAAACGCAAGCTTGCCGATTTTTCTTCTTAACATACTTATACGTTAGTAAATAAAAAACGTTTAATACAAAGTTAAGTTATTGATTGTTCTATTTTTGAGCGAAGATAATAAATACTCAATTTATAGATCAAAATTGGATCACTATTAAGAGGGAAAATACTTTTATGACTATTCGTGTAGGTATATTTTTAGAAAATTAAAATAAAAAAGTAAATAAATACGAAGAATACCCGAAAGTAAAAAATGAAATTTTATGTTTTTGAGTTGTTTTTTAATTACAAGTGGCTTTAATGGCGTGTTTAATTTAACCAATTTAAAGACTCAACAATAATAAAACTCGCATTAGTATTCTTAAATTCTTAAAAAAACAGCTTTAAATAGAGCTATAAATCACGCAGATCGAACACAAAAACAACGAATAAACCTCTTTTTTCAATTTATGACTTTTATATGTTGACACTTTGCGGCTCGGTCATTAATATTTCGCCCCGTTGAAAGGCAAGACGCTTCCCCCTTAGCTCAGTTGGTTAGAGCGACGGACTGTTAATCCGCAGGTCCCCCGTTCGAGTCGGGGAGGGGGAGCCAAGTTTTTCAACCATAAACGATTCCCCCTTAGCTCAGTTGGTTAGAGCGACGGACTGTTAATCCGCAGGTCCCCCGTTCGAGTCGGGGAGGGGGAGCCAAGTTTATGTTTATGATGTAGTTCCCCCTTAGCTCAGTTGGTTAGAGCGACGGACTGTTAATCCGCAGGTCCCCCGTTCGAGTCGGGGAGGGGGAGCCAAATCATCATAATAATATCAGTACTTTAGTTCCCCCTTAGCTCAGTTGGTTAGAGCGACGGACTGTTAATCCGCAGGTCCCCCGTTCGAGTCGGGGAGGGGGAGCCAATTCTAAGAATTTCATAGACATTCCAAGCTATTTCCACTACTCTTCCTTATATAACTAAAGCATTAGTTTAATTCTTTAATGCGCTGTACTTAGTTTATTAATCAAGGACTTGATTCCTTCCCTTTTGATTATTAAAAGACTGAAAACATGGCTGGATTTAAAAAACTTATTTTTATACAAATTATCTCTTGGTTATTGTGTGTTGCAGCAGGAAGCTACTTCATATCTATAAGCTTTGATACTGCGGTAAGTGATGCACAAAAAAATGCACAAACAACTGTTACTAAGTATATTAATGACCTTTCTTTAGACGATATTTCTGCTCAAAATTTAAAACAATCAATTGCAGATGGTAATACGTTTTCAAGCTTTACCCTAAGAGATTACCAAGGTGCTGAAGTATTTAGCATTAACCCCCCTACTCAATTACCAATGTTTGCTGATTTTGTACTCTCTAACTTTAACTCTGTACGCCCACAGTTTGCTGTAAACGATGCCGCAGATATAAAAGTTGAATTTGTACTTAACATTGAGCATTTAGCGTCGCAGCTACAAACTTCCCTTTTTATTGTTATTTTGATTTCTGCCATTTTAGTTATTATTCCAATAATTCTAATGAAATCTATTTTTTATCATTTAAATAAAAATATAAGTACAACAGTTGCTGACATTATCGATATTTATATCAATCAAAACCATCTTGATAATGATTTAGAAACAGCATTAGATGGCACTCGATTGAAAAAAATGGGAAAAGATTTAGTACCTAGTTTTAATCGGTTATCACATTTTTTAAAAAACAAAAACGAAGACATACAAAGCGCTGCTATGACTATCAAGCATGAAGCGTACAAAGATGTAATTACCTCGCTTGGTAATCGTAATATGTTTGTTGAGTACTACGAAAAAAATATTGAAAACACTGAGCAAAGTACATTTGGCTCTTTAGCTATGGTTCGTTGTAGCGAACTACAAGCTATAAACCAAAGCCGTGGTTATCAAAAAGGTGACGAGTATGTTAAAGGCGTTGCCGATATTATTAAGCACATAAGCGGCACTTACACGGGTAGCCAAGTATTTAGATTAAACAGCTCTGATTTTGCGGTAGTACTCCCCCACATTCCTTTAAAAGAAGCTGAGCGCTTTGGTGAAAACCTGCAATCGCGCTTCACGCAGTACCAACAAAACCAAGAGTTAAGCTCGGTAGCTAATACGGGTATTGTAGGTTACGAAAAAGGTAAACCGTTAGGCGAACTGCTTTCTGTTGTTGATAACGCGATGAGCATGGCGCAGTCAAAGCAAGTTAATGCATGGCACGTACAACGCGAAACCGATTTAGTTAATAACGTAAGTGCGGGGTTTGGTAATCAAAACTGGCGTAAGGTTATTAAGGAAGTTATTGAATCTAAGCGTGTGCATTTAGTGATGCAAAACATTATGCCGCTTGGTAAAAGCATAAAAGCCTACGCTGAAGTACAAGTTCGATTTAAAACAGAAGACAATCAAGTACTGCCTACCGCTTCTTTTTTAGCAATGGCCGAAAAACTTGATATGGCAATAGAAATTGATCGCCTGATCATCGACTCTTCTCTTGAAAAAGTTAAAAGCCGTAATTTATCTGAAAAGTTTTTTGGTTTAAACGTAACAGCCTCAAGTGCACACAACGATCAGTTTGTAATTTGGCTAGAGCGCCGATTATTAAAAGATACGCATATTGCATCTAAACTAGTATTTGAGGTAAGCGAGTTTGGTTTACAGCAAAACATCAAGGCTAGTAAGCGCTTTATCGACATGGTTCACCGTGTTGGCGCACGCGTTACAGTTGAACGTTTTGGTGTTGGCTTAACTTCATTTAAGTTTTTCCGCGATTTAAAACCTGATTTTATTAAAATGGATGCAAGTTATACTCGCGGTCTAGAAGATGATAAAAATAATCAGTACTTTATGCGCTTAATGGTCGATTTAGCCCACCGCATTGGTGTTAGCGTATTTGCTGAAGGCGTTGAGAGCCAAGAAGAGAAACACATTATAGAAACGTTGTGTTTAGATGGCGTTCAAGGTTATTACATAGAAAAACCTAAAGACATTTAATTAGTTTTCAATTAATACAAAAAAGAGCATTCGTTGCTCTTTTTTTGTTTCTGCTATTTGACTAATTCCTTACATCAAAATCACATTAATTTTACAGCCTTGTGATCAATATGTTTGTCCTTGCGTTTATTTAACTGATAACGACTCGCAAATGTTGTTTATCGGGGCAGAAAAAAGGATAATAAGCAGGACTTTAATAGCGTGAGGCACACATGACAGAATATGTCTTGTTATTGATTGGAACCGTTCTGGTTAATAACTTTGTATTAGTACAATTTTTAGGCTTATGTCCGTTTATGGGCGTATCAGGTAAGCTTGATACGGCGATTGGTATGTCTTTGGCAACCACGTTTGTGCTTACCCTTGCCTCTGTAACTAGCTATTTAGTTAATCAATATATTTTAATCCCTCTGGATATCGCCTTTTTACGCACCATGAGCTTTATTTTAGTGATTGCCGTTGTAGTGCAATTTACCGAAATGGTTGTGCGTAAAACCAGCCCTACCCTATATCGTTTATTAGGCATATTTTTACCGCTGATCACCACTAACTGTGCGGTATTAGGTGTGGCTTTATTAAATATCAAAGAAGATCATTCGTTTTTACAATCTGCGGTATATGGTTTTGGTGCTGCGGTTGGTTTTTCTTTAGTGCTTGTATTGTTTGCAGCACTACGAGAGCGTTTAGCAGCTGCTGACGTTCCTACGCCTTTTAAAGGCGCCTCTATTGCAATGATCACTGCAGGCTTAATGTCGATGGCGTTTATGGGTTTTACTGGATTAGTGAAGTTTTAATATGACCTTGTTTTATGCCTTGATAGCGATTGGTTCGCTAGCACTCATTTTTGGACTTATTTTAGGGTTTGCAGCAATTCGCTTTCGCGTTGAAGGTAACCCTATTGTTGAGCAAATAGATACGATTTTACCGCAAACTCAATGCGGACAATGTGGCTACCCGGGCTGCCGCCCTTACGCCGAAGCCATAGCTAATGGCGATGAAATAAATAAATGCCCACCAGGCGGCGAATCTACCATGAAAAAGCTTGCCGGCTTAATGGGGGTTGATGAAAAACCACTTGCCGGTGGCGAGCAAGCAGAACCTATAAAAACAGTGGCTTATATTCGCGAAGATGAATGTATTGGCTGTACCAAATGTATTCAAGCCTGCCCAGTTGACGCTATTTTGGGCGCAACTCGTCAAATGCATACCGTGTTAATTGATGAATGTACTGGCTGTGATTTATGTGTTGAGCCTTGCCCTGTAGATTGCATTGATATGCTACCTGTAGCCGAAACTAAACAAAACTGGAAATGGCAGCTAGACGCTATTCCTGTTACACAAATAGATTAGAGGTTTGAGTGGACAAGTTACTTGAACAAATAAAAAAAGGCACCGTGTGGGCATTTCCTGGCGGCATACACCCACCACAACAAAAATCACTCTCTAATAGTGCGAGTATCACTCGCCTACCCTTGCCCGACAAACTCATTGTTGCGCTTAAGCAGCACATAGGCGCAAATGGTAAGTTACTTGTAGAAAAAGGCCAACACGTATTAAAAGGCCAACCACTAACAGAACCCGCTGCTAACTGGTCGGTACCTGTACATGCGCCAAGCTCTGGTGTAGTTACTGATATTGCACCTATGCCATCAGCACATCCATCGGCCCTGCCTGAACTAAGTGTTATTATTGAACCAGACGGCAAAGACGAATGGGTAGCTTTAAATAAAAATAAAAATCCTGCTGAGCTTAGCCATGATGAGCTTATAAATATTATTCACCAAGCCGGTATTAGCGGTATGGGTGGTGCTGGTTTTCCTACTTATGTAAAAGCAGATACCAAGCAACCTATCGAATTTTTGATTGTAAATGCTGTTGAGTGCGAACCTTATATTACTGCCGATGACGTTTTAATGCGCGAACACGCTAAAGAAGTTATCCAAGGCATTGAAATAATGCAGCAACTTTTAAACCCAACACTGTGCATTGTGGGTATAGAAGATAACAAGCCTGAAGCTATTGCAGCAATGAAGCAAGCAGCTGAGCATAACTCAAAAATTATTATTCAAACGGTGCCAACTATTTATCCATCTGGCGGTGAAAAGCAATTAATTAAATTACTTACTAACCGTGAAGTTCCTAGCATTGGTATTCCAGCCGATATTGGTATTTTAGTGCATAACACGGGTACTTTGTTTGCCGTACAACAAGCCGTTTATGAAGGCAAACCGCTAATTGAGCGTATAGTTACGGTAACAGGTAACACTATTCATAAACCTGGAAATGTATGGGCACTGCTTGGTACTGAAATAAAGCATTTACTAGATTGCCAAGGTTTCTCTCCTGTACCGCAGCAAAGTGTTGTGATGGGCGGCCCAATGATGGGCTTTACGCTACCCACAGTACGTATTGGCATAGTTAAAACCACTAACTGTATTTTAGCGCCTGATCATAAAGAGCTAGCGGAACCCGGCCCTGAAAAAGCCTGTATACGTTGTAGCGCCTGTGCCGATGCCTGCCCTGCTTCTTTATTGCCACAACAATTGCAGTGGTTTGCTAAATCAAAAGAGTACGACAAACTACAAGAGCACAATTTATTTGATTGTATTGAATGTGGTGCTTGTGCATACGTGTGCCCAAGCGAAATCCCTCTTGTACAGTACTACCGTATAGCCAAAGTTGAAATTAAAGAACAACAAGCTGACAAAATTAAAGCCGACAGAGCAAAAGAGCGTTTTGATGCCCGAAAAGAACGTTTAGAGCGTGAGCAAGAAGAACGCCAAAACCGCCATAAACGCAAACCTGCTGCTAAGTCTGCTGACGAAAAACAAAAAGTAGCTGAGGCACTAGCCCGTGTTAAAAATAAATCAGATAACGGCGATGAAAAATCTGCTGTTGCTGCCGCTATTGCACGCGCTAAAGCTAAAAAGCAACAAGGCGAAGAACTAGAGCCAGATAACAGCGAAGTAGCAAAAGAGCGCGCACTACGTAAAGAACAAGCACGTAAATATAAAGAGCAAAAATCGCAAACAGATGAATCGGCCGCTGCTGCGCCCGTTGATGATAAAAAATCAGCAGTCGCTGCAGCCATTGCTCGCGCTAAAGCCAAAAAGGCAGCACAAGCATTAGATAACGCTGAACAAACAACAAGTGAAGAGCCACAAAGCGCGGCACCCGTTGATGATAAAAAAGCAGCAGTAGCTGCAGCCATTGCGCGTGCTAAAGCTAAAAAAGCAGCTAAAGCATTAGATGGCGCTGAGCAACCCGTAAGTGAAGAGTCACCAAGTGATGCCCCTGATGATGACAAAAAAGCAGCGGTAGCGGCAGCTATTGCACGTGCAAAAGCTAAAAAAGCGGCTAAAGCACTTGAAGAAGCTGAGCAAACAGCAATTGAAGAGCCAAAAACTGATGCCCCTGTTGATGATAAAAAAGCAGCCGTAGCGGCGGCCATAGCTCGTGCAAAAGCTAAAAAAGCGGCTAAAGCATTAGAAGAAGCTGAGCAAACCGTGAGTGAAGAGCCACAAAGTGGTGCCCCAGTTGATGATAAAAAAGCAGCGGTAGCGGCGGCCATTGCTCGTGCTAAAGCTAAAAAAGCGGCTAAAGCATTAGAAGAAGCCGAACAAACCACAAGTGAAGAACCACAAACTGATACCCCTGTTGATGACAAAAAAGCAGCGGTAGCGGCGGCTATTGCCCGCGCTAAAGCTAAAAAAGCGGCTAAAGCACTAGAAGATACCGAACAAACTCAGCCCCAAGAGCTACAAGTTGAGAGCGCAGCACCTAAGAGTGCAGAAAGTAACACCGATGACTCATCCAATTCTACTGAAGCAGATAAACCTAAATCAGCCGAAGATAAGAAAAAAGCCGCCGTGGCTGCTGCAATTGCGAGAGCAAAAGCTAAAAAGTTACAAAAAGAAGGAAATAATCAGTCATGAAATTAACCATGGCCAGTTCGCCGCATAATCACAGCCATAAATCGTTAACGCGATTAATGCTTAGCGTTATTGCTGCGTGTATTCCTGGGCTAATTGCTCAAGTTTTCTTTTTTGGTACAGGTGTGCTTATTCAACTGGTACTAGCGCTTTTTGCTGTGAGCGTATTTGAAGCTGCAATAATGCTAATACGAAAGCGCCCTGTTTGGCCTGCATTAAGTGATGGCAGTGCGTGGCTTACTGCCGTGTTATTGGCATTAAGTATCCCTCCACTTGCCCCTTGGTGGATAATCGTGATTGGCTGTTTATTTTCTATTGTTATAGTTAAACAGCTTTATGGCGGCCTTGGGTTTAATTTATTCAATCCAGCAATGGCGGCTTATGTACTGCTTTTAGTTTCGTTTCCGGTACAAATGACTGCATGGTTGCCTGTTACCGATTTAATAAATACGCCAATAGGCTTTGCTGATCAGCTAAGGCTAATATTCACCGATTTTACGGCCTCTGGGTTTAGCCTAGATCAAGTACGTGCAGGGGTTGATGGCCTAACAATGGCAACACCGCTGGATACTGTTAAAACAGATATAGCCCACGGTTTAACCGTTACCGAAAGCATGCAAAAGCCATTATTTAACGAATGGGCTGGCCTTGGTTGGGTGTGGGTTAACTTAGGCTTTTTAGTGGGTGGTTTATACTTATTAAAAGCAAAAATAATTAACTGGCATATTCCTGTCAGTTTTATCGCAAGTTTAGCTGTATGTAGTGCTATTGGTTATATCGCATCACCTGGTACAGAGCCGGGCACCCTATTTCACTTATTAAGTGGTGCCACTATGATGGGGGCCTTTTTTATAGCAACCGATCCGGTATCTGCAGCAACAACTAACAAAGGGCGCTTAATTTATGGCGCGCTAATTGGCTTACTAATTTATTTAATTCGTACCTTTGGCGGTTTTCCTGATGCCATCGCATTTAGCGTATTATTGATTAATATTGCAGTGCCGCTAATAGACTACTACACACAGCCACGTACTTATGGCCATGGAGCAGTAAAATGATCATTTCGTCAATGGCTAAAAATGGTGCTATTTTAACTGCGTTTGCGTTAGCAACAACGGGCTTAGTTGCCTCTATCAACGCGCTTACTGCCGATAAAATTGCAGAGCAAGAACAACTGCAACTTACTGCGCAGCTACAAGAAGTGCTCGACCCAAAATCGTACGACAATCAATTATCACAAGATTGCGTAATTATTACTGACGAAAAACTAGGCCCACACACAAACCAAGTAATTTACCGTGCTCGTAAAAACAATAAACCAGTCGCTGTTGTTATTAGGCATGTTACGCCAAACGGCTACAGTGGCGATATTAACTTATTAACAGCTGTATTGAGCGATGGCACTATTGCTGGCGTTCGTACGACTAAACACGAAGAAACCCCTGGTTTAGGCGACAAAGTAGAAGTTAAAAAATCACTTTGGATCACAACATTTAAAAGCTTAACGGTTGAAGGCGAAGAAGACGCTCGCTGGGCTGTAAAAAAAGATGGCGGCCAGTTTGATCAATTTACAGGCGCGACCATAACGCCACGTGCTGTTGTGGGCTCTGTTAAAAATGCCGTATTGTTCGCACAAACTAATTTTGATGATATTTTTGCAGCACCTAATGCCGAATGTATGGAGGTAGCTAAATGAGTGAGTTAAAAACATTATACAAAGAAGGTGTGTGGGTGAATAACCCTGCCCTTGTACAGCTTTTAGGTTTATGTCCACTGCTTGCCGTTACCTCAACTGTAACAAATGCCTTAGGTTTGGGCTTAGCAACTTTACTCGTACTAATAGGCTCAAATGTTACCGTATCAATTGTGCGTAACTGGGTGCCAAAAGATATCCGTATACCTGTATTTGTAATGATCATCGCGGGCTTTGTAACAATAGTTCAATTACTTATGAACGCTTATACCTTTGGTTTATATCAATCATTGGGAATTTTTATCCCATTGATTGTAACTAACTGCGCCATTATTGGCCGCGCCGAAGCATACGCCTCTAAAAATCCTGTTCATTTATCAGCATTTGACGGCTTAATGATGGGCTTAGGCTTTATGGCTGTATTGTTAGTGTTAGGAGCTATGCGTGAACTCATTGGCCAGGGTACGCTGTTTGACGGAGCCGATTTATTACTTGGCCCATGGGCACAGAGCATGCGCATAGAAGTATTTAACTTTGATAACCAATTTTTACTGGCAATTTTACCACCGGGTGCCTTTTTAGGTCTTGGACTACTTATTGCTGCTAAAAACGTAATTGACGCACAAATAAAATCAAAGCAAATTGCACCGCCAGAGGCTGAAAAAGGCCCTCGAGCACGTGTTACTAGCTTAACTTAAGGGGAAAACGTATTAGAGCTACAATTAGCACTAATACGTTTTAAGTTGCATGAATAAAGAAAAACGTCACCAAATACTGTCGCGCCTACGCGACGATAATCCACATCCAGTTACAGAGCTTGAATATTCAAGCCCATTTGAGTTACTAGTAGCAGTTACTCTTTCAGCACAAGCAACCGATGTAGGCGTTAATAAAGCCACTCGAAAGTTGTTCCCTGTTGCTAATACACCGCAAGCCATTTTAGACTTAGGTCACGATACACTGCGTGATTATATAAAAACCATCGGCTTATTTAATTCTAAAGCTGCCAACGTTTACAAAATGTGCCAAATTTTGGTGGATGAACATAACAGCATCGTGCCAGAAAATCGTGAAGCCCTAGAAGCCCTACCAGGCGTTGGCCGTAAAACCGCTAATGTTGTACTCAATACCGCCTTTGGCTGGCTAAAAGATAATGAAGGTAGATACTTTTTAGCAGTAGATACTCACATCCAACGTCTTGCAAACCGTACTGGTTACGCTAAGGGTAAGACTGTTGAGCAGACTGAACAGGCTATAATTAAAAATACGCCAAATAAGAAAGAATTTATGTTTAACCTCCATCATTGGTTTATTTTACATGGGCGCTATACGTGTACAGCGAGAAAACCAAAATGTGGAAGTTGTATAATTGAGGATTTGTGTGACTATAAAGAGAAAACTGAGTCATAGTTAAGAGTAGTTATTTTTTAATTAGCATAAACCTTTTAACGGTCACATCTTTAGTTTCTATTTAAGAAGCTGGCGATTTGATTCTCATATGAGCCTTTATTCGGCCAGCACCAATTAAATTGAAAATTTGCGTTAACTTCAGAATAGTTTGAATTTAAGCGAGGTGTTGCAAATAGATTATGATTTATTAATTAGAGCCCAGCTAAAACCTAAAATTTAAATACGGAGTTAATTGGAAGCTATTTCCGGTTTGTGCCATAAGCCGACCTTGAGACACATAAAGATTAAGACTGCAAAGATACGAAAGCGGAAGTTAGCTTTGGCCTGTTTAACGACAAATATTCCGACAAAGCAGTCATGACTATTAGTTTATTGTTAAATCTAATCTTTCTTTTCGTTCATCTACTCAATAACCCCACGCTAAACGTGACTTTAGCGTGGGGTTAGAGTTCACAGTCATTTTATCTGGATAGCTCTTTTATTTTTTTCTCTGAAAACCAGCGATATAAAACAGGTAAAACAAATAATGTTAACAGTGTTGCAGTTACCAAGCCGCCAACAATAACACTCGCTAAGGGGCGCTGTATTTCTGCACCAACACCATTAGACATTAACATCGGTATCAAACCTAAAGCTGATGTTATAGCAGTCATAAGTACAGGTCTTAATCTTGAAGTAGCGCCTTCAAAAACGGCTTTAGATGCTTCTAGACCGTCTTTAATACGTTGGTTGATACTTTCTACCATAACGACCCCATTCAATACCGCTACACCAAATAAGGTAATAAAGCCAACGGAGCTTGGTACAGACAAGTATTGTCCAGATAAATATAAGGAGAAAACTCCGCCAATTACAGCAAGCGGCACGTTGACCAATATCAGCATAGCTTGACCAACAGAACCAAAGGCAAAGTAAAGTAGTAGTGCGATTAGTGCTAACGATAAAGGTACAACTATAGCTAACCTATTTTGAGCACGTTTTTGACTTTCGAACTGGCCGCCAATCGAAACAGAATAACCTGAAGGTAAGTCAACCTTTTCAGCAATTACCGTTCTGATATCGGCAACCACGCTTCCCATATCTCGATTTTGTACATTTGCTTGGATAACGACTCTTCGTTGTACATCATCGCGTCTAACTTGTGGTGGGCCTGACTCAAATGAGACTGAGGCTACGTCACCCAGTCGCACCCAAGCACCAGTAGGTGATTGAAGCCGAATATCAGCAATAGCTTCTTTGTTACTTCGGTACTCTTCCTCTATGCGAACGTAAATATCATAACGTTCATTACCATTGATTATTTGTCCGGCTTCAACACCACCAATACCATCACGCACAACCTCCATTATGTCACTCACAGACAATCCAAAGCGCGATAGTTCTTGCCTGTTAGGACTTATCACCAATTGCGCTTCACCAGCAATTTGCTCCAATGCAACATCCCTTGCACCTTCAATGTTTTTAATTGCTGTTTCTATTTCTTGACCTTTAGCCGCCAGTACCTCAAGTTCAGGCCCAAACAACTTTATCGCCAACTGAGCCTTAACACCAGATAGTAGCTCATCGACACGAGTCGCAATAGGTTGAGAAAAGTTGAGTAGCAACCCAGGGAATTCTTCTAAAGATCTCTCCATTTTTCCTTGAAGTTCATATCGATTAGATGCACTGGTCCACTCAGAAACAGGCTTCAACCCTATGTAAATTTCGATGTTATTCACAGGCTCTGGGTCTCCACCTATTTCTGCTCGACCAATTCGGCTTAATGCATAGGTTACTTCAGGGAAAGCCATTAGTTTTTCTTCTAGAATTGGTGCCACAGTGAGCGCGGTATCTAAACTGGAAGAAGGTGCAAGCGTTGCTCTTAAGTTTATCGTCCCTTCTTCTAACTCAGGTACAAATTCAGTACCAATTAATGGAACTAATGCAAAGGCAGAGAAAACTAATATAAGTGCGGCTGAAATGACTAATTTGGTGCGTTTTAGTGCGAATGTAAGCCCTTTTCTGTAGAGTTTGTCTAATGGCCTAAGAACAAAGCTTTCCCTCTCTTTTACACCTGACTTAAATAAATAAGTAGCTAAAGCGGGTACAACAAACAACGCAACCACAATAGCAGATATAACAGCTAAAATGATGCTTATTGCCATAGGTTGAAATAACTTTGCCTCAACACCTTCAAAGCTAAATAAAGGCGTAAATACGACTAAAATAATAGAAGCTGCAAAAAATACGGGACGAGCCACTTCTTTACCCGCATTTTGAAGACGTAACTTAATACCATGCTCATCTTGTTCTACATCATGTGGATCAGTATCAGCACTAGGCACTCTTTCTTTTACAGTTTTTAAATGGGTAGAGTCTGGTCTATTTAAATGCTTAAACATGTTTTCAACCATCACGACTGAACCATCAACTAGCATACCAATGGCTACGGCAATGCCACCCAATGACATAAGGTTTGCAGAAATGCCCCACCAAGCCATGATCATTAACGCGATACCAATTGAAATTGGAATAGATATTAGGACAAGGAAGGTTGCACGTATATTCATTAAAAATAGTGCTAATACAATACAGATGAAAATAAATGCTAGTAATAGTGCATCAACTACTGTATCAACGGCTTTTTCAATCAAATCAGCCTGATCATAAAATGGTTCAAAGCGAACACCTTTAGGCAATGCTTGATTAATTAATGGGATTCTTGCATTGATACCATCAATGGTGGCTTTAGTATTAGACCCCATGCGTTTTAAGACAATGCCAGAGACAACTTCACCTAAATTTTCGACTTTACCGTCTTCGGTTTTGCGCGTCATTGTGACAGCACCTTGACGAATTTCACTGCCCATTTCAACTTTAGCAATATCCGAAACCGTCACAACTGTCCCATCAACTGTTTTGACGGGAACTTGTTTGATATTACTAATACCAGCGTCACCACTTTCAAACCAACCTGCACCTCTAATAACAAGCTGCTCTTGCCCACGGTTCATATACCATCCGCCAACATTGGCATTGTTGTTATCTAGGGCACCAACAACGTCTTCTTGCGTTAGGTTATAAGAAAGAAGCTTAGATGGATCTACATTTACTTGGTACTGCCTAACAATACCTCCAAAGGAGAGTACATCAGTAACACCATCGACAGGCATAACGAGTAATTTTACTACCCAATCATTGAGACTCCTGAGTGCCATAGCATCATAGCCTGCATCTTTATCTGAAATAAGAAGGTACTGAAATACTTGGCCTAGCCCTGAGGTGTTTGGCCCCATTTCGGGTGTGCCGACACCTTCTGGTATCAGTTCTTTTGCGGCTTGAAGACGCTCAAATACAAGTTGTCTTGCAAAGTAAATGTCGGTGCCTTCTTTGAAAACAACCGTGACGCCAGACAAGCCTGTTTTAGAAATTGAGCGCACTTGTTCTACATCAGGTAAGGCATACATGACCGCTTCAATGGGGTACGTAATGAGTTGTTCAACTTCTTCAGCAGCTAGTCCTGGCGCTTCAGTATTTACAGCAACTTGAACATTAGTAACATCAGGAAAGGCATCTAAATTTAGTTTTGGTATAACCATAATTGCGCCGACAATTGTGGCAAACAGCGCAATCAAAATCAGGAGTCTATTATTAACAGACCAATCTATTATTTTATTAAACATAGTCTTGCTCCTTAGTGGTTATGCGGATCAAATCCGCCTTTAGCGATTTCAGAAGCAACAAAAAATGCGCCTTTGGTTACAATTCGCGTCCCACTATCAAGGCCAATGATTTCCCTAAAATCACCTAAGGCTCGGCCTAGTTCTACTTCTACAGCTTTAAATTCTCCAGGGTGGTCTTCGACAAATACGGTCCAATCACCATCTGCGCTGCGGATCAATGCTTCTTCTGGCACAGCCATCACTTTCTGCTTTGTGGCAAACTGAAAGTAAACTTTTACAAACATACCTGAATGAAGGTTATCATCAGCATTCTGTACCCCCAATCTAATAATTCTTGTACGAGTTACGGGATCAATTGTATGGGCTTCTTGGATAACTTTGGCATTGTAACTCTGGCCTTCTAATTTAAGTACCGCAGGAGAATCAATTGATAAATTTAGCTTTTTATTTGGAGAAACTTTTGCTTCAACCCATAGTTGTTTTTCATCAGCTAACAACATGACTGAATCCCCAGCATCAACACGTTGCCCTTGGATAAAGTCGTCTTGAAGCACGACACCTTCACGGTGCGCCGTTAATGCATATTGCCCAAATGCTTTAATGTCTTTGTTAGAAATACCATTTATTGCTTTTTCAGTTAACCCTAAAGCAATGAGCTTGCCATAGCTCGCATTGTATGTTGTTTCAGCTTGTAATAATCGACTTTCACTCACCGTCTTATTACCCAGCTTTTTTACACGTTGCCATTCGGTTGAAGCGATTAAATAGTCAGCTTGTGCTTGTGCCATTGCTTCACTAAATAATGTAACTAACTTCTGACCTATTTCTACATACTCGCCAAGCGCTGCATGGCGACTGATAATGACTGACTCTGTACGTGGTGATACCACATAACTTTTATAGCCATTAGCTTTTATTTCGCCAGGTGCATATACGGAGCTAAATTGATATTCAGGCTTAACACTTTCCACTTTAATTTTAGCAAGCGACATCTTCTTTGGATCAATAGTGATACCTTCTTCATGTTCTTCTTCTCCCTCTTTATTACCACCTTCATGGCCGTGCTCGTCATGGTCACCTTTATCTTCTTCATGTCCCTTTTCGTGTTCATGCTCATCTTGATGTTCTTTTTCTTCTTGTTTCGAAACGTTTGTGACAGAACCAGTTCCATCTGACGACTGTGCAAAAGCATCATGATTTGTAGTAAACCCAACTAACAGGCTGCTAATTACTACGGCTAAAAATTTTTTACTAATTACTGTATTCATTTTTGTAACCTATATTTTTAATAAATTTAAGATTTCGTTTTTCGCTACTGAAAAAACAAAGCGCTCAAATCTCAAATTTGGATAACTGACCCATACTTAAAATGAAGGATATTTCTGCAAGCTTGAATTGATTTTCCAAACGTATTCCTGCATGAAGCCCTTCCGCACGTTGATTTAATGCAAGTAAGTAGTCAGAAGTATTAATATCACCAGCTTGCCAGCGCTTATTTAATAAGTTTTCGCTGCTATCTAATCTGCCTTTTGTCAGTTTTTGCCATTGCTCATAATATTTTCTACTGACATTAAGCGATTCATAATTAGCTTTTGCTTCAAAAGACTGCTTTCGATATACCGACTGAAAATTCGCCTCGGCTGCAATGGCTTCTGAATAAGCGGCTTTAACATTATCTGTATAGTTATTTCTGATGTTTAAAGGCATTGAAAAAGTCACACCAACCAAGTCTTCATCTCCACTTTTCCCTGCGCTAACGCCAATGGTTGGATTAGCTTTAGATTCCATAGTGGTTAGTTGAGCTTTAGATTGTTGTCCCTTCCATTTCGCTCTAGCAAGTTTAACTTTTGGATGTTCCTCAACCCACTGGGAGTTAAATGAGTAGCTTGTTGCTCCAAAAGTAAATGAAAACAAATTGGTAGTATTAGGCGTCCAATCAGGCAATAACTCCTGAACCTTTACCTCTGCATTTTTCAAAGCAATTTGAGACTCAGATATTTCACTAAAAATTTGCGACAAGTTTAAATAGACTAGCTCAGCGTCAAGTGGCTCTAGAAGTCCAGCTTTTCGTTTGTCTTCAACAATTCCAACGAGCGTTTGCAATTGCTCTTCTCTTTCTGAAAGTAACTGAGCAGCTTTTTTTGCTGCTTGCCAATTAACTAATGCAGTTAAGGCATTAGCCTTTTTAGAATCGAGTAGAGATAACAATTGTTGCTGGTTTGCATAAACATCAATTTCACCAATGGTTTTATTTGTTGATTGCTTATCCCAAAAATCTATCGTTTGACTGATACCAATAGAGTAATTATCAAAATCACCTTCTTTTTCATAGCTTGCTTCAAGCTCTGGGTTATATACGGCTTGAGTTAAGCTTTTGGCTCTATGATTACTTGCATTAAGTAACTCTTTAGCCGCAACAACTTCGGGATCTTTATTTATTTGACTATCTAGCCATGAAATACTTTTCTGTTTGCCATAAGTGGCAACTGAAAAACTCACAGCCATGCATAAAGACAGGGTTAAACCTGTATTTTTTAAAAATATATACATAAAACTTCTTAATTTTTTAATTTATAAACACGAACCCTTTATCCTTCTCATGGACAAATAGGTCATTAAAAATCAATCTAATTAAGAAATGGGTGGGCGAAGTATCGCTTCAAGGTAAGTATTTGTTTGATCAATTTGATAAGGCGTTTTATTGATAATGTTTAGTTTGCCCGTGGTATTTGAATTACTGACTAAAATCCAAGATAAGTGGCTGCCACTGCAATGACCGCAGTGATGACAATCTTTTTCATTATGCTGCTCATCACCTACATTATCATTTGAGACATTTCGATCATCTGCATGATCATGTTGAGTTTGAAGGTGCTCTATATCTATTTGGTGATTCTCAGATGTTGAGGATGCTACAGCAGTTAACGATTGTAAAACAATCGAAATAACCAAGAGCATTTTTAGTACAACATTAAGGTTCAAAGTTATCACCAGTTAAATATAGTATTTAAAATACTAGCAGAAACTATTTTCTTAAACTAGCTTTTCAATTCAGTTTCCACGCTTTTACATTAAATAATTTTTTATTTGACTCTATAGCCACTATAGATTTTATACTTATTTTAATATTATTACGGAGTGTTAAATATGTCAGAAAAATGTAGTGGTCAGTGTCAATCATCTTCTACCAATGAAGATGTAAAAATTGATACACAATTAGATAACTATAGTGGCGCGTTTGTCAGTACATTTAAAGTACCTCAAATGGACTGTCCTTCAGAAGAGAGATTGATTAGGTTAGCACTTGACTCAATTGAGCCTTCAGTTGGGTTGCAATTTGATATTCCTAGCCGTTTAGTCAAGGTTTTTCATGATGAAAATTTAGATGAGATAACAAAAAAATTACAACAACTCAATCTCGGTGCAGAGTTGGCATCAACTAAAGAAAGTTGCAGCACCGAAGCTGCAAAAGCAAAAGATCTAGCCCAAAAAAATGAGATGAAAGAAGCATCAACGCTAAAATGGTTGTTAGCCATTAATGGAGTCATGTTTTTTATAGAAGTAATTGCTGGGATTATTGCGCAATCTGCTGGCCTTATTGCCGACTCATTAGATATGTTTGCTGATGCTGCTGTTTATGGTTTAGCTATATATGCTGTCGGTAAAAGCATAAGCATGAAACTTAGAGCGGCACATATATCTGGTGTACTTCAAATTATTCTAGCGCTAGGTGCTTTGAGTGAAGTCGTAAGACGCTTTATTTACGGTAGTGAACCTATCTCTTCTTTAATGATGATATTTGGTGGAATAGCACTAATCGCTAACATTGCTTGTCTGTTTTTAATATTTGGCAACAAAGAAGACGGCGCTCATATGAAAGCGAGTTGGATTTTTTCCGCAAATGACGTAATCGCAAACGTAGGTGTAATCTTAGCTGGCTTATTAGTTACAGTAACTAGCAGCCGTTATCCAGATTTAGTGATTGGTTTGATTATTGCTGTTGTCGTTTTAAACGGTGCTCGCCGCATCTTACAGCTAAAGTCTTAAGTAGAAAGTAGTTAAAAGAATGCACCCGTCATATTTTAAACCATATATATCATACGTGATAATGATTTTAATCGCGGTGCAGTCTGTGTTTTTTTCGCAAGAAGAGATTGAAGGAAACTTAATTGAAAGTTCTTTTAATATATCACTAACTGAGTCTATTACCCCGCTAAAAGCTCCTGAAAGCTCTAATTTATTTGAGGAGGGTAATAGCCAAACTTTAATTGATAATTGTAATTTTTGTTGCTGCTGTCAGTTATTTTTAAATACAGATTCTTCTTGTAATATTTTACAAGCAATAGAATATTTCCCTACCTACGCCTTAGTTTCCCCTGAGCTAAAAGGCTATATCTCGGTGCCATTCCGCCCACCTAAATACGCCTAAATTTTATAGAAAATTAAGAAAGGTCAAATGTTAATGACCTAAATATCACATATAAATTTATAGGAAAGTATACATGGCACTTAATACCTGTGTGCATCGCAAGATAGCAATTTTAAGGTGTGTAACACCTCGGCTTAAATATATCGCGTTTCTCGCTTTGTCACTTTTTACATTTAATGTTTATGCCTTTGAGAAGCAGTTAAACCTTCAAGAGGCAATTCAGTGGACGCTTAAACAAAATCCAGAACTTAAAATATTTGATTTCAAGCAAACGGCATTAATTGGACGAGAACAAATCGCAAGTTTAAATCCTGCTTATGAACTAGAGCTTGAAGCTGAGAACTTTGCAGGCTCAGGTGAATTTAATACATTCGACAGTGCTGAATTAACAGTCGCTCTATCTTCGGTTATCGAAATGGGAGATAAACGCTCAGCGCGGATTGGAATTGTTTCAAAATCAAGAACACTACTCACTGCTGAAAAAGAAGTCTCTGCGCTTAATTTAATGGCTCAAGTCACTGAGAAGTACGTGGAAGTACTTGCAGCCCAACAAAGAGTTATATTGGCAGAAAATGCTTTGAGCTTAGCACAAGAAACCTTAGAGATTGTATCTCAGCGTAACCGCGCAGGTGCTACTCCTGAGGCTGAAGTGAAACGCTCAAAAGCAGTTATTGCTCAGGCTAACCTCACCCTTCAATCTGAACAAAAGCGCTTGGAATATCTAAAGCTTTCTTTATCAGCTTACTGGGGAGAAACATCAGTGTCATTCTCTAGAGTAACTGGAGATCTGTTTCAGTTTGGCAATGATAGTGATTTTAGTAGTCTCTTTGCGAAATTAGAGAAAAACCCTGCTATTCAAGTTTATGCAAGTGAGCAGCGACTAAAAGAGGCCGAGTTACAGTTGGCTAAAACAGAGTCAACGGCCAATATCAAATGGTCTGTTGGTGTTAGGCGCTCTCAAGAAGCCAATGATACGGCACTGGTCGCTGGCTTTAGCTTACCTTTGTTTGCTGAAAAGCGAAATTCTGGCGCAATCGCTAGTGCGCTAGCAGAGCGTGACCAAGTTGCCATAGAGAAAGAGGCGACTAAGTTAAGATTTAGAAATCACTTACTACGAGCATACTCCAATAGAAAACAAGCCATATTAACAGCTAATTCATTAAAGCAGTCGGTTATCCCAATGCTTGAAGATGCACTGGAAGATACTCAAGACGCCTATCAAAAAGGTCGATATGGATATCTTGATTATGTATCGGCTAGACAAGAGCTGTTAAATGCTCGGCGAACCCTTATTGACGCGGCATCTGCTGCCCTAATTTATGGCGCAGAGATAGAAAAACTAACAAACGAAGCGCTGTCACTCTAAATAAACATCACTTTAAGTTTAATAACAATTTATTGATTCAGTGATTAACTGAATCGTTTAGGAATTCAAAATGAAAAACTATTTACTCGCACTATTGATTTTTATTGGGTATCTATCACCCATTCAAAGTGTTTTCGCTAGTGAAGATGAACATGAAGGCGAAGAAGGCATAAGCAAAATCGACAATAACATGGCAAAAAAGGTTGGTGTTGAAACAGCCTATTTAGCTTCAAAAACGTTGAACCAAACTATCCCTGTATACGGCTCTACGACGATAGGCGCTGAACAATTATTTCAAGTTAGCGCTAGATATAACGGCGTTATAAAGACAATAAACTTCACTGTTGGTGATACGGTAAAAAAAGGCGATCTATTAGCCGTTATTGAATCTAATGAGAGCTTAAATACTTATAAAATAACATCGCCTGTTTCTGGGACTGTTTTACAGCGAAATGGAAATATTGGCGGTATCACGCAAAACACTAGCTTGTTTGAAATCGTCAAATTTGACACCTTGTGGGCTGAATTTAAGGTGTTTACCAGCCAATATAATCAAATCAAAGTCGGTCAGCATGTTGATATTGAGCAAGGTGAACACGCATTCAGTTCAGTCATCACTAATATTATTCCAGCTAAAGATCAGCCTTATGTTTTAGCACGGGTACGATTAAACAACACTGAGTTAAAGCTAACGTCAGGTCAATTATTAAAAGGCAACGTAAAGATAAACCAATTTGAGGTGGATTTAGCGGTCGAGAAAGTTGCCATACAAGAGCTAGGTGGACAATTAGGTGTCTTTGTAAAAGAAAATGAAGAGTACGAGTTTGCACCACTTGTCCTTGGTCGTTCAGACAAAAACTATATCGAGGTCATTGATGGCCTCAGTAAAGACGCTGAATATGTAAACAAAAACAGTTATCTGATTAAAGCAGATATCTTGAAATCTGAAGTAGAAGACGACGATTAGGAGACGCAATATGATTGAATCAATTTTGCGTCTTGCAATAAATAGGCGCTATTTAGTATTAAGCTTGCTGATGGTAATCATCGGCGTTGGTATGTGGAGTTATCAAAAACTTCCCATTGATGCTGTTCCAGATATAACAAACGTACAGGTACAAATAAATACCTCTGCCCCCGGTTATTCACCTTTAGAAGCGGAGCAAAGGGTAACTTTTCCAGTAGAAAACGCATTAGCTGGACTACCAAAGCTGTCTCACACCCGCTCTCTTTCAAGATATGGTTTATCCCAGGTGACCGTTATCTTTGAAGAGGGAACCGATATTTATTTCGCACGCAACTTAATCAATGCAAGATTAGCTGCGATAAAAGGCGTTATTCCCTCTGGCTTAGAGCCAGAGATGGGTCCTATTTCCACAGGGCTTGGTGAAATATTTATGTATACCGTACAAGCTTCTCCTGACGCTAAAATGCCTAATGGAGAGCCTTATACCGCTATTGCCTTAAGAGAAATACAAGACTGGATCATTAAACCGCAATTGGCTCAAGTTAAAGGCGTCATTGAGGTCAACAGCATCGGCGGCTATAACAAGCAGTATCATATAACGCCGAAACCCGAAAAATTACTTTTTCATCAGGTAAGCTTTGAAGACGTTTCTGATGCATTACGTAAAAATAATGATAACCGTGGCGCGGGTTATATTGAGCAAAACGGACAACAAGTGTTAGTGCGCTCCATCGGGCAACTTGCGACAATGGATGAAATCCTCAATGTCATCATCAAAAAGAACGATGGTATTCCTGTAAAAATAAGTGATGTTGCCAATGTTGCTATAGGCAAAGAACTTAGAACAGGGGCTGCTACTCGTAATGGCATTGAGACAGTGCTTGGTACAACCATGATGCTGATTGGTGAGAATTCTCGCACCGTTGCTTTAGAAGTGGAACATAAGCTCAGCGAAATACAAAAATCTCTGCCAAAGGGCATTACCGCAGAGCCTGTTTACGACAGAACAACGTTAGTAGATAAAGCGATTGCAACCGTTACCAAAAACCTCGTTGAAGGTGCGCTTTTAGTTATTGTTGTGTTATTTATTCTACTTGGAAATTTACGTGCAGCTCTCATTACCGCTGCTGTTATCCCTATTTCCATGTTAATGACAATCACAGGTATGGTGCAAGCAGGAGTATCTGCCAATTTAATGAGTCTCGGCGCATTGGACTTTGGCTTGATAGTGGACGGGGCTGTAATCATCGTTGAAAACTCTGTCCGTAGGTTAGCACAGGCCCAACACAACGGTCATAGGCAAGACTTAAGAGAACGCCTAAATACCGTTTTTGAAGCCACTTCAGAAGTGATACGTCCAAGCTTGTTTGGTGTGGCAATTATCACTGTTGTTTACATCCCCATTTTCACGCTAACTGGCGTTGAAGGGAAAATGTTCCACCCTATGGCGGCAACTGTCGTTATGGCGTTAATTTCCGCAATGATCCTTTCAGTTACACTGGTTCCTGCTGCTGTAGCTGTGTTTATGAAAGGTAAAATCAGCGAAAAAGAAAGTGTAGTTATTCGTTCAACCAAGTCTATTTATGAACCATTGTTAAAAATGGCGATGAAATTTCGTTGGATTATTGTTTCATTCTCAACGCTGTTAATGGGGTATAGCCTTTGGTTAGCAACTACGCTTGGGACAGAATTTGTTCCTCAATTAAATGAAGGTGATATTGCACTACAGGCATTAAGAATTCCATCGACTGGCCTAGAGCAATCAGTAGAAATGCAAGAAGTACTTGAGCAACGTATTAAAGCGTTTCCTGAAGTTGATAAAGTATTCTCGCGCATTGGCACACCAGAAGTAGCAACCGACCCAATGCCACCGAGTATTGCTGATATCTTTGTTATTTTAAAACCACGTAAAGAATGGGCCGAACCTTCAAAACCAAAAAGTGAATTAGTTGAAGAAATGGAAAAAGTACTGAAAAACATTCCAGGCAACAACTATGAATTCACTCAGCCTATTCAAATGCGTTTCAATGAATTGATTTCTGGCGTTAGAGCTGATGTCGGCATCAAAATATTTGGTGATGATTTGGATCGGTTATTACTTACCGCAAAAGATATTCTAAATATTGTGAAAACCGTGGATGGTGCCGCTGATGCTCGAATAGAACAGGTCACAGGTGTTCCATCTTTATCAGTAATTCCTAAACGAGAAGCGCTTGGTAGGTATGGATTGAACGTTACCGAATTGCAAGACTGGGTTGCCACTGCGATTGGCGGTGAATCTGCGGGGATCATTTATGAAGGTGACAGACGGTTTGAGTTAGTTGTTCGCCTACCAGAGCAAATAAGAACGGATATCGATAGCTTGAAGCATCTGCCGCTTCCACTTGAGAATGGTAACTATGTGCCAATTGAAGAAGTTGCAGAGCTTAAATCAGAGTCTTTACCCGCGCAGATTAGCCGAGAGAACGGAAAAAGAAGAGTTGTGGTTACCGTCAATGTTCGTGGTAGAGATTTAGGCGGTTTTGTAAAAGAAGTTAAAGCTAAAATTAATCAGGAAGGAGAAATTCCAGCAGGATACTGGCTTGATTATGGTGGAACGTTTGAACAACTAGAATCAGCAAGTAAGCGATTAAGCCTAGTTGTACCGATAACATTGGTTGTTATCCTAGGTATTTTGATTATAGCATTTGGTTCATTAAAAGATGCATTAATCATTTTCAGTGGCGTGCCTTTAGCATTAACAGGGGGCGTATTTTCACTTTATTTAAGAGACATGCCCTTATCAATTTCGGCAGGTGTCGGCTTCATTGCATTGTCAGGTGTCGCAGTATTAAATGGCTTGGTTATGTTGGCTTTTATTCGAGATCTTTGGCATGAAAAAGGCGACCTATACGTAGCGATCATTGAAGGTGCCATCATTCGTTTAAGACCTATTTTAATGACGGCACTGGTCGCAAGTTTAGGTTTTATTCCAATGGCGTTAAACACTGGAATTGGTGCAGAAGTACAACGACCACTAGCAACAGTTGTTATCGGCGGTATTGTATCTTCTACCATTTTAACTTTGTTTGTATTGCCTATTTTATATCAATGGGCGCATGGCGCTGAGAGTAACAAACAGCAATCCGACGAAATCTAAAAGCAAAAAAGCAGCTTAATTACTAAGTTATGCCTAATTAAGCTGCTTTTTATATTGTATGCTCCAAAATTTTATTGATAAAACTTACTCTGCTTCATCCCTACAATTTTCATTTAAAAACTCAAACTCTATCGTCGTATGCGATAAATGATAGGAAGATAATTTAGCTGCAACCTCTTGTTTAAGCTTAATTAATTCTTTAACGTCAAAGTTGTCACTCAGCTCAAGGTGCGCTGTTAAAACGTGACTTTCACCATCCAGTGACCAAAAATGCATATGGTGTATACCATTTACTTCAGGAAATTCAATTAATGACTGCTTAATACGCTCTTGGGTCTCTTTATCGGGTGCAGCTTGAAGAAAAAGCACCAATGTTGATTTAAGATTTTTGAAAACGTTAAATAAGATAAACAGCGTAAACCCTATTGATAATAGAGGATCTAATATCGGCAGTTCAACGAACAACAATACAATAGAGACTATAAGAACGGCAACCCAACCGAGTACATCTTCAAGTAGGTGCCATGTCAGCACTTTTTCATTTAGTGTTTCACCCGCTTTTAATTTGAATACCGCATAACCATTTACGGCAACACCGAGTATGGCTAGCCCTAACATCCCCTCAACTACAGGCATTTCAGGATTGGACAGCTTAGGTATTGCTTCAAATAAAACCCAAATAGAGCCGATAATCAAAACAATACTATTTACCAATGCACCAAAAAGTGTAAGTCGGCGATAACCATAGCTGAATTTGTCTGATGCTTCTTTATCTGAAAAACGACTTAAAATCCACGCAAAACCTATTGAAAGACTATCACCAAGATCGTGAACGGCATCCGCCATTATCGCCGTACTGTTTGTGAGCCAACCACCTATAAATTCGATAATGGTAAATATCACATTAAGGAAAAATGCCCAACCAATCCGGTCGTCTTTACCATGCTGATGACTGTGACTATGGTTGTGCATTTTGTACCTCCAGTACTTTTTTATTTCTTATTTTTGATACATTCATATTAATCAAATGTCGGATCACTCGTTGATACAACCAACGTTTTACACCTGATAGATTAGTACCTTTTTCGAGATAGAACTTATCTGGTGAATCATAAAGCCCAAAGTCGTCATGAATACCTTCTTTTTGAATATAGGTATCCTCTCCACGCCAATCCGTACCGGGTGAAGATAAGCACTTTGTTGCAACACCATAACCACAAAACTCATCTTTTGCTTGGCTAAATTTCTGCTGTAGTGAGCTTAAGTATTGCTCATCCAATATAAAGCCCTCTAAGTTTATCCAACGCCCTTCAAAGTAAACTTCTACCCAACTATGAATGATGTATTTAGGTGCTAACCAAAATACAAGCTTAGGATAGCACCTTTTTATAGTTGCTGATCAATGGTAAAACCTTGGAAACGACACTGGATACCTAGTCCACGCAATAGTGCCATTAACAGATTACCCTTAGTATTACATTGTCCATAACCATCTGCTAGCACATCGCTTGCTGAAATATCATCACTCTTGTTATAGCCAAACATTATTTCATCTTTTACAAACTGATAAGCGGCACCAATTTTGTTGAAATTATCCAAATTTTTCCACCCTCGTTGATCGATCAGGGATTGGATATCTTTGTGTTCAAAATTAACGATATTCGTATTGTTTAAATATTTCTCAGTCATTTTTATATATCCCTTTCGTTGCATACCTATACTATAGATCCTATAGTAACTATAGAGTCAAATGTCTGGGGGAAATTGATGAAAATAGGCGAATTGTCAAAAAAATCGGGCTGTTCAATACAAACGATTAGATATTATGAAAGAGAAGGATTACTGTTAAATCCAAACCGTTCAGAAGGTAATTTCAGGCTGTATGATAGTAAAGCACTTAAACAATTGGAATTCGTAAAGCATTGTCGCAGCCTAGATATATCACTCAATGATATTAAACGTCTTATCGAATTAAAAAATAAGCCAGAAGAAAGCTGCTCTAGCGTTAATGCATTAATTGATCAGCAACTTGCACTAGTGAATAAACGTATGAAAGAATTAAGGGCGCTTAAAGCTGAATTACAACAGATGGCAAGTGCTTGTGGTTCAGACAATACAATTGAAGCGTGCGGCATCATCAAATCATTGGATAGCTAAACTAAATATAACTTTAGATTAGTAGTATTCACAAAGGCAATAATGTAAACCATTGGCAAATTAGCACAATCATTAAATTTAAATGTAGAAACCATTCGTTTTTATGAACGAGAAGGGCTGATTACACAACCTGAAAAACCAATATCTGGTTATAGACAATATGACGAAACAATAGCAGGACAACTTAGGTTTATCACAAAAGCCAAAGCGCTCGGCTTTACGTTAAGAGAAATAAAATCGCTAATGTCTATGGACAGCAACTGCACTCAAGTTGAGCTATTAAGCCGACAAAAGTTAGCAATCATTCGAGACAAAATTAATGACCTTCAACGTTTAGAGAAAGTAATTGTGGATATGACAAATACCTGTATGCAAAACGAAGATCCAACACATTGCCCCATAATTGATTCATTAAAATGATTGACTCCGTACTTATATACGGAGTTTAGAATGATGGTAATATCAACCAATAGACTTTCAAATGATAAATAAAATATTAGACAGAGTAGGCTCTAGTGGCGTTTGGCTAGCGGCACGGCCTGCTTCCCTGCATTAAGGTCACTTGCATCGGCATTAGGACTAGGCTTCTTCTCTCACTTCGAAGGAATAGCTGTAAATACGCTTTTACCTATTTTTGCATCTTTGGAACTATTGGTAAACTTATACAACTGGCACAAAAATAAAAACCATACCAGAGCTGTCTTCAGCATTCTAGGGCCTGTAGCAGTGCTATTAACGCTTTATCCTCTTTGGCTATATGATTGAAGCACATACCTATTTTACTTTGGTATTTGCTTAATGGTCGTTATGTCGGTTTTGGATATCGTAAAACCAGTAAGGGAGCAAACATGCAACGTATGGCTAATTGCCGTCGTTGAAACGATTAACGGTCAATGTCTGCTTTTCGCTCTAAGCGGACTAGAAAAATTTCACAAAATTTATTAATTAAATTTATAAATTCTTAAACACTAGGATGATTAAAAATTTATTGCCAAAAGAATTCTGGAATCAAATTTAGATTAGATCTATTTAATAAAATTAGAGGGCTAGTGCTTTTTTAAATCATGCAATTGATAAAAAACTTTAGTCTCGTTGTAACTTCAAGATACCTTAGAGAAGCCAGAGCAAATTGATGGCATTTTAAGTTCAGGCAGAACCAGACTCAACTACTGAATCTGGTTCGTGCTATAAATAAGCTCGTCATCATATTTTTAAATTAAAGCTGTTATTTACCTAACAAACATCCAAATACCGGCAGCTATCATAAATAAGTTTTCTGTTAGAGAGATAAACCCTAGTGGTACGTTACTGTCACCGCCTACACACGCACATTTTAACTCTCGTTTATCTATATAGACTGCTTTTATCACTGAAACAGCACCAACCCCACCTATGAATAATGAAATAGG
>NZ_JACJEN010000021.1:0-73193 GCF_014164075.1 Pseudoalteromonas sp. SG45-3 | reverse complement strand
GAGCGAACAGCGGTCATTGGAAAAGTTAAATTTATTCTAGTGCTTTGAGTAGAAATCTAATTTTGTCCAATAACATTATTAAACGCCGTTTTGGTGTGTTATAAGCTGTTAGTAAGACACGAATATTTCGCATATGGAGTTGCCAATGAATAACGAAACAAATAACCCTCGCATTAAAGAAGATGTTGAGCCAAAAGACCTAATTAAAATGCAAACTGAAGTCGGTTTAATTGAATCAATGCTTCAGTCGAAGACGCTCACAGCTATAGTCATCATTGCAATTATTTTGTTGGGTGGCTTTTTCATGTTCTTGTCCAAGGTGACAGGTTAGCCGCAACAGAATGTATTGCTAACAAGCATCTAAATCCTACATTGCCGGCAGCCACACTTTTAGCAAGCAACGCAAAAAGCCCGCCAGTGCAAGGCGTATTAGGCGAGCGTTAACAATGTCCGCAATTGGCACTCTCCAGCCACTCGACAACATAAAATACTGATAATAATTGGCAAGGTACTTTACTGTGTCGGATGGCGCTTCGCTTATCTGACCTACACAGGCACATACACGGCTGGAAAATTTAATCTTACAACTATTATTCCTTAAAATTAACGGCCTACTTATGAATAAGTTAACTACTAATTTTAATAACCGCTAACATATCGTCGTCATCCTCATCGAGGCCCACTTCCTTGAACCCAAAGCTTGTATAAAAATCTTTGGCTATTGGGTTACTCGGGTTATAGCATATTTCAATTTCGCAAAGGCCTGGAGTAGTTTTTATTTGCTCAATTGCCATGCCTAGTGCTTTGCGCCCAATGCCTTTATTTTGATGAGTTTGATCCACCATAAAGCGCCAAATAGAAACCTTTGTTGGGGTTTCTTGTACCCACATAAAAAAGCCTACTGGTACACCATTTAGGTAAATAGCTTTACAGGTATACCCGCTATTGTAGTGCGCCTCAACTAACGACCACATATTACACGCTAGGTATTCTTCTTGTGTTTTAGCAACCTCTAAATCGCATATGGCTTCGTAGTTATCGGCGGTGATATCTTCCAATGACAGCTTCATATTTTTCCTTCAGTACAACTTTGTGTAATTAGTAAGCTATCAGTGTATGTACCTATAATCAAACAAATGAAGAGATTGATTTTTATACCCCCTTAAATTAGCTTAAATAATGATCTACACGCCTATCTAAAACAAAAAGGCCGCAGTAATAAATACTGCGGCCTTTGTTTTTAGCTAAGTGCTTTAAACTAGGTACGTTTAGTAAGCGCCTGCGCTATATATAAGCTCGTAGCTGTGGCTGTAAATCTCAAGGATGTTACCAAACGGGTCTTCCATGTAGATCATGCGGTACGGCTTTTCACCCGGGTAGTAATAACGAGGGGCTTCCATACGTTTTTTACCGCCAGCTTCTACAATACGCTCGGCTAAACCTTCTACATCAGGGTCTTGAACACAAAAATGAAAGATGCCTGTTTTCCAGTATTCAAAATTGTCTTTTGGGTTTTCTTGGTTTTTAAATTCGAAAATTTCGACACCAATACGATCCCCTGTAGATAGGTGCGCTATTTTGAATTTTTCCCACTTTTCGCCAAATACTTCTGTACACATTTCGCCAATTGGGCTTTTGTCTTCGGTAATTAAAGTCGGTTCCATTATTGTGTACCAACCCATAACCTTAGTGTAAAACTCGACTGCTTTTTCAACGTCGGGAACCGAAATACCAATGTGCGAAAAACTACGTGGATATGTATGACTCATAATGCTTCCTCTTTAACTTGTGACTTATCTTGTGGCTAGTTGATGGAGTTAGTTTACGAACTGAACAATATTAAGTAAAATTATCATTAATCATCATTTTGAGTATGTTTTGTAATGATAAACCCTGCATGGTTAAACACGTTTTGTACGTTGGTTGAGGTAAATCACTTTACCCAAACCGCCGAACGCCTTTTTATGACCCAATCTGGCGTAAGCCAGCATATTAAAAAGCTTGAGCAACAAGTAAACTGCGCGCTATTAGAGCGCCACGGCAAACAATTTACCCTTACCGTACATGGGCAAAATTTGTATCAGCAAGGCAGTTTGTTATTAAAAGAATGGCAATTTTTAGAACAACAATTAAAAGATGATTCGCCTTACAGCGGCTTGGTAAAAATACAATCGCCTGGTAGTTGTGGGCTACAATTTTATAGCCAATTATTAGCGCTGCAGGCAAAGCATACCGAGCTTAATATTGATTATCGCTTTGCACCTAATACCAGTGTAGAGCAAGCTGTAGCAAACCACAGTGCCGACATAGGCTTTTTAACTCAAGCTCCGACACTTAGCGAAGTTACAAGCCACAAAATTGGTAAAGAAGCCTTACTATTAGTCACCCCCGCACATATTAAAAACCCAACATGGGAGGTTTTATGTGAGCTTGGCTTTATTGGCCATCCCGATGCAAAACACCACGCGCAGCTATTACTGAGCGAAAACTACAGTGAGTTTGAACATGTTGATCAAATTAAACGCACGGGGTTTTCTAACCAAATAAGTTTAATACTCGAACCGGTAAGTTTAGGGCTGGGTTTTACGGTTTTACCTGCGCATGCCGTTAGCGCATTTAATAAACCTGCGCTTATTAAAACGCACCATTTAGCTAATCCTATCAGCGAAAATATTTATGTGTGCCATCACCGAAATAGGCCAATGGCAAAGCGTATGAATACAGTAATTGAGCTAATAAAGGCGGGAGTAAATAGTTAAAACGTAAACCCCCTTTACACCCACGGCACTTAATACCATAAGCAAAAGGGGGAATAGAAAATTAATTAACGCTTTCTAATTTTGCTTTTAAATCAAGTAAGTCGGTTGCAATTGTATTTGGCTGTATTTCCCACGGATCGAAGATTGAGTCTTTAGATCGTTGAATCCACGCCGCGCGCATACCGTGCGATATAGCACCGGTTACATCAAACGGATTACTTGATACAAGCCACGTGTTTGCGCCTGTTGAATTGGTTTCGCGTAAAAAGTGGCTATAAACCCCTGGGTTTGGTTTAAAGGTTTTAACGTCGTCGGCACTTATTACCCCTTCAAAAAGCTCACTAATGCCAGCGGTTTCTAATAAGGTATGAACTGCGTCGGCAGCGCCGTTTGAAAATGCAAACAAACGGTAATCCTTCGCTTTTAATTGCTCAAGGCCTGCTTTTACATCATCGAACGCAGGAAGCGTTTTATAAAGCTCTAGCAGTTGCCCCTTTTGCTCTTCACTTAGCTCGGTTTTGTGCGCTAAGCAAGCGTAATCGAGTGCGTGTTTTGTACATAGCGAGAAAGGAATATAATTTTGCATTAATCCACGTCTAAATGAATACTCTAATTGCTTTTCGCGCCATGTATTTGAAAATGCTTGGGCGTTATCGCCAATCATGTCGTCGAGTAAGGACAGTACGCCGTGAGTGTTTATTAGCGTCCCGTATACGTCAAATGCAAGTGTAGTTGCCATGTTTGCTCCGCAATAAAATAAATTAAGTTGGTTTTAGAGTACTTGCTTACAGCTTAACTTAATTTGAACGAACGCTCAAATTAATAAAACTTATCTGTTTTAAAAGTTAGATCTTTAAAATCATAATAATAGAAAGAGTTTTATCTTTGTCGGTGATTACTTTAATAGCAGCCCATAATTAATTTTGGGAAAGGGGAAAACGAGTGAAGGTTGGTCTAACTTAATCAAAGAGCTAAAAACTAGTACCTTTTCGAATCTAAAATTCGCAGTTGTTGTGAATTTAGTGGTGGAAATAAAAGTCACAATACAATCATCAGAGTTATTAGAAAAATTAATAAGCACGAATTAGGGGGTTTAAAGTTTAACAAACGCTTGGTACTCCAAAATTATAACTATAAGATAGTTACGAAAATGCTGACCTTCAATAAGTTGAAGCAACTAGCTTTTCTATAAATACAAATGCCAACATTTAAAACACAAGGAATCTCAAATGGATGCTGTTGAGTATGGTTTAATATGCGACCGTAGTGATGAAAAAATTTAGTTAAAAACATTAATGCTTATTTGGCTGAAAAGGGCTACAGAACATTATACAAATGGAAGGATAAAGGTGGGATAAAAAATATTGATGATCCATCGAGCGATCCGCAACTCGAGTATACGTATGGGCAATTTATAAAAGAGTCTCCTAGGTGGTATTTTGATATATTGCCAAATAAAGAGCTCAGAGGGATTTATAGGTTCGCTGGGCAGCAAGATTGTGCGTGGACTCTATTTTTTTCAAAGACAAACCCAGAATCATGTACAGAATCTGACAATATATATTTGGATAACTTTCTAAAAGGCCTTCTCACAGGAACTGGTTATAAAAGTAAATTACTCTACAAATACTCAGATGGCGACTATCGAAGATAGGTACTACTTACCTAGCTCCCCTATTGTATAGCCAAATAAATCAGAGACTAGATACAAAGCTCCTAAAGCCGTGGTAAAAATTAGTTGAGCATTTGTATCTACAACGACAGAAATTTTAAACTTATGTGGAATCACAACTTAAGTAAAAGTAGATTGTTTAAAACCACATCTAACAACCATTCAGAGTACCCATAATGAACAAACAAGAGTTAACCGAAACCTTTAGGAAGTTTGGTGCTTCTAACCCTGAACAGTGGGCTGAGAGCGAAATAGAGGAAGATATCCCTCAGCTGGCTAGGTTTTTATTTTTAAAGGGTGCTTGGAGTAATGTCGTTCCAGACAACGACGATTGGATTCAGCATATCTTAAAAAATTATGATCCAACTGATAATGGCCCATACAGTGGGATGATGCATTCCATCAAAGAAATGATTGATGCAGGTGTTAGTAAAAATGCTATTACAGAGTTCGCTCGATGCATTGGGGCAGAAATGATATTTAACATTACTTACCTCATGGATGACCCAGAAACGGTTGAAGATAACGAATATGTAAGTTGGGGCTTATTTATAACCGATGCTGAAGGTAGGCCAGTTAAAGAATTAAGTGGACTTTATGAAAGCGTTTTAAACACAGATCCAACAGGAAGAGAAATGTGCCCAAAAAAATAAAATTTATTTAAGTAATAATGCTATAAAAATTAAAGAACTAAGTAACATAGTATGAAAATATATTTTTTAATTTACGACAAAGTTGAAGAGCTGGATTTAGTTGGTTCTTGGGAACTAATAGGCCTGCTGGCAGAAAAGGGATTATGTGAAAAACCCAAATTAATATCGCTAAATTCTATGACTCCCTCAGGTGAGCACGGCATGCGTTTTAGTGCCGATTATCATTTTACTGACCCAGTGCAGCCCGATGTATTATTTGTACCTGGCGGTAGTGGTGCACGTATAGCAATGGAAGACCTTGACGTTATTAATTATCTTAAAAAAACAGCTGAAAACTGCCACAGTGTTTTATCTATTTGCACTGGTATGTATTTAATGCAAAAAGCGGGGCTATTTAAGCATAAAAAAGTAACCACCCACTGGGCTTTTTTAGATCACCTTAAAAAAGATAACACTATAACCGTAGTTGAAGAACGCTATGTAAAAGATGGCAATATTTGGTCTTGTGCGGGTGTTTCAGCAGGTATGGATATGTGCCTTGCTTTTATTGCCGATTATTTTGGTGATAATGTTGCCTCCACCATACAATTAGACGCAGAATACTACCCGTCAGCTACTATTTATGGTGAAGCACATAAAAATAGCGCCACATCTAGTTACATTAAAAAGCTGCGTTAAGGCCTATTTTATAAATTAATGTTGGGCATTTCAACGCTTAGCCCAACACTTCTTCGTAAACCCCCATTACACTTTGATTAAATAAACCACTAAGTACTTGCATCGTACTGATGAAAATTAATAAAACTTGTATGCATCAAGCGCTAAAATATCCATTTCTATATCTTCATGGATTTTTTTGGCTTTACCGTCACTACTTCCAAGCGCTGCAAAAAGAGGTAAAAAGTGCTCCTGGGTAGGGTGATTAAATAAAGCATTGGGTGCTTCATTTAAATAGTTAAGTAACGCTTGGGTGTTTTGCGCTATTAATTTTTGCTCAACCCAATGAGTAAACTCATTAACCATTTGAACACGATTAGGTGTAGCAGGGTTTTTAAATATTTCACGTAGATTGTGACTAATCCCGCCGGAGCCAATAATTAATACGTTATCGTAGCGCAGTGGTGCAAGTAACTGCCCGTATTTATACATAGCCTGAGCGCCCAAACGCGTGTTAATAGACACCTGAACAATGGGAATATTAGCTGCTGGGTACATTAAGCGCAGCGGGATCCACACACCATGATCCCACCCTTGATCTGCATTTTGCACCGTTTTAATACCCGCTTTGTAAAAGTACTCACTAATAGTATTAGCAAGCTTAGGGTCTCCTAGTGCTGGGTATTGAATTTCATACAGGGGCTTGGGGAAGTTATAAAAGTCGTGAATAGTATGCGGCGCATCTCCGGATGTAATAACTATATCGTGCGCTTCATCAAAGTGGGCAGAAAACACCACAATAGCACGTGGTTTACTCACCGTTTGACCTAATGATGCAAGAAAATCTGACGTAGCCGATTGCTGAACAGCCATCATTGGCGAGCCGTGAGATATAAATAAAGCAAGTTGAGTCATACTAAAACCTTAAACAAATAAACAAGTTATAAACACTATATAAGTTTCTAATTTGACGATAAATATGATACTTATTTATACATTATCAATAAACTATTGTTAAAGATGGATAAACTCACCACCATGAAGACCTTTTTAGCCGTTGTGCAAGAAGGATCGTTTTCAAAAGCGGCCGATAAACTCGATATTTCGCCGCAGTTAGTCAGCAAATATATTTCTGCGCTGGAAGATAATCTACGCACGCGTTTATTACACCGTACAACGCGAAAAGTAAGTGTTACAGAAGCTGGAAATCAATATTATCAGCGTTGTCAGCAGGTGATTATTGATATTGAAGACATGGAAAACTCACTAAATAACTTAAGCGAGAATGTCTCGGGTGTGCTTAGTATTAGTGCACCTATGTCGTTTGGTACTAAGCATTTAGCAGGTTTGCTGGTTGATTTTCAAAAGCAGTATCCAAATTTAAAGTTAGATTTACGGCTCACCGACCAATATGTAGATATAGTAGAGCAGGGTATTGATATTGCTCTACGCATTGGCGTATTAAAAAACTCAACGCTCATAGCTAAAAAAATTGCGCCTATACACCTAGCGGTGTTTGCATCACCCGACTATTTAGAACGCCATGGCACGCCACAAACGCTTTTAGATTTACAGTCACATAATTATTTACGCTATTCCCACAGCGAACCCACAAAGCGATTATTTGGGGTTAATGAGTTAAAAAGCGAGCTAAAGCTTGAAAGTAACTTTGTGGCTAACAATGGTGATTTGCTACTAAATACAGCCATTGCGGGTGGTGGTATTGCTATGCAGCCAACATTTATAGCAGGGGAAGCACTGGCTCAAGGTAAAGTAGTGCGCATTTTAAATGACTACGAACCCGAGCCAATGGGGCTTTACATGGTGTATGCAAACAGACAGTTTTTACCCAGTAAAGTACGTGCGTTTGTTGATTTTGCAAGTGGCTATTATGGCGATACACCTTACTGGGATTTAGGACAGTGATATATCGATAAGTAATCAATTAACGTTATTTGTAGATGTAGTGCAACAAGGCTCATTTGCCAAAGCCGCAGCACTGCATGATATGGATAATTCGTCACTATCTGAGCAAATTAAAAAAGGGACAAAACACCCAATTATTATGGAAGTAAAAATCCATAATAAAATAGGAATATAATTAAAATACAGATTCATATTACTGTGAGCGCGTTAAATTAATAACGCCCATTTTACTGTAATGGGGGTTTACAGTAATTTTTTGCGTTATACATTTAGCTCTTTTAATTTATTCCAGACGCTCTCGCCGCCAGGGTGAAGCGCTGCATGGTACCGATACGCATAATATGTAATAGGTACGCAATGATGCTTTTGGCCAACCACAACTAAACTTTTCTCTTTTAGCTCTTTAGTAATGACATAGTTTGGTAACCAAGCAATGCCATTACCCTCTAAAGCCTGTATTTTTAAAAGCTCTGTCATCGACGATACAAATACTTTTTTAAGTTTAGAGCCCGATATTATCGGCTCTAACTGCCTACCCATATAAGAATCTAAACTGTAAGCTAAGTGAGGTACAAACCCATCACTTTCTAAATTGTATATTGCCTTACCGTTTGCATTGCAGGCACTCACTGGCAATAACTCTGCACTGCCTATTTTTTGATGACTAAACGGAGGTAACTTTAATCGTTCGTTATCAAAAGCAATAAGTAGGTCACATGCGCCCTGTTCGAGCGTAGCTGTGGCTTTATCAACATCAATGGCTTCTATATTGAGGACTACTTTGCGATCACTTTTACTATGAAAGTGCGACAGCTTTAGCGCTAAAAACGTAGCTAATGAGTGCGCTGCAGCAACCTTTACTGAGTGAGTTTCTTCAGAGGAGAGTTCTTCTAACATACTCACTGAGTTATTCATTTGGTTTATTAGATTACGCGCTGTTATATGAAATATTTTACCGCTTGAGGTAAGTGTAATTGGTAAGTTCTCTCTATCTATTAGCTCTGCACCTACGGCTTCTTCTAATGCTTTAATTCGTCGACTAAAAGCAGGTTGCGTTATATGCCTAAGCCTTGCGGCCTGCGAAAAGCTTTTTGTATTAGATAAGGCCAAAAAATCTTCTAACCATTTACTCTCTATATTCATAATACTCACTCAAGATATGCAATTTAAGCATGGCCAGTAAAATAATAGCATTATTCAAAACAAAAAAAACACGATAAATTTAACCCATACAGTAACAACTTATCGGAATATAACAATGCTTAGAACACTAGGAATATTGGGAGGAATGGGTCCTTTGGCTACCGCCTCATTTATGAATCAAGTAATTGCGTTATCACCTGCTAATAATGATCAAGAGCACATACCTATGTTTATAAGGAATATCCCGCAAATTCCTGACAGAACAAATTTTTTAATGGGTATTGAAGATGAAAATCCATTTTTTGAGCTTAAAAAGGGTTTTAACCAACTTACTAGCTTAGGTGTAAGTTGCATTGTTATACCGTGTAATACCGCGCATTATTGGTACAACGCACTAACGCAAAATGCTGATGTGCATACCATTAGTATTGTACAAAGCGTTATTAAGCGCGCAAAGGCAACGGGCAAACGTAAGATAGGGATATTAGCAACCACAGCCACGCTCAATATGCGGATATATCAGACGGCATTTAGTAAGCACAATATTAAATTTATTGAGCCTAACGAGCAGCAGCAAACATTTATAATGCAAGGTATAACGGCGGTTAAGTCAGGAGATTTAACCTCAGGACATAATCTTTTAAAACAAAGTTATGAGCTAATGCTAGCCCACGGTGCCGATACAGTACTATTTGGTTGCACCGAAATACCGCTAGTTTTAAATGAACAAGTATTTAATTCACCCGATACATGTTTAGATACCATCGCGATTTTAGCGCAAGAGTGTGTTAATTGGGCTTATACAAGCACTCAACAATCAACCCTCTCAAGTGTGGCTTAATTAAACATTAGTTATAAATAGGTGTGCTTACACTGGTGCATTTAAGTAGCACACCTAAATAGCCAACTTACACTGGCGCGTTTTGTTCAATCAAGTTTTTAGCTTTTAACTCACTCCAAAACGCATCCGGAATAGTAACCTTCATTGAGGCTACATTAGCTTTAATTTGCTCCTCCGTGCGTGCCCCAGGAATAATTGAGGATACCGTTGAAGGCGCCTCTGCAAACTGCAGTGCAGCTGTTTTAATATCAATCCCATGTTTAGATGCAATGTCGCTTATTGCATTAAACTTTTGCTGCATAGGCCCTGGAATTTTAGGCGAGTAATTAAAGCGGTTACGACCGGCTAAAAAACCACCATTAAGCGGCGCACCAATGACTGCTGAAATACCTCGTTTATCAAGCATAGGAAAGGTTTTATCAAGTGCCTGCTTGTGATCTAAAATTGAATACTGCAGCGCTAGTAAGCAAATATCTGGGTCTGACATATCAAGCGCTTTATAAACAGCATGAGGTGTATTTACTCCAAAACCCCAGCCTTTAATTATTCCTTCATCACGCATTTTAGTCAGCTCAGGAATAGCACCTTTAGCCGCTTGATCAAAATACTTAAGCCAGTCATCTCCCATATCGCTGTTTTGTGGTGATAAATCGTGAATATAGACAATATCGAGTGAGGCGACACCAATACGATGCAAAGTATCTTCTATTGAACGGCGCGTGCCTGAGGCTGAATAATCATACTTATAATGAAACGGTGAGTGATCAGCCCAATGCCAACTATTTTCTAAAGGCTCTGCTGAAGGGGTAAGAAGGCGACCTACTTTTGAGGATAAAACATAATCTTCACGCTTTTTGTTTCGAAGTAAATCACCGAAGCGCCTTTCGCTTAAACTCAAACCGTAAAAAGGTGATGTATCAAAATGACGAATACCAGAATCCCATGCTGCATTTAGCATTGTTAAAATTTCTGTATCGCTTGATATAGTATTAAAGCCATTCCCGGCGGCAAGGCCGCCCAAGCCCATTCTTGATTCCGGCCGGTAATGCTTAGCGTTAGTAACATCGTTTGTGGGTAGAGCAGCGCTTTTATCTATTGAGCCTTTAGTTTGCATAACACTGCCGTTAGACATTTTTACCTTTAGTTGCTCAGCCAAAGCTGAAGCACTAAAAATAGAGCCTAAACTTAAGGCAGCCCCTGCTTTAATAAAATTTCTGCGAGATACCATGTGACTATTCTCCTTGAGTAGGTTAAATATCTACGCTCTAAGCTAGTATAAATAACAACCAAACTCAAGCAAGGAGAATATAATAAATGACAATACTATCAATAAGATAGTTAAATTAACAAACACTGAATAGACGTTTGAATTAACATTTATAACTGATTATTTTCTTTACTCGTATAGTCCTTTTAAATGTACAAAACAGTGCATTTTAATAGCTTGATAAAAAAGCATACTTCCAAATTGGTGCACGCTTTAATACTCATTTATACAATATAAAATGGTTACATTTATTAGATGTGTACAAATTAGTAGACAAAACCGCAATAAATTAAAGATGCACAAATAATCTCACTATCAAAGCGATTGCGGCAACACTTAGCTAATTTAACCGAGCGTAGTTGAAATAATTGGGGTAAATATTACAAAAACGTTTATTATTAAAGGTTTGCCTTGCAATACACGACGTATTTGTCTCTTTCACAATGCAATTGCTGGCAAGCCCTGTAAGAGTTTTATCTTGCCAAGTAACACTGTGCAGTGCAGCAAATTGCAACTAAATTCAACGTAGTTAGCGCTGAAAATAGCTGCTTAAATAGATCAATTATTCAAGTTCAGGTTACTTGAGCTTTTTAATACCAATTAACACACAGATGGCACCGCCAATAATACCCGCCCATGCTTCTATTGGTGTGTCGCCACTAAATGCACGGCTAAGCTGCGAAGCCGCCGCATCATACACGTCGTATCCCCACATAATTAAAGCGATACCTATAACGATTAAAACAATTCCTACAATCTTATTATTCATAAATATCCTTAAGGTTTAACTTACATAAACTAAATAAAAATAAATCAGGGTTAATCTAATTCTAATTGAGCACGTTCTACGCTCTCACTAGGTAACTCTTTTTGTACCGATACACCAAGCTCTTTAAACTCTGATGCTTGTTTAATTAAATTACCTTTACCACGGTATAGCTGCGAGAATGCTTTATCATAACTTTCTTTCGCTTTATCAAGCTGCTTACCTACACCTTCCATACTCAATAAAAAACCATTGAGCTTGTTATAAAAACGCTCCGCTCGACTTGCCAGCTCTTTTGAGTATTTAGTTTGCTCTTCAAAACGCCATAACTGTTTAACAATATTTAAACTAGTAAGCAAAGTCGTGGGTGTAGCTACCAGTATATTTTTTTCGATTGCTTGTTGGTAAATATCGCTTTGATATTTGAGTGCTTCTACAAAAGCTGATTCTATTGGTACAAACATAACCACCACTTCTGGCGAGTTAATACCTGGTAAGCGGTCGTACGATTTACTCGCAAGTTCATTAATACGAGCTGTAACGGCGTTTACATGCTCTTTAATTGCTTGATTAGCATCTAGATCATTTTCAGCATTCACGTAGCGTGTATAGGCATTTAATGAAGTTTTAGCATCAATAACTAAGTGGCGACCCTGTGGTAAGTACACAACTACATCAGGGCGTAAGCGGCCATCTTCAGTGTTAAACGACACTTCGCGCTTATAATCAACGCCTGCACGTAAGCCAGCACTATCTAATACGTTTTCGAGCATAAGCTCACCCCAATTACCTTGGGTTTTCTTTTGCCCTTGTAGGGCGTTACTGAGCTTGTCGGCTTGATCTGTTATAGCTTGGCTTTTAGCTTGCAAATGCAGTAGCTCGGTTTTAAGTGCAGTCCGTTGTTTTATGTCTTCAACGTGCATTGATTCCATTTTTTCTCTAAAGCCTTTTAGCTCGCCTTGAACTGGTTTTAATAATTGCTCAATGCTTTCTTGATTTAAGGTTTTAAAGCTTTGTGATTTTTCTTCTAGAATTTTATTGGCTAGGTTTTCAAACTCTTTTTTGAGCGTATTTTTACTTTGCTCAATTTGCGCGAGTTGCTCGCTAAAGTTTTGCTGTTTTTGCTCAAGGGTAGTGCGCATATTATTATATTCAACATCGCGCTGATTATATTGTTCACGAAGCGCTGCCAGCTCGCCTTCGGCTTTACGCCAAAAATGATTGTATTGAATGCTTTGTTTTTCTTGTTCGCTAAAACGCGTTTTAAAATGCTGCGCTTCATCGCGCTGCTCTTGGTGAGTATGTTCTAGCAGTTCATGATCTTCTAGCAAGGCGCTGTATTGCAGCTCTTTATTATCAAATTGGTTTTGTAACAGGGAAAGCTGTTGCTGCTGTTCGCTTATTTGTAGATGTAGCTTTTTGCGAAGCCGTGTTGATACAGCGCCGTAAAATAGGACGCCTAAAGCAACACCAGCACCAGCGCTTAGCCAATCAATATTAGTGAGTACTTGAGTGAGCATAAAATAAACTTATAAAATTTAGAGACATGCCATCATAACCAATAACCAACAACAGAAGTAGGGGAGTTAAGAAATTACAGACATAAAAAAGCCAGCTTAAAATAAGCTGGTCAAATATTACTAAGTTAAGTAATCAAAGGGATAATCAACATGTGCCCGAGCAAGCTGCAACTTAAATACATAATCACCAAAATAACTAATATTATTAGGTGAGGCTATATAACAACAGGCATTAGAGTAGACCGGATAACAGAATAATTAAGTCAAATTAATTTGCGGAAGATCAATTATTTTTATTCGGGTTGATTTAAACAAATCAAATTATGGGCATAAAAAAAGCCAGTTCAAAATGAACTGGCTCAATCATTACTAAAATTAGTAACTAAATAGGGGGAATCAACATGAAAACTTGTATTAACTGCAATTAATCAACAAGCATAATAGTAGACGCGTCTTTTTTAATTAAGTTCAAAAAAAATAAAAAACTTTTAAAATAAGTGCTGAACGCTAGATTTTAGACATAAAAAAAGCCAACTCAAAATGGGCTGGCTCAATCATTACTAAAATTAGTAACTAAATAGGGAATCAACATGAAAACTTGTATTAACTGCAATTAATCAACAAGCATAATAGTAGACGCGTCTTTTTGAATTAAGTTCATAAAAAAATAAAAACTTTTAAAATAAGTGCTGCACGCTAAATTTTAGACATAAAAAAAGCCAACTCAAAATGGGCTGGCTCAATCATTACTAAAATTAGTAACTAAATGGGAAATCAACATGATGCTTGTGTTAACTGCAATTAATCAACAAGCATAATAATAGACGTCCGCTTTTTAATTAAGTTCATAAAAAGATCAAAACTTTTTAGATCTTTTTTAGTTTTTAATTAATGACAACATTTGCTGCTCATCAAACTTTGTAAAGCTCATTGATTTATCAGTAAATAATGCATCAACAAGGGCTTGCTTGTCTTGCTGCATTCTAAATACTTTTTGCTCTATTGAGTTACTCATTATGAGCTTATAAACAAATACAGGATTAGTTTGACCAATACGGTAGGCTCTATCAGTCGCTTGCTTTTCTACTGCGGGATTCCACCATGGATCAAAATGAATAACGGTATCTGCTTGTGTTAAGTTAAGGCCTGTTCCACCGGCTTTTAAGCTAATTAAAAACACGGATGTTTTACCACTGGTAAACTCGTCGATTACTTTATCTCGTTGACGCGTTTGCCCTGTAAGCATACTAAAGTTAATGTTTATTTCTTCAAGGCGTTGGGCTATTAAATCGAGTGCCGATGTAAACTGACTAAATATAATAATCTTACGACCCAGGCTTAGCATAAGCGGTAAGTGTGTTGTTAACCATTCAAGCTTAGCGGAGCCTGCTTGAGTATCTGGATCTATTAATTTAGGGTGGCAACAAATTTGCCTTAACTTTAAAAGCGCCTCTAAAAATGCAAGCTTACTTTTTTGTGCGCCTTGTTCGGCAAATAAGTCTATTAGCTTCTCTTCTAATGAACGTGTAATGCCTTGATACATTTCTTTTTGCTTAGGCTCAAACTCAAACTCTTTTGTGAGCTCTGTTTTTTCAGGCAGCTCTTGCGCTACTTGTGCTTTAGTGCGGCGCATTATAAAGGGCATAATTAACGCTTTTAACTGCTCAGCCCTCTGCATATCAGCTTCACGCTCAATAGGTGTTTGAAAGTGCTGCTTAAAGTGGGCTTGAGACCCAAGTAACGATGGCATAGCAAAATCGAGTAACGATTTAAGCTCAAGTAAATTATTCTCGATTGGAGTACCACTTAAACAAAGTTTAAAGTCGGCATTTAAGCGTTTAACTAATCGTGAGACCTGTGCGGTATCGTTTTTAATGTATTGTGCTTCATCGAGGATAATATTTTCAAAATATAATGGCGAATAATATGCAATATCACGCTTTAAAAGCGGGTATGTAGTAAGAATGCATTGCGCTTGTGCTAAGTGTTGTAAAGGATCGTTACGGTTTGATCCAAAAATAGTGGTTACTTTTAAACTTTTAGCAAACTTAGTAATTTCGTTTTTCCAATTACTCACCAAGCTAGTTGGGCACACTATAAGTGTAGGGCCTGCTTGTGGGCGATTAAATGTACTCGCTAAAAATGCAATAACTTGGAGTGTTTTACCCAACCCCATGTCGTCAGCTAAAATACCACCTAATTGATGACGTTTTAAAAAGCTAAGCCAATCAACGCCTTGCTGTTGGTACTCACGAAGTGTTACTGAGTCATTTAAGCCATGTAATGAAACCTTAGGCATTGCCTTATCGGTATTATTTAACTCTTGTAAATATAGCTCAAGTGAATCGTCGTGAAGCTCTACGTTAATAGCTGTGTGCTTTACTAGTTCAGGCAAATACGAAAGCGGAATATTAAATTCGTCACGTGTTTTTACAAATTCAAAACGTTCTTTAAATTCGTTTAATAAGTTAATGGCAGACTTATTAATAACCCCAAATTGACGGCCAAGCGGGTAGTAATAAAACAGTTCACTTTGGCGATTCAATGACTGATAAAGCGAATCAGCATTAGTAAACAACAGCGATGCTTTTGCGTCACACAACAATACTTTGCAGTGCATTTGATGCCCTGCTGCACGGTGTACATGTAAACTCACTTCACATTGTGGATTAGGGCTTGTTACTTTACTTACACTGACTTGCCAACCACGCTGCTTAAAGCCAGGGAATACTTCGTATATTAGCCAATGCAAATGGATAGGAGATTGCTTTGTAAATACAAGCTCACTTTGTAAACCCCCTTTACAAAATTCAAACCCTAGATTGATTAGCTCGTTAGTTACGGTGTTTTCAAATGCGCTATTTATAGTACTTGCTGGGGCAGAACCAGCTAAATAGTTTTTATTTTTATACTTAAATAACAGCGAAAGTGATAAACCTTGCTCGCCCATTGTTACTTTTAAAACAGCATTACTAGATAGCTTAGGTAACGTTGGCTGCAAGTTAGTAGGGTGCGGTATAACACCTGCACCAAAGTTATCGGCAAGCTGTTTATATATTCTGTCAAAATTAGCGTCATGCAAAGCAGGCATAGTTTGTAAATGCGCTATTTCGTCTGCACTCAATGGGGTACGAAGACGACCCGCTTTTAAATGATCTAAATCGAGATAAGTAGGCGGTGTTGTTTTTAATAAAGCCCAGTTTTGGGTTTGCTCAAGCTTAATAACTAATTGTGATAGATCTTTATCTTGCTCCCAACTAAAACTCAATGCTTGGCCAGATTGCGCTTTAATTGGCACGCGAGAGCGCTGAAAAAACAAGCGTTCAGTAGCTATCAATTGTTGTAGGGCACTAAAGCCCCATTGGCCTTTTAGCTCAATACTTCCTACTGCATTTTGTGAACGTATCCAACTAAATAATCTAAAATCACTTTCGAGTAAATCATTTGGCGTTACGAAACTATTTAACTGTTGCTCTGTGAGGTTTCGGCCTAACGTGTAATTCTTTTTAGTCTCAAAATTAGCTATTTTAGGTGTTAAAAATACTTTGTTATTTTCAATATCTAATACAAATAATAATACTTGCGACGGCGTATGTTGATCACCACTTTTAAGAGCGCTTAATTCACTAAACCAATCATTAATGAAGTAATCTTCACCGTATTCACCAGAGTGCTCTATTTTAAGCTTAAACAAAATAGCAGCTAAATGTCGGCATTTGGTTTTTGCATTACACGTACAGTGTGTATCAACAGAATAACCAGTTGGTACTTTACTGATCTCAATACGTTGGTTAAATGATGATCCGTTATCCACTTGCACGGTAGAGTCTACAACAGAAAAATTAGGGGTATGCTCTAGCCAGGTGATTTGACCTTTCTTGTAGTACTCTTTGCCTTTATCTAAGACATTTTCGCGAAAAAGTTTTTTAATAAAGCGTTCAGAAAGAGGAAACTGGGTAGCCTGCTCATTTTTAATTTCTTCAAAAATAGCCATTAAATCATTTTTTGATAAGTTAGCAGACATGTCACTCTAAGCATTAAATTTTAAAAATAATTCTGCCAGTATATGCCTTATGTGCTCTGAGCTAAAGCACTATTAACAAGATATAAACTGGTTGGAGCTGATAGCTTAGTAAAAAATCGGTTTATAGGTAAAAATGAGTATAAAATTTCGCAAAATATTAGGCACTACATACAAATATAAAGATTAAACCACACGTTATAGATCACAATTTTACTAACAATAATAATAAACCAAGAGCAAATAGCTAAAAAGGGGCGATTAGTTAGTAAAAAAGTGATCTTGAAGAGGAAATATGATTATTTAAGGTAGGATTAGGCTAGTAAAGATCAGATTTTTACTAACAAAACAATCTGTCAGATCAGTATTTAACTAAGTATATATGTCTGACAGATCATTATTTAACTAACTAATTAAAGACACTTAATAGCTTAGTTAATTGTTCTAAGCGTTTGTCTGTCATCACTTTATTGTCGATTTTGATAGACACATCACCACTTTTTAAATTGCGTTGTACCGATACAAACTTATTTTCAAGTACAGCTTCACGCTTAACAGCAGCTTGAGGCTCAGCAGTTAGGCATTTAGTGATTGCCATTGCACGCTTGTCGTCACTTGTAATGGCGTTTAGCTCTTCATCACTAGCTAGGTCACTAACAAGTTGATTAAACGCCTCTTGGTCTCTCTCCTTTGCGCTCATGAGCTTTTTAGCCACTTCGCGACCCACGTGATTCGCAGTAGGGTAGAGTGCAATAACTTCAGCAGGTATTTGTTCATACGCTTTAACAGCATCTGCAATGGCGGTGTGTGATACACCTTCAATTGCAGCAATCTCTCTGTAAGATCCTTTTTTACCTTGTTCAATAAGCTCATTTTTAGTTTGCTGGTAAGCTTGTCCTAGCTCCCATAGACTTGGAGCGATATATTGATCTGAAGATACAGCTAAAATTTTAGCGTCTTGCTCAGTAAAGTCACTTGAACTAAGTACTAAATAATCAGCGTTACCTAAAATACAGGCCATACGACGGCGAGAACCCGCTAAGACTAAGCTTTTACCACCCTGATCCCAAAGTAACGCAGGGTGCTGATTACGGCCATCCTCTGCAATGGCAGGTAAAATATCCGATACTGACTTTTCGTTAAGAAGTGCTTGTACACGGCGGTTTTTACCGTACACACCTGTTGTAGATTCAATGTCAGCGTGTGCGATCACTTTGCAAATAAGAGTAATTTGGCGCTCAGGATCGCTCGGTGCTGGCATGCGAATTACATCACCAGCATTTGCTTGTTCAAGTAATGCGTCAAGGCTACTACTTCCTACAGCTGTTGCAAAAGGATCTAAGCGGGTGTCATTTTTACGTTTTTTAGCCATTTTTATTTAACATCCTTACTTAGGGGTATTGAGTGTTGATTGAGTTGACTGCCAATTTGAACGAATAAGCATTTCTAGCTCATCGACCACATCTTTAATATTTTCTTGAGCGCGCATTAGTGATTCACGGCTTGCTAAGCTGTCTGACGCTTTTTGATCAAAAATAGTATTGAAAGACGAAGAGCTAGCAGTAATCGCCGAGCTGTGGTTGATTGGGTAACTCATAACTTGGCGACCGAATGCACTACGAACATCTTTAACAATATCGCGCTGTGAGTGATTACCTTTTACATAGTTGGTCACTAAAAACTGCATAAAATCCCATCCCTCATGGCCAAGTGCCGCAACGGTATGGTAAATCTCGCCTAGTCGTTTTAAATATTTATTATTAGCATCAAAGTCTACAGCTTCTGGATGAACAGGGATAAGCATCGCAGTAGAAGCCATTAATGCATTATAAAACATAAAGTTAAGAGTTGGAGCTGTATCTATTAATATAATATCAAACTCGTCTTTAACAGGGTTAATTACTTTTTCAAGTAACTTATGGTAATGACGAGTTTGCTCATAATTTGAGGTGTCTTTGAGTAATGTTGCAGTTTCGTGCTCAAAATAAAAATCGTCCATACCTGATGGTAGTACACGAATATTTGGGATATGCGTTGGTAAAAATGAGTTTGAAACAAATTCAGGCCATGTTTCGCCCTCATCCAAATCTATACAATCACGCATTAAATCACCAACAGTAATTGGGTCATGTTCGCTTGAAGGAAAAAAGCTTGAAGAAGAGCCTTGAGGATCTAAATCAATTATTCCAATGCGATAGCGCTTAATATTGGTAGTTGCCAGCGCTGCTGCAATATTAACCATGCTGGTTGTTTTGCCACAACCACCTTTGAGAGAATTAATGACAATGACTTGCAGTTTGTCATCATCAGTACGATGATCTGGTTTAATATCCATAATATCAGCCATAGCAAAAATGTTTACTAATGTGTAAGCATAATGACCATTGGCGCCGCGTTTTATGTTTAAATCATCAAAGTCACCGTTGTCATGACGTCTTTTTAAAGTACGATTATTACAACCTAATAAATCGGCAGCTGCTTTTTGCGTATAAGTTCTTAATTCTTTTTCTTCTGATTTAAGATGAGCACGATAGTGCTGAATACGACCTTCTAAAGATTTTTCAGCTACTTCTGCAGTTGCTTTTAAAAGCCGGTAGGTACTTAGCGCGTTATTATTGATAGACATACTTTCTTCCTCAAAGTTAGGCAGTTAGTATAATGTCCATTCAAATTGCTGTAAACAACTATTTAAGACGACATGCATTTTAAAAAGAAGACATTTAAAAATACTTTTACACTTTTAATATTGCTTAGTATAAACAAAGAAGTTTAAAGGTGGTTAAATATATAAGGTAGTAAAGATTAAGGACCTTAAATTAACACATAACATTATGATTAATATAAACAATATAAAAAAAAGCAGATCAGCGTTATACTTGGTTAAGATCAGATCTTTATCTACCTGCAGATCACCTTTTTACTAAGCCTTATTTTTTAAATCAAGTTATACACAGGTTGCGCATAAGGTTATGAACAAAAAAAGCCCTTGAGATCAATTTTTTACTAAGTAAATTATCAAGTTATGCACTAACCTTAGCGTCAATAGGTACGTTTAATTAGTATAGATCTGATCTGTACTTGGTACAGATCAGATCTATGCTAACTCGATAAGCCTTTATCCACAGGGATATTAATTTTCGTATGAATTTGTCGTGCTAAATTTTAAAATAAAGCCATTGTGATGGACAAAATAACAGCTGAGTTAGTAAAAAACCGATTTGAGATGACCTAGTTAGTAAAAATATGATCTGAAATCGCAAGTTATGTACATTACTTAGTATAATAGTGATCTAAACGTTTTATTTAAAGTCAGATCACTTTTATACTAACTTAAACATTTAACTTTTGTTGTTTAATGTGTTGTTATTAGATGTCGCAATAAAAATGGAAATAAGAACAATGAGCCGAAAGGTCAACATCTCGGTAGATAATTTGCCCGATACACTCAGGGGCCAAATCCACGGGGTGGAAAGTGCAATTGATAACGAAAGTTTAGCACTATTTACAGACAACAAAGACGTGCGAATTTCTATTGAAAATGCAGCTCATGGTTTACGTGCATATTCAAACACGTTTAATCATTATGATTTGTGGGGCCGTTTTGTTCGCTCTGGCTATAAAAAATTGCCACTTGAAGAAGCGCCTAAAAAAACAATCATTACGCGTAAAATATCAGAGAAAGTAGATGGTATTTTATACGATGGTGAGATAAAAATTACCCCTGCTGTTGTCAGTACTCGTAAAGATGGCGAAGATATTGAGTATCTTGTTTGGCCATCGGACAGAGAAGAAAAAGTAGAACGAGCACTTATTCGTTTAGCTTCTAAAGGCAAAATAGTTAAAATTAATTTTAAGTCCGGTATTCAATACGCGGTTGTTTTTTCTATGAACGAATTAGCGCAAGAGCTCAAAGCGGTAGGGCAGTCAATGCCCTATCCTGCAATTAAAGAGTCACTTGAAGCATTGCAAGGTTCTAAACTTTCATTTAAATATTCAGCAACCGATACTAAAAACTCCGATATAGATGATTCGTTTTACGAGTCAAATATGAACTTTTTATCGTCACTTCACTTTAGTGGCAAAAAAGGTCAAGGTGGCAATGTAAAGTGTGTGGCCTGCCTAAATGCGTTTGTTCATAACATGATTGATAACCTTGAATACAAAGGGTATTACTTTAATAGTGCACAAGAATTAAAACGGGGATTGTCGCGTTGGATGATGCTTCGTTTGTATCACCTTTGGCGTTATGCAGCTCCAGGTAAAACGTATCATTTTAGATTACTTTCTATTATGGAAAAATACGGATCTATTTATTCAACTGATGATATTACGGAAAATAAATTAAAAGCGCTTCGTCGTGATATGACCACCACAATGAAAGATTTGATTGAAAAAGGTGCTATATCAGAATACAGCATTACAAACGTCAAAGATGACAAAACTGGTAACATTATTGATTACACATACGAAATGCACCCCTCTGATCAGTTTTGCGATGAAATACTTACATTGAACAAACACAACAAACGCATTGAGATTCAAGGCGGTAAACGTATTGTTGAAAATGCAGTGTTAATTGATGAAGATAAAATAGAAGAGATAGTAGAAAAATAATAAATGTTATTTTAAATACTGTACATATCTACTAAAAAGGCCACATATTGTGGCCTTTTTAACATAATAGCTATCGGTCAACTTGTTCTAAATATAGCCTATCAACTAAAAAATCATACTCACGTTTTCGAGGATGAGCTTCGGGTTTTTTATAATCAGGTAAGATACCTAGTTTAACGTCTGGTTCTGGATTAATCAGAATAAATGGTAATGCGGCGCTCACATGATAGCGGTTTTGTGCTGTGTATCTCACATTAACTTGAGGACTTACGCGAGTAGGGCGACGAATTCTTAATTTTTCCTTTTCACCTAAACTAGCAACCCGTAATTGTTCTTGAGCTACAAGTGATTGCCATTTTTGTTGATCTATCATTCTTGGATTTCGATAACTGGCCGATTTGTCGAGCATTTCGAGGGCCATTTTTTTAGTCAATGTTTTAGTTGCGTGCTTGTGCATCCAAGTAAACCTAACGGAAAATGGTGATTCACTCTCACTGTGAATCTTACGATAAGCAGCAAGTGTTATTAAATTTGGTATTGCATTATGAACAGCCTCAAATCGGGCATCGTTATTATCAATTGCCAATATACACTCTTTGAAACTAGCTTTAGCTTTGTTAACTTGTGCTATACGATTATTTAAAGCTTGTTTATCTGCATTTTTAATAACAAGTAAACCAGGGTGCCTTTTTAACACGCGACTGCTTAAGCCCGATTTTTTATAAATGTCAGAAAAGGAGTTTAAAATTGCCTTTTGAGCCGGCGCTCCAGTTATTTTAGAGACAAGTATGGACTCAGGAACCTTATTTTCATCTAAATTACTTACATCAGGTAACTGATAGTACTCTGCTCTGGAAAACTCACATTCGTTTAATTCCTCAATTAACCTTAAAGTTAATTCGTTCATTAAATCAAACTGACTCCTAATTTGCACTTTAGTAACCACGGCACACCTCAAAGAACACATCTTACTAACTTCATATTATTGCATGCACTTTGCATTGAGTAAATATTTAATAAAACAATACTCGGTGTTCAGATCGCATCAAAAGCAAATAATGTATGATGTGTTCTTTCTGGAGTGAATGGTTCTACTTATTCCTGTAATTTAGTACTGTTTTATTGATTAAAGAGTTAGTCCGCTTAGAGCTTAATTGCCCATATAGTGTAATAAATGAGAAATGTAAAATGTACTTGGTGCGGTTGTATTCTAAATAATAGTGTTAGTTTTGGTTGTTTCTCTAATTAGTGATTAATATTATAACGTGTTTTAACTATGGGTTTATCATCCAAAAGCGTAGAATGTCATACATGATTTTTGCATGAGAGCCATTTAAGGCATCACTGGCAGTTAAGTTTTTAGTTATCACAACTTGCTAAATAACGTTGGCGGCAGGGTGGGAAGGTGAGTGGTGAATCAGCAGATTACCTTGTGTCAGTTGTAAGTATATTCTGGCATCAGAATAATCAACAGCGCTATTCTACTAGGCTTAAAGTACATATAAATGAGCAACACAAAATGCCATATCATATATTTAGGCCTGCACATAGTCCCTGTTAGTTAATAATTAATTTAGCGCGTAAAGTTAAGAGTACATTTGATGCAATTTAAGTATGATGTGTTCTTTGGTAAAATACATATAATATACCCTTGTGCTTTATTTATTCTCAATGTGTTAAAATTGAAACTAATTAACTCTAATTGTATGTTTTTAATCACTTTAGTTTATTTAAAATAAAACTAAAGTGATTGTTATATAATCACCTGAGTTAAGTAAAATTACTTTTATACTTAACTCATAACTAAATAATTGGAAAATAGTGAATTTAGTCCTTGAACATAGGGGTCTGCATACGTTAATTTCTTCTTATCAGGTAATGTAGGAATGAGGAAAAATTATGTCATCGTGGAACCCAAATAGCTGGAGAGAGCTGCCAATACTGCAGCAGCCACAGTACCCAGATCAAGAAATACTTAAATCAGTAGAAGGCCAATTAAAAACGGCTCCGCCTCTAGTTTTTGCAGAAGAAACAAGAAGCCTATTCAAACAACTTGAAGACGTGTGCGAAGGTCGTGCATTTTTACTTCAAGGTGGTGACTGTGCCGAGTCGTTTAGCGATTTTAATGCCGCTAATATTCGCGATACATTCAAAACAATTTTACAAATGGCTGTTGTATTAACTTATGGCGGTAAATGCCCTGTAGTTAAAATAGCGCGTATGGCTGGTCAATACGCTAAACCTCGTTCAGCAGACTTAGAAACAATTAATGGCGTGTCTTTACCATCTTACCGTGGCGACATTATTAATAATATTGAGTTTACAGAAGAAGCGCGCATTCCAGACCCACAACGTTTAATGACTGCATACCATCATAGTGCTGCTACGTTGAACTTATTACGTGCATTTGCACAAGGTGGCCTAGCCGATCTTCATCAGGTTAACCGCTGGAACATGGGTTTTGTTGCTGCAAATCCACTTAAAGAAAAATACCAACAACTTGCAGATAAAATTCAAGACGCACTAGAGTTTATGGAAGTGTGCGGAATTAACTCTACAATTGCGCCAAGCTTAAAAGAAACCGATTTATACACTTCTCACGAAGCTTTACTACTTGGTTACGAAGAGGCACTAACACGTCGCGACCATTTATCGGGTGATTGGTACGATTGTTCTGCTCACTTTGTTTGGATTGGTGAACGTACACGCCAACTAGACCACGCACATATTGAGTTCTTTAAAGGCATTAAAAACCCAATTGGTGTTAAAGTTGGCCCAGGTATGGACCCAGACGACCTAATTCGTTTAATTGACGCATTAAACCCAGATAACATTCCTGGTCGATTAACGCTAATTACGCGTATGGGTGCAGACGTACTGCCAGAAAAACTCCCAGCACTAGTAAGAAGAGTTCAACAAGAAGGCCGCAAAGTAATTTGGAGTTCTGATCCAATGCACGGCAATACTGAAAAAGCGACTTCAGGTTACAAAACGCGTAACTTCGATAATATCATGCGCGAGATCAGTCAATTCTTCGCTGTACACAAAGCAGAAGGTTCATACGCAGGTGGTGTTCACCTAGAAATGACAGGTCAGCACGTTACAGAGTGTACAGGCGGTGCTTACGGTTTATCTGACGATGACTTAGCACAGCGTTACAAAACACAGTGTGATCCACGCCTTAACGCCGACCAAGTATTAGAGTTAGGCTTTTTAGTCGCTGATTTACTAAAAGACGCACGTAAATAATATTTATTGATACAAAAAAACCGCTTAGTTGCGGTTTTTTTTATTTCAAATTTGATGAGTAAGTTAGTACTTACGTCGCTCCAAGTCTGTCTCTATCAGTATTTTTGCAGATATTTCTTCAACAGAATGATGCGTAGAATTAAAGTAAGCTATTTTGTGACGCTTATACAACATTTCCACTTCGCGCACCTCAATACGGCACTGTTTAATTGAAGCATACTTAGAGTTAGCCATACGTCGATGCCTTATAGCCGCAAGCCTCTCAGGGTCAATCGTGAGTCCAAATAACTTGTGTTTATAAGGGACTAAACATTTAGGCAAACCTTCATTATCTAAATCTTCTTCTGTAATAGGGTAGTTTGCCGCTTTAATGCCGTACTGCAGTGCTAAGTATAAGCTTGTAGGGGTTTTACCACTTCTGCTAACGCCAATTAAAATGATGTCTGCCTCGGAAAAGTTTTTAATATTTCCGCCATCATCATTCATAAGAGCATAGTTAACCGCATCAATTCTAAAATCATAACTTTTTTCGTGGATAGAATGCGTACGATGCATTTTTGGAACAGGGGCTACATTGAGTTCTTTTTCTATTTTTTCGCTATACGTAGTTAAAAAATCATATGTAACTGCATCAGCCGATTTTATAATTTCACTTAAATTGTGATTCACAAAAGTAAAAAACACGAAAGGCTTTTCACCTGTTTTTGCAGCGGTTGCATTAATTAAAGCTTTAATTTCGCGCGCTTTTTCTTCAGTTTCTACAAATGGAATTGTTTTATGATTAAAATCGATAGGAAACAACGACAAAGTCGCATGCCCAAACACCTCTGAAGTAATTGCTGTTCCATCTGATATATAAAAAGCAGTTCTCATAATTAACCTTTTTATTGCGTTTAAATCCCTAAAATGGGTTTCCCACGGTTTACGTGAGGACTGTTGCCAGTGTAGAATGATGACGACCTTTATAAAAGGTTTTCTTTCTTAACTCTCACAGTTAGACCTACAATTTGTTTTTTTTTGGAGAAAGATCCGTGCAAGAATACGTTCTCTGGTATCAAGAGCTTGGTATGCAAGATGTTCCTCGAGTTGGCGGTAAAAACGCGTCACTTGGCGAAATGATTTCAAACCTCGCAAACGCAGGTGTACAAGTACCGGGTGGTTTCGCAACTACCGCAGATGCTTTTAATGAGTTTCTAGATCAATCAGGACTCACCGCCAAAATTCATGACATCCTAGATACACTTGATGTTGATGATGTAAATACACTCGCTAAAGTCGGTGCCGATATCCGCCAATGGATAATCGACACACCATTCCAACCAAACCTAGATCAAGCCATTCGCGAAGCATATAGCCAACTCCATGGCGATACTGCAGCAGATGTTTCATTTGCAGTACGTTCATCAGCTACCGCTGAAGATATGCCAGATGCATCATTCGCAGGCCAACAAGAAACTTTCCTTAACGTTGTCGGTATCGATTCAGTCATGGTCGCTATTAAACACGTATTTGCTTCATTATTTAATGACCGCGCAATCTCATATCGTGTTCACCAAGGTTACGATCACCGTGGTGTAGCGTTATCAGCAGGTATACAGCGCATGGTACGTTCAGATAAATCAGCATCTGGCGTAATGTTTAGTATTGATACAGAGTCTGGTTTTGAAGACGTTGTATTTATTACATCAAGCTATGGCTTAGGTGAAATGGTTGTACAGGGCGCCGTTAACCCTGATGAATTTTATGTTCATAAACCAACACTCCTTAAAAACAAACCTTCAGTAGTACGTCGTAATATTGGTTCTAAAGCCATACAAATGATTTACTCAGAAGACAAAGCACATGGTAAGCAAGTAGACATCGTTGATGTTGACCCTGAGCTTTCTAATAAATTTTCGATTACAGATGAAGAAGTGCAAGATCTTGCCAAACAAGCTGTAATCATTGAAAAACATTACGGTCGTCCTATGGACATCGAATGGGCAAAAGACGGAAACGACGGCAAACTATATATAGTTCAAGCACGTCCAGAAACTGTCCGCTCAAACGAAGACTCAAACGTAATGGAACGTTTTCAATTAAATGGCACAAGTAATGTACTTGTTGAAGGCCGTGCAATTGGTCACAAAATTGGTAGCGGTGTTGTACGTGTTCTTGATTCAATTAAAGAAATGGACCAGGTACAAGTAGGCGACATTTTAGTAACCGATATGACCGACCCTGATTGGGAACCAATCATGAAACGTGCAGCAGCGATTGTTACAAATCGTGGTGGCCGTACGTGTCACGCGGCAATAATTGCACGCGAACTTGGTATTCCAGCAGTTGTTGGTTGTGGTAATGCAACTGATTTAATTAAAGCGGGACAAGAAGTAACAGTATCGTGCGCCGAAGGCGATACCGGCTTTATTTACGAAGGTATTTTAGATTTTGAAATACTAACGTCACGCGTTGATAAAATGCCAGAACTACCAATGAAGGTAATGATGAACGTGGGTAACCCCGATCGCGCCTTTGACTTTGCACGCTTACCGCATGCAGGTGTTGGCCTTGCGCGAGTTGAATTTATTATCAACCGTATGATTGGCGTTCACCCTAAAGCGTTATTAAATTTTGATGCGCAAACCGATGCATTAAAAGCAGAAATTACTGACATGATTGCCGGTTACGAATCACCGGTAGAGTTTTACATAACAAAACTGGTTGAAGGTATTTCAACGCTTGGTTGTGCTTTTGCACCGGAGCGTGTAATTGTGCGTATGTCTGATTTTAAATCAAACGAATACGCAAACCTAGTTGGTGGCCAGCAATACGAGCCAGAAGAAGAAAACCCAATGATTGGTTTTCGTGGCGCCGCACGTTATATCTCTGAAGACTTCCGCGATTGTTTTGCATTAGAATGTGAAGCTATAAAACGCGTAAGAAACGACATGGATATGGCAAACATTGAAATCATGATCCCATTCGTACGTACCCTTGAAGAAGGTAAACGCGTAATTGAATTACTAGAAGAGCATGGTCTTAAACGTGGTGAAAATGGTCTTAAAGTAATCATGATGTGTGAGCTGCCTTCAAATGCATTACTTGCTGATGAATTTTTAGAAATGTTTGATGGTTTTTCTATCGGCTCTAACGATTTAACACAGTTAACGCTTGGTCTTGACCGTGATTCAGGTTTAATCGCACATTTATTTGATGAGCGTAACCCAGCAATTAAAAAACTACTTTCTATGGCAATTAAAACAGCTAAAGAAAAAGGCAAGTACGTAGGTATTTGTGGTCAAGGTCCTTCAGATCACGAAGACTTTGCAGCATGGTTAGTAGAGCAGGGCATTGACTCTGTTTCACTAAACCCAGACACAGTAATAGAAACATGGTTATACCTAGCTAAAAAATTAGCAAAGTAATAAATAGGTAAGCTATAAAAAATGCCAGCAATGTATTGCTGGCATTTTTTTTATACCCTATTAAAAGTATGTTAACGGGCTAATTTTTTATCTAAATAAGCACATGATTTAGTTAGCGCCTTTTGACAAAGTGATAAGTAATGTCGCGCTTTAGGATAATAAAACGAAAAACACAATAAACCGGCCATAAAAAATATAAGTGAAGGTCCTGGTACAACCGCAAAAAATAGCCCTAGCAAAATAAATAGCACGCCACTGATCTGTAATAGTAATTTTTTCATATAACACACCTCATTACTCGTTAACTTGAGTATAATTTAAGCTGCATTAAAATCGACTAAAAGAGTGTTACAAACTGTAAAATCTTCAATTTCTATTCGCCATCACCATGATATAATTAGTCAAATGCCCTAAAATATCGCCGTCATGATAGCAACAATTACACAGCAAGATGCCGCGACAGAACTTGTCGCAAATTACCTAAGTACCATTGCAAGCCAAGGTTTTAGTGGAGATACCGATGCAAGTTATGCAACGCGTATTACTGCTTCAACCGATAACAGTGTGTATCAGGAAATACCCCAAGGTGTTATTTTTCCAAAAAATGAAAAAGATATTCAACTCGCACTGCAAACTGCATCTCGCGACCCATTTTTATCTTTAACTTTTGGCCCTCGTGGTGGCGGAACAGGTACTAACGGTCAATCTTTAACACCAGGCATTGTTGTAGATTTGTCTCGCTATATGCGCGAAATCCTCGAAATAAATGTAGAAGAAGGCTGGGTACGCGTTCAAACCGGCGTAATAAAAGATCAACTTAATGACTTTTTAAAACCTTATGGTTTTTTCTTCTCGCCCGATTTATCTACCAGTAACAGGGCAACTATTGGTGGCATGATAAGTACTGACGCATCGGGGCAAGGTTCGTTAGTTTACGGAAAAACAAGCGATCATGTTTTAGGGCTTACAACTTATTTAGTCGATGGTACACCTATGTGTACCTCAACAATAGACATCGACAAAGCAAAAATTATAGCCGAGCAAGACTCTCTAATTGGTAGTTTATATAAAACAGTTTTAGATATTTCAGTTAATGAACGCGCTGCTATTTTAGCTAAGTTTCCACGGTTAAATAGGTTTTTAACCGGCTACGACCTAGAGCATGTGCTAAGTGATGACTTACTTACTTTTGACATGAGCCGACTAATAACGGGTTCAGAAGGCTCATTAGGTATAGTAACTGAAGCAAAATTAAACCTAACGCCTATTGCCGAATTCAAAACGCTTATTAATATTAAGTATGATAGTTTTGACTCAGCACTTCGTCATTCACCATTTTTAGTCGATGCACGTGCAACATCGGTAGAAACCGTTGATAGCAAAGTTTTAAACTTAGCGCGTGAAGATATCATTTGGAATTTAGTATCGGACTTAATAACCGACGTACCAAATAAAGATATGCAAGGCCTTAACATGGTCGAATTTAATGCAGTATCAAACGATGATATAAAAGACAAAGTAGACACGCTTTGTAAGCTTCTAGATGAATGCGTAGCAAATCAAACTAATGGCGTTATTGGTTATCAGTTAACCAGTGATAAAAGCGATATACTAAAAATTTACGCAATGCGTAAAAAGTCAGTGGGTTTATTAGGAAATGTAAAAGGTAGCCAAAAACCGCTCGCCTTTGCAGAAGATACCGCTGTACCCCCTGAAAATTTAGCAGATTATATTGTCGAATTTAGAGCATTACTCGACAGCCATAATTTACAATATGGTATGTTTGGCCATGTTGATGCAGGCGTTTTACACGTACGCCCAGCACTTGATATGTGCGACCCAGAACAAGAAAAACTACTTAGAACTATTTCAGATCAGGTAGTAAAACTAACCGCTAAGTACGGCGGTTTAATGTGGGGCGAACACGGTAAAGGTTACCGAAGTGAATATAGTCCTGAGTTTTTTGGTGAGCATTTATATACGCAACTTCGTAAAATAAAAACAGCTTTCGATCCTAACAACCGCATCAACCCTGGTAAAATATGTACCCCTATCGATAGTGAAGACTCACTAGTTAGTGTTGATGGACAAAAGAGATCGCACTTCGATAAGCAAATATCAATAGAAGTTAAAACCAGTTTTAACAATGCAATGACCTGTAATGGTAATGGCATATGCTTTAATTACGATGAAAATTCACCTATGTGTCCATCGTATAAAGTAACTGGCGATCGTCGTAATTCACCAAAAGGACGCGCAAGTTTAATGCGCGAATGGCTTCGTTTACAAGAGTCAAAAAATGTAGATTTACTCGAAGTAGAAAAGCAGCTTAACAAAGGTGAAGTAATCACCTGGTGGGAACGTTTCGTTCACAGCCGCGAAAAACGAAAAGGTATTTACGACTTTTCTCACGAAGTAAAAGCGTCAATGGATGAATGTTTAGCATGTAAAGCATGTACAACTGCTTGCCCTATTAAAGTAGATGTTCCTACTTTTCGTTCGCGCTTTTTAAATTATTATCATAGTTATTATGCGCGTCCGCTAAAAGATTACCTTGTTGGTAACATAGAAAGCAGCGCGCCATTAATGGCAAAGTTTGCAAAAGTTATAAACCCAATTGTTAAAACATCATTAGTAAGCAATGTTATTAAAAAAACAGTTGGCTATGTTGATACACCACAGTTAAGTATTCCTGCACTTTCAAAGCGTATTACTAAAACACAAAAATTTGATTTTGATTTATTAAATAAATTAAATGCAGAGCAACAAAGTGAATATGTATTAATAGTACAAGACCCATTTACGAGCTTTTACGAAGCCGAACTAGTAGAAAGTTTTATTACTTTAATAACCCAACTTGGCAAAAAACCAATGCTATTACCTTTTAAACCAAATGGTAAACCGCAACACGTAAAAGGTTTTTTGCATGAATTTAAAGTTACAGCTAAAAATGCAGCCGAGTTTTTAAATAAATTAAATGATATTAATGCACCCCTAGTCGGTTTAGATGCGTCACTCGTTATGTGCTACCGCGATGAATATAATACAATTTTAGAAAATAACCGTGGGCAATTTAATGTGCAACTTGCCCATGAATGGCTAGAAACACAATCGTTTAAATCACTAAGCGCAAAGCAAAATACAGATACTGAATTTACATTACTGAGTCACTGTACTGAGACAACTGCACTGCCAAAAGCGGCAAATGTTTGGCAAACAATTTTCAGTGATATTGGTTTAACATTAAAAACAACAAATACAGGTTGCTGTGGAATGGCGGGGACTTATGGCCACGAAGCACAAAATCAAGATAACTCACGTGCGCTTTACGAAATGAGTTGGAAACCAATTGTAGATAAAAATAAACCAGAGCAACTTTTATCTACGGGATTTTCTTGTCGTAGCCAAGTTAAACGTTTTGAACAATTTAAACCAAAACACCCAATTGAATTACTAGCACAGGTTCTTAAATAACTTTATAAAATAAGAGTGCTTAAATAGATTTATTAAATTAGTTCTTAAGCAAAAAAGGCGTAACAATTAACTTCATCAATAATGAAAGTAATCGTTATGCCTTTTTTAAATCTATTATTTTAATTATCTAATTTAAATAACTGTTTTAAAAACTACTTTTTAGCAAAGCTATCTGCTATAGGTTTAGTGCTAATACCGTGTATAAATACACTAAATAAAATAGTCGTCATTGCTATAGTCGCAATTTGATATTTGTTTTCTATTTGCGTATCTATAACCATCAATGTAAAAACAATTGATGCTAAACCTCTTGGTCCAAACCACGCAAATGCAAAACGCTCTTTAATACTCAATGCCGTAAACTGCAGAGACAGCATAACTGGAATTATTCTAATCAATGTTGTACTTAACAAAGCGTAAATTATAATTTCAGTATTTAATTTCGGAATAACTAAGTAAGCACAAACAAACCCGAACAAGCACCAAATCATTAACGATGTGAAATCTGCGATATGCTCTGAGTCTTCAATTAATTCTGTTCTAACTTCTTCGGTCGAAAATTTATCAAATAATAAGCCTGCAATAAACACCGCAATAAATCCACTGCCATGAAAATATTGAGTCACAGAAAACACAGCCATAGCAAAACCGAGTAATAAAAACGGACTGGTATTTTGTGCAAAGTAATGACGTTTCATTGCAAAGTTTAAACTCGGTATAAAAACAACAATACTTGTAATAGCTATTAATAAAGCCAAGCCAAGCTCTCGGCCAAACACACTTAATGTTTGTGTTGCAGTAATAGCTGAATCAGGATTTTTAGCGAGTAATATAAATATTAAAAATATGGGCACACATAATCCATCGTTCAAACCACTTTCAGTATTTATTCCTTCGCGTATTTTTTCAGGCACTTGTGTACTTGCTAGTAACCCTTTACTTAAAGCTGCATCGGTAGGTGTTAAAATAATAGCGAGCAACGCTGCTTGAATAAGTGAAAGCTCAGCAAAGAAAAATAAAGCAACAGCAATACCAAGTAACAAAGTTAAGGGTAGGGCAACAAACAACAGTAAACTAGGATACTGAAAACTATGCCTTAAAACACTTAGCTTTGATTTAGCTGCATCTGAAAATAAAAATATACTTAGCGTAAGCTCTATAAATGGTAATAAAAGATCAACGCCTTCTTTTATTTTATGTCCTTCGTTGGGTAGCATAAAAGCTAAACATATTCCGCCGACAACAAAAAACATTGGACCTGTTACTTCTGTTTTTTCTAACTGGCGAAGTGTTAAAGAATAAATTAAAAATAGTCCGCCTATAAATGCTATTACTAAATACTCCATTAAATTTTCCTTTTAAGTCCTGATTTTGCTCGCTCTTTAATATTTGTTTGAATATAAATTTGATCGGTAGTCGCAATTTTAGAATGGCCTAAATCTTCTGATAAATGTTTGAGCGGTCTGGTTTGCGCATCATGTGTAGCACCAGTATGACGAAGCCAATGTGCAGTTGCAGCGCCAAGTTGTTCAGCGTCATCTTTAAAACCATCATCAAGTAATGATTGCTGAGCATAATCAAAACTTTGTTGAACTAAACGCCTAATTTGCCTTACGGTCATACCACCTTGACCGCGAATTTTATGAACTAACGGCTCAGATTCATCAACCCGAGGAAGGGCAGGTAGACCTCGATATAATCTGTATCGTTTTAAATATTCAACAAAATCATCACTTAAGGTTACATCTCGTAATTTATTACCTTTACCCATTATACGTAAAAACCAAAATCCATCATTATCTTGCCAAAAATGAGACATTACCGGCGACCATTGTGGGCGCTCAGATAATTCTGAAATTCGTAAATAAAGACCTTTTAAGCAGGCAAGCGTAAATAAGTTTCGCTCTAAATCAGGGTTATGTTCGCATAAATCACGAGTTACACCAAAAACGTATTCCCATTGAATATCACTTAATGTATCAGGAATTTGAATTTGTGATTGAACAACTAAGTACGGACTATTTTTTTTAACAACAGGGACAAAGTTCGCGAATGTTTTTTCTTCTAGTAAAGCAAACTTATAGAAAACATTTAATGCAGTAAACATAGACGATAGAGTTTGTTGGCTAGCAATAGATTCTTTAAGCATAAAAGGGCGCCAATTTTGGTTTAATCGACGAATACCTTGCTCATCTTTATAACGCCATTGCACTGAAGTGGCAGCCCAAGCTTTATCTGGTTCGACCATAAAATCAACGTAGGCTTCAATGTCTTCACGCTTTAAATTGAATACTGATTTTTTTGCTATTAACCACGACCATAAATAAAAACGTTCGAGTTCATTTCGAAAACGACTATAAGTGGCTTCTGATTTTCGGCCATAAACATACAAAAACTGATATAAGAATATCAGATCGGCCTTTGATTCAGTTACAGTCAAGCCAACTTCCTGTATAAAGGATGCAAGTTCTGGGTACTCTGAATTTAGAGTACCGTCATCTAGATGGGCAATTTGATATCTTAATTGTTTTAATGTATCAACCAAAGCAACAAGCATAATGTATAAATATTCAATTAAATAATAGGCTTACAGAATAACGTTAAAGTCCGATACTGTCTATTGTATATAGTTATGTTCATATGTACTTTTATTTAAAGTTAAAAAATATTTCCTTTATATTTCCTTTCAAATAGATTAACTTCTTGATATTAAAAATAATTCAAGTTTAAGATGTCAACAGTAACTGTCATTGCAAAAATTATTACAGATAATACTGGCTCGTGGGTTAATGTTCCTGTCATTCTTACCGCCAATGGTGACATACCACTAATTACAGACTATTTATTAGTCTTAACTGCACAAGGTAAAAGCCGCTCCTCTCTAATATCTTATGTAAGAGCCATAAAGTTATTTCTTGATTACATGGAAGCTAATAAAAGTATATTTAATGAGCCTGACAGATTACTCACTTCATTCATTTTAAGGTTAAGATCTGGCACTTTAGATGAACGTGGGATCGACCCTTCTGGTCTTTATTGGGAACCAAAATCCTTTCTTAATACTAAAAACATTATTCGTTGTTTAATATCACTTCTAAATTGGTTAGAGCCAAAATGTACAAAAACTCATAAACTTATCCAAAATGATTTTCGTAGCGTTTTACTTTATTCGGCATGGTATAGAAAAAATATAAATGACTTCCTTGGACATACTAAGTCTTTTAAAAACAGCTCATTAAGCTACAGAGAAATGAATTATTGCTCAACGAAAACACATTTAGTAGCCGAAGGTGATGCTGTAGCCTTTCCTGAAGAAACATTTAAAAATCTTTTTTTCGATGGTTTTTCAACTCAACGTGATTTAAGAATTTCAATAAGAGACAAGCTAATCTTACTCCTTATGCATGGAGGCGGCTTAAGAGAGAGTGAAGCCATGAGTTTATGGGTTTCAGATATTGAATTAGACCCTCTAAATAATAATGCTGCGCTTGTTAAAATATATAATGAAGAGCAAGGTGTTGCTCCTTATGGCTGGAAATCGAACAGGGGGGGAAACTCTAGAAAATTATTCCTTAAAGAAAAATATGGCAGAGTACCACGTGTTTCTATTTTCAATACTGAGCATTTAGGCTGGAAAGGCGGGACTATAGACCACAAAGATGGTTATATAATTGTCAATTGGTTCCCTTCATACTATGGTGAAATTTTTCTAAGACTCTGGAAAATTTATCATCAATATCGAGCATCTATCTTATGCAATCATCCCTATGCCTTTATTTCATTTCATAAAAAACATTTAGGTTTACCTTACACATTAAATGCATTTCATCAAAATTATAAAAATGCATTAAAAAGAATTAATTTATTGCCCTCAAAGCATGCTGGTTATGATCCACATGGTCATAGACATAGCTATGGTCGGCGTTTACGAAGAGCAAATATAAATCCATTAATTATCAGAAGGTGTATGCATCACAAATCGCTTGACTCTCAAACTCCTTACACAGAGCCAAATTTCAATGAAATATCAGATACTTTAACTGCTGCTTCAGTAGCATTAGATAAAGGTGAAAAGATGTTAGATTTAAGTTGGGAGAACTTAACTAAATATGGTTTCAATGACATAGATCCTAATCAATACTTTTCGGGTGAAAACATAAAATTCAAGGTATAAAATGAAAAAACCAATTAAGAAAAATGACAATCGAAGTATTGATTTAACATTTAGCTGGATATCTAAAGTCCTCGGCAGTAAATGGAATGGTTGGGAGAAGCTTGCTAGTGAATGGATTGGGATGCAAACAACTTCAATAGATGTAAAAAGAGTAGCTCTTACTTTTTTCTTAGAAAAATATCTTTTTATACATGCTCCATATGCATCTAATATTGATGACTTTTTTAGAGGTGCAAATGGCCATGTAATCAATTCAGATGAATTTGTAGAAATAATGAAATTATCAGGTGTAAATGATCTTAATGAACAGTCAAGAAGACCAAACTATATAGTTGATTTTATTGACTTTGTCGTTAATAAGCATTTTACAGTTGCTGACCAGCACAATGTGCCAAAAAAATTAGTTGTTAACCCATTTACTAAGGTTAAATTTAAAAGTGTTCCTCTTGAAACCGTTCGTCAACCGCTACCTTATAAATATATACTCAAGCTAAGAGATATAATTTCATCTAGCTCTGGTAAAACAACCAAACACGATAAAACATACCACTGTCTGTCATTTAAAGATTGGGGTTGGGCACAAGTTCAAACAGGAGTTAGGTCAGGAGGTAAGGGTGGTGATTGGTTTGAAGTTCCTGAAAGTTTAATTGACAAAAATGATCCTGACTGTGTTTGGCGCCGAAAAAAAATAAAAACAAAAGGCGGTACTGAAAAAGTAATTTTTCAAATGTGGTCTCCTGTTAGATCACTAGCTATCTTAATCAAACTACATTTACCACTGAGAACATATCAAGTTAGAATGTTAGACTCCGGAGAGGATGATACCTGGAAATATGACAATAAATCTTGGATAGAAAATGAAAATAAATTAACAAAAACCTCAAGCCCAAAATTAATTGAAAGAGGTGTTTTTAGGAGAATATATGATCAATATACTTCAACTCATACAACAGGGCTATTCATAAACACTAATAAAACATCAGATGCTGAAGTTGACGCTGGCTATGTAATACCTTGGAACCACCAAGAGGTTTTATATTGGCTTGAAAAACTTAGAAACTGGCAAGTAAAATATAACCCAATAGACAGGCCAACACATTGTAAGGAGCTTTCAAGAAAACACTTAGGCACTACTAAATCGGAACTTCAGCTTAATGCAATGGGGAATATGTGTTTTTTATTTCGCGACCCTACAGCCCAAGGCGATGATAAGCTCAAACCTATTGATGCTGATTCCCTAAAACGCCTTTGGCATTCTCTATTATTAGAGCTAGAGACTAATCTGTTTAGTACTGGTGATACCCTTGAAAATGGAGAAAGACTCAACCTAGTTGTCAATTATGAAAACGAAAAATCAAAAGGGTCAACTACACATTTCCCTCTACATAGTTTAAGAGTAAGTCTGATTACAGCTTATTCAATGGATTCAAACGTACCGATCCCAGTAATTTCGAAACTCCTTGCGGGTCATACAAGGCTTATTTCAACAATATATTATAACAAAATATCACCGTCAGTTATGGCAGATAAAATGCGAGAGGCAGAGGAGAGCTTAATCGAAAACTCTGATAGCTCACTTCGCTCATTTTTAAAAGATGCATCAATCAGTCAAATTAAATGTAACGTTGTTTATAACAGTGAAGATAGTGTCGTTGCATCGCTAGCAAATAGAAACCCTATAGGATGGGAAGAAAGAGCCTATGGTATGTGCCTAGTAGGTGGTAATAATGTTCGATCCGATGAAATGAGTACACTTGGTGGATGCTGGAATGGTGGTGAGCTTTTAGTTAAAAAAGCTAGGGCAATAGATAGAGTATATGGAAAAGTACCCAATGGCCCAGAAAATTGTATTAGATGTAGGTGGTTCATCACCGAAGCTGTTTATTTACCTAAACTAAATGCGTTATTTAATCAGTTAAGCTTCAAAGCTCATGAAGCAGCAAGCTTAGCATTGGATTTAGAGACAAAATTAGAGAAAATCAAAGACAGTAAATTTATAACTGACCAAGAGGGTAAACCATTTCTAAAGTTTGAAGAACTCCACTCACTTCAACGCAGGTTTGAAAAACAAAAAGTTGAATCTGACGAATATACTAAAGACTGGATATCATGTTTTGGCCTTATATCTAAAATTATTCAGCTAGAAGAAAACCGAGAAGCTGACAATGATAAGAATAAATTAATTGCCTTAGGAAACACAACTGATGTAAATACGGCCTTGAAGTTTATTGAAACTAAATCTGAACTATTGCATCTATCATGCTTATGTGAGGATGCGGAAATATATCCAGATTTTATGGATACATTGCAAAAAACTCCAGCTTTAAAGCAACGTACAATTCAATTAAGTCGCATCTTACTTAAACACGGTAAAAAACCTATTTTCTTAGAGATGGGTGATAAAGAACAGTTAATTGCCGGAAATGCAATGATAAGAAAAATGGCTAAAATTGCCGCTCCGAATGATAAGTTTGAAGGATTTAGAGTTGTTGCTGATTATCTTGAAGCCGAAACATACCTCACTGACTCAAAATTACTAGATGCCGGGTACACTGAGACACATAACAATTATATCAACTTACCTTCTCATAAATGAGGCACCGAATGCGATCAGACTTAGAAAAAAAGCACCAAGATGAGAAGCTAGAAGCTCTAAAAGAAGGGAGAACACAAAAGACTAAAGATACTCTTGATAAATTGAACTTAATTTTATCTAAATATTTTGAGCAAGGAAATATTGATTTTTCAATAACAAATATCGGAATGATAAGTTATAAAAATGGTGGTCCTAGTTACGAAACGCTTCGTGCAACAAAAAATGTGCACTATAGAAAATTAATTAGTTATTGGGCTGAATTAATCAAAAGTCAATCGATTGGCAATAAAGTGGTATCACCAGCTACAGATAATGAGCTTTTAAATAAAATACCCGATATTGCGGCTCGCGCATACTTTGCAAGAATTTTAGCTGAAAGAAAGAAATTTAAAACCGAGCTGAATATCTTAAAAAGTCAATCAGAAATAGTAATCGATAAGCGTAATCAATATACCCAAACAGCAGACTTTATACCTAACTTAAAACTAACTAATAATGAGTTATCAGCGCTTACTTATGCTGTATCGGATGAGTGTATTAAGCTCAATGGTTGGCTAAAAACTGAATTAGGCCAAATAAAAGGAAGTGAATATCAAAATGAAATATTCCCTAGAGGCTTTATACAAGCTTTAAATAAAGTAATTAAGTCTAATGAGTAATATATTCACAATGTACTACTTATGAGGTTTATAATTAAAATTAGATGTATATTGGCCTGGCAAGTGAATATAATTTATTAATTTGACAGGCTGTTATGTGCCAAAGCGGACGTTAAAAGAATTCATAAGATGAAGTTACAACTCGGATTGAAAAAATATTTCTTGGCGAGTTTTTATCAGGGGGGGTTATTGAAGATGAAACATTCAGGTTTCGGCCATTTCAGCAAATCGTGACTTCAAAGATTGTTAGCAAATCTGCTGATGAGGATAAGTTAGAAATATACACACATAGTGTGAGTTGTTATGTGATTGATGCTGACCATAAGTTAATTGATATTTCGTTTGTTGAACTGGTTGTTATGAGAGCAGGAGCTTATTCGGCAGTTCGAGTTTTAGAAATGAGAGAGCAACTTAAGTCTCAAAATAAAAGCCATTGAATAGCGAAGATAAGAAGTCTGATGAGATTATTATTTGTCACTTACCTCTTTGAAAAAATTGACGTTAGTCAAATATTCATAAATGTTTACATGACATCAATTTACTTATTCGAAAATTTGTATTAGTATAGACCATGTATATTTTTATGAGAATTTTATGTCTAAAGCATTTTCAAAAGTCTTAGTAATAACGCTTATGCTGGTTGCCTTTGTAGGGCAAGCATTTGCGTATTCTGCTATGTCTTGCGAAATGTCATTAGGTTCTCATGAATCACACATGAACATGGAACATTCCAAGATGAGTCATCATGAAGGAATGGAGCATGGTGATATGAATAAAAGCAGTAACGGTCAATCAGAAGATTGTTGTGGTGTTTGTGTTTGTCCTGCAAATGCTTGCTCATCTACGACAGTCCTAAATTCCAGTATTGATTCGACAGATATTCAAATATTCAGTGAATCTGTAGCTGCTCTGCAATCTAAACAACCTCATTCAATTTCCACTTCCCTTTATCGTCCACCAATTTTTGCCTAATACAGGATTAGTGCGTCCAAATTTCTCGCACATGTAATTAATTTTTCTGTTAGTCAATATAGCGTCGTAGCGCTATAGATATTTTCCAGCGATGTCTGGGGGCAAAAATGATCAATAAGTATTTAAAAATAGCAGTAGTAATGCTGCTTTCACCTGCGTTTGCAAACGCCAACGAACATAACCATGCAGACAATCACGACGTAACACCTTTGGAGTTAATCGTTTATAAAACCCCTACTTGTGGGTGTTGTAAAAAATGGATAACTCATATTGAAGACAAAGGGATCGTTGCGCATTCCAAAGATTTCCGAAACATCGGCAACATCAAAACTAAGTATGGTATCAAACCTAATTACCGTTCATGCCACACGGCAGTGAGTAGAAATGGATTTGCCTTTGAAGGTCATATACCTGCTAAATTTATTCAGCAGTTCTTATCAGAAGAACATCCCAATGCGATTGGGCTTTCAGTTCCAGCAATGCCAGTTGGCTCTCCCGGTATGGAAGTCGATGACCGCTTTATGCCATACAACGTGTTAATTCTATTTAAAGATGGAACGAGCAAAGTCTATGCAAAAGTTAAGACATACGAGGAGCAATTCTAATGAAATTGAACTCTTCAAACCTTACTTCACTTTCAACTGCATTAATACTCGGCTTATCTGTATTCTCAGCTCAAGCTGAGAAAGTAGTGCCGCTTGAACAAGCTATCACCTTAGCTCAGCAAAATGATCCTTGGCTTCATGGTAGCCGATTGAAACAAAGTGCAGTTGAAAATAGAAGTATTGCTTCAGGTACTTTGCCTGATCCGAAAGTATCGCTAGGGATAATGAATTTACCAACAGATACTTGGGATTTAGATCAGGAAGGAATGACTCAGCTAAAGGTTGGCGTCTCTCAAATGTTTCCGAGAGGCGACAGTCTAGAGATCAAGAAAGACCAGTTACAAATTGAGTCCACGAAATTTCCACTGTTACGAGAGGATCGTAAAGCTAAGTTGAAAAGCCAAGTGTCACAACTTTGGTTAGATGCTTACTTAGCCCAACAAACTATTAAATTGATTGAAGATGATTGGTCTCTCTTTGAGCAGATGGCGGAAGTGGCTAAAGCTAGCTATTCAAACGTTGTTGGTAAAACTAGACAGCAAGATGTTATTCGTGCTCAGTTGGAAATCGTGCAGTTAGATGACAGATTAACTTCGCAAAAGCAGAAACTAGAAACGACAATCGCTCGTCTCAATGAGTGGCTTCATATTTACGATGCGGATCGTTTGAATGAATCATTCAACTTTGACGCGCAACCATTAGAGTTTAGCGTCTCAAAAGAATTGCCTTCGATTCAATTGAATAATCCAACAGTCCTAAAAGCATCTAATTACTCAAGAAATCTATTGGCTCAGGAGCTTTCGAATCACCCAGCCATACTTGCAATTGATATAAAACGCAAAGCTTCAGAAAAAGGAATTGAGTTAGCCAAACAGCAATATGAGCCGGAATGGGGTGTTAATGCTAGTTATGCCTATCGCGACAATATGCCCTCTGGTGATAGCCGAGCTGATTTATTTTCTGTTGGGGTAACGTTTGATTTACCCTTGTTTACCGAGAACAGACAAGATAAGCAAGTTGCAGCTTCTATTGCAGATTCAGAGACTATTAAAACCGAGAAACTATTACTGACAAAGCAAATGATCAGTGTTTTAGAAAAAGAACTAAGACAGCTTAAACGCTTATCAGATAGACAATCTATCTATCAAGAACAACTCCTTAAACAAACTCATGACCAAGCAGAAGCGTCATTGACAGCCTACACAAATGATGATGGCGATTTTGCCGAAGTTGTTCGAGCAAGAATCGCAGAATTAAATGCCAGAATATCAGCTTTAAGAATTGATGTTGACGCACTTAAAACAGTTGCTCGTATCAACTATTTATTTGCGCATTCTCAATCTAACTCAAATGCTGAACATAAGTCGATGCAAACTTCACACAAAACTAATCAGCACTTATCCAATCAGCAATTTGGAGAAAAATAATGTCAACGAATACAAAAACAATTATTGCCATCATCATTGGGGCAGCACTTGGTGCTGGAGCATTGAGTTTATATCAAGGTACTGGCTCAAACAGTAATAGTAATGAAGCAACATCAGCAGAGAAAAAGCCTCTGTATTGGGTTGCACCGATGGATTCTAATTACCGCCGGGACAAGCCCGGTAAGTCGCCTATGGGGATGGATTTAATACCTGTGTATGAGGAAGGATCATCTGGTGATGACTTTGGCCCCGGAGCAGTAAAAATTGCGCCTCATGTAGTGAATAACCTTGGGGTTCGCACTGCACCTGTTGAACTGAAAAATATGCATACTGAAATCTCAACGGTAGGTTATGTTCAATATGATGAAGATAAGCTAATTCATATCCACCCACGGGTTGATGGCTGGATTGATAAACTTTACATCAAAGCAGCAGGTAACCCTGTAGAGAAAGGGCAGCCTCTTTATACACTATATTCTCCTCAGTTAGTTAATGCTCAGGAAGAGCTGTTAATAGCGTTAAAGCGCAACAATAGTTCTTTAATTTCAGCAGCCAAAGATCGCCTAAAAGCGTTACAGCTTTCAGCAGACTTTGTTCAAAAGCTAGAAAAGACACGAAAGGTTCAGCAAACAATTACCTTTTATTCACCACAAGCAGGTGTTGTCGATGGTTTGAAGGTTAGAGAAGGTTTTTATGTAAAGCCGGGAAACACCTTATTAAGCATTGGCCAGCTAGATCAAGTTTGGGTTGAAGCAGAAGTGTTTGAACGTGACGCAGCCTTAATTAAAAAAGGACTTCCTGTATCAATGACACTGGATTATTTACCCGGTGAGGACTGGGCTGGTGTCGTTGATTATGTTTATCCAACATTGAACAGTAAAACACGCACACTCCGAGTGAGATTGAAATTTGATAACACAGACTATCAATTAAAACCAAATATGTTTGCACAAGTCTCTATTCACGCTAATCAAGCTGATAGCACCATCCTCGTGCCTAAAGAAGCCGTTATTAGAACAGGTAAACAGGACAGAGTAGTACTTGCGTTAGGTGATGGGCAATTTAAATCTATTGAAGTGACTATTGGCCGGGTTGATATCGACAGCATCGAAATATTAGACGGCTTAAATGAAGATGACGTTGTGGTGACATCTGCCCAATTCTTGATTGATTCTGAATCAAGTAAAAGCTCTGACTTTAAACGAATGACTCATGATGAAGTGCCTAACTCTGTTTGGATGCAAGGGGATGTTAATAGTGTTATGGCAGGGCACCGCATGGTTAATATTTCACATGGCCCTGCTGAAGCTTGGGATTGGCCTGAAATGGTTATGGATTTTACTGTGGCTGAAAAAGTCGATATTGACTCATTAAAGTCAGGTCAATCTTTGCACTTTGAAGTGAGCAAAACCGAAGAGGGTGGATATGAAGTTACTGGAATTCATATCATGAGTGAGCCTGCTGATATGAGTGAAGAAGTATCATCAGCAACAGTATCAGGTTTAATTAATGCGATTGATATTGATACACGGATTCTAAATATTAGCCGAGGCCCAATAGAGAAGTGGGATAGACCTGCTGCGACGATGGATTTTATCGTCGCGGACAATATAGAAATAGTTGATTTCAATGTTGGTGATAATGTCACTTTCACTTTTGAGGTTAGGGATGACTTAGTTATCACTGACATTTCTCTTGAATCAGATGAACAACACGGCAAGGAAAATAAGCCGGTCGTTGATCACTCGAATCATTAAGTTGGGAGAAAAATAATGATTGAATCAATTATTAGATGGTCAATTGGCAATCGCTTCTTTGTTATCTTAGCTACCTTAATTTTGATTGGTGGTGGGCTATTTTCAATAAAGAATACGCCTGTTGATGCACTACCAGATTTATCTGACGTTCAAGTAATAATTAAAACGAATTACCCCGGTCAGGCACCGCAAGTTGTTCAAGATCAGGTTACTTATCCACTGACAACTGCAATGTTGTCTGTTCCCGGCGCTGTTACTGTTCGTGGCTATTCATTTTTTGGTGACTCATTTGTTTACGTCATCTTTGACGAAGACACTGACTTATATTGGGCAAGGAGCAGAGTACTTGAATATTTAAGTCAAGTAGCCCCTTCACTACCCGCTAGTGCGCGTCCACAACTAGGGCCAGATGCGACAGGTGTTGGCTGGGTTTACCTATATTCTCTTGTAGATAAAACGGGCAACTTGGATATTAGCCAATTGCGTAGTATTCAAGATTGGTTCTTAAAATATGAATTGCAAACTGTCCCCGGAGTGTCAGAGGTTGCTGCCGTTGGTGGAATGGTTAAACAATATCAAATACAAGTCGATCCCGATAAGTTAAGAGCCTACGGTATACCACTTAGTCACATTCAAATGGCCCTTAAGCGTGGTAACCAAGAAACAGGTGCCTCTGTTGTTGAAATGGCTGAAGCAGAGTACATGGTTACCGCTACTGGCTATATCAAAAGTATTTCAGATATAGAGTTGATCCCTCTCGGTGTGAACGAACAAGGAACGCCGCTTACTATTGGCGATGTGGCAGAAGTTAACTTAGGTCCACAAATGAGACGGGGCATCGCGGAACTTAATGGTGAAGGAGAAGTTGTTGGTGGTGTGGTTGTTATGCGCTTTGGTGAAAACGCACAAAAAACCATTGATGGAGTAAAAGCCAAATTAGAAGAGTTAAAAAAAGGTTTACCCGAAGGAGTTGAAATAGTTACGGTTTATGATCGCTCTGGCTTAATAGGAGAGGCGGTAGAAAACCTATGGAGTAAATTGCTCGAAGAGCTTGCTGTCGTCGCGATTGTATGTGTTGCATTTCTGTTTCATTTGCGATCTTCGATTGTTGCAGTTGTCACTCTACCTATTGGCATCTTAGCTTCATTTATCATCATGCATATGCAAGGTATCAATGCGAATATTATGTCATTAGGTGGTATCGCTATTGCAATTGGTGCGATGACAGATGGCGCAATAGTGATGATTGAAAATATGCATAAACATATGGAAAAGACACCGCTAACAGATGAAAATCGTTGGCAAATAGTCTCAAAGGCGGCAAGTGAAGTCGGTCCTGCATTATTCTTTAGCTTACTGATTATTACAGTCTCATTCTTACCTGTATTTATTTTGGAAGCGCAAGAAGGAAGAATGTTCTCTCCTCTTGCTTACACAAAAACATATGCAATGGCTGCATCAGCAGGCTTAGCGATAACATTGGTGCCTGTATTAATGGGGTACTTTATTCGAGGCAAAATTGTTTCAGAAAAGAAAAATCCGTTAAACCGATTGCTAATTGCTATTTACATGCCTGTTTTAAAGCAAGTAATGAAGTTTCCAAAATCGACAATTGTAGCAGCAATATTAGTGACTATCGTCGGTTTTTGGCCTGTTGATAAGATTGGTAGCGAGTTTATTCCTCCTCTAGATGAAGGAGATTTAATGTACATGCCGACTACATATCCGGGGATCTCTATTGGTAAGGCAAGAGAAATTCTACAGCAGACAGACAAGCTAATTAAAACAGTGCCAGAAGTTGAAACAGTATTTGGTAAAGTAGGAAGAGCTGAAACTGCAACTGATCCCGCGCCTCTAACTATGATTGAGACCTTCATTCAGTTGAAGCCTCAAGAAGAGTGGCGTGAGGGAGTTACAACAGAATCTTTAAAAGCTGAGTTTGATAAGTTGGTTAAGTTTCCGGGCTTGACGAATGCTTGGGTTATGCCAATCAAAACTCGTATTGATATGTTGGCAACAGGTATTAAAACGCCTGTGGGTATTAAAGTCGCCGGACCAGAGCTTGATGTGATTCAGGAAATCGGCCAACAAATAGAGCAAATTTTACCCGAAGTTACAGGCACAGCATCAGTTTACTCAGAGCGAGTTGCAGGTGGACGATATATCAAGGTTGATATTTCACGCGATAAGGCAAGTCGCTTTGGGTTAAACATCGAAGATGTTCAACAAGTGGTTTCTACAGCTATTGGTGGTATGAACGTTACCCAAACGGTAGAAGGTCAAGAGCGTTACCCTGTTAACTTACGCTATCCGCAAGACTATCGAGACTCTCCTGAGCAGCTATCACGATTACCTGTTGTAACACCAAGTGGTCAACGCATTGCACTAGGTGATGTTGCTGATATTCGAATAGAGAATGGCCCACCGGGTATTAAAAGTGAGAATGCCAGAATCAATGGTTGGACTTTCATTGATATTGATAGCGTTGATGTAGGTACTTATGTTGAAAATGCTAAAGAACACTTAGCAAATAACCTGACATTACCAGCAGGCTATTCAATTACTTGGGCCGGACAATACGAATATATGGAAAGAGCGAAAGAAAAGCTCACCTATGTATTGCCTTTAACACTCGCCATTATTGTTATTCTGCTTTACCTGAATTTCAGAGCGTTTAGTGAAGTGGCTATCATTATCGTTACCTTGCCGATGGCAATGATCGGTGGCTTATGGTTGATGTATCTAGAAGGGTTTAATTTCTCAGTAGCTGTTGGTGTGGGCTTTATCGCTCTAGCTGGTGTTGCGGTTGAGATTGGCGTGATAATGCTGGTTTATCTCAATCAAGCACTTGCTGAGCTTAAGGAAAAAGCGAAAGAGCGAGCAGAACTCATCTCAGATGATGCATATCAAGATGCCTTATTGCACGGTGCTGGATTACGAGTTCGTCCAGTAATGATGACAGTAGCGACAATCATTATCGGCCTAATGCCTATTTTATATGGTACAGGAACAGGCTCTGAGGTAATGAGTCGTATTGCTGCACCAATGGTAGGTGGGATGACAAGTGCAGTCCTGCTAACTCTAATTGTTTTACCCGCGATTTATTCAATCGTTAAAAAGCCCGAAGTAAACGCCTTTAACAAGGAACTTTCTAACTCGGAGCTAAAAAACAATGCTTAGAAAAGCTAGGAAGTACCATAAATGGCTAATGGCATTTGTAGGGATACAATTCCTTTTCTGGTCGATTACTGGTGTGTATATGGTGACTATGGATATTCACTATATACACGGCGAAACCTTGGCTAAGAGTGAGGAAGCCAAAATAGATTTAGCAAGTATGGATTACTCCATTGTAAAGCTAGCTGCGGATTATCCTAAAGCTAGCCAAGTTACACTTACTCAAAGTATGGGCCGTCCTTTGTATTCTTTTATTAATGGAGAAAATGGAAAAGTAGCAATAGATGCTAAAACTGGAGCTGTTCAGGCCCTTGTAGATGAAACCAAGGCTAAAGAAATCGCACAATACCATTATGTGCTGAATCATCAAATCGACAGCATAAGGTTGATTAAGTCAGCGACAAACTTGCCTGCTGAGTTGTCCCCAAGGCATTTACCTGTTTGGAGAGTGACGTTTGAGCAATTCTCCACACCGACATTTTATATAAGTCAACAAACAGGATCACTTGTTGCCAAGCGTCATGATTACTGGCGATTGTTTGATTGGATGTGGCGGTTCCACATTATGGATTACTATGATGGAGAAAACGTATCTAACTGGTTTTTGTTCTTGGTCGCAACTCTAGGTCTAATGGGAGCAATTACTGGCGCAGTATTGACTTATTACCGAGTGCTTTCCCCAAATAAAAAGAGAGTCATTTGATGCGACTATTTAAGTTAAATACAACGATACACAAGTGGCTTTCTTTATTTGTTGGTTTACAACTGCTTATTTGGTTGGGAACGGGCCTTTACTTCAATTTGATGGATCACAGTAAAGCCAGTGGTAATGAACTTAGAGTTCATTCTCATCATGAAGGTAGCATTACAGGCTTTGACCTATTCCCTATTAAAGACATTACTAGTAATGCTCCGCAGGAAGTAAACCTTATATGGGTTTTACATCAGCCTTACTATCATTTTGTGTTCGATAAGGGGCAGCATAGCTATCAAGAACGCCACTCAAAGCTATTTGATGCTGTAACAGGAAAGCCATTTAATTTGTCTGAAGAACAAGTACTAACTTTGGCAAAAAACTCCTACTCAGGACAGGGTAAGTTAACTACTCCAGTGTTATCTCAACCTCCGTTTTCTGATCACGTAAGGCAGCAAAATCCTATGTGGCAAGTTGCCGTTGAGGATGAGAACAATACAACTATTTATTTAGATAGTATTACAGGTCAAGTACTTCGCCATGCCAATGATGATTTCAGATTGAAAGATCTGATGATGAAGCTTCACTTTATGGACTATGGCAATTCTGGAGGATTTAACCATTGGTTGATCATTGCATTTGCTTTTGCAACGCTATTCCTTTCAATTACTGGTGTTACTTGGCTGATACAACAGTATCGAAGTGGTTTACTGAAGCTAGGTTGGGGCACTAACAGGCAAAAAGTGGCAGTGACGTTTTCCAATGAAAATACTATTACTGACATCTCAGCAGTTGGTCGCTCAACTGTACTAGAAGGGCTAGCTAGTTCACATGTATACCTTCCTTCAGGTTGCGGTGGTGGCGGTACTTGTGGCAAATGCGTGTTCTTAAGTTCAACTAAATTACCTATCACACTATCTGAACAGGAACATTTATCTCAGGAGCAACTTAAGGAAGGTTATCGGCTTGGATGTCAGCATAGGTTCTCTGAAATTAGTTCGATTGAAGTTAATACTGATCGCAATATTGAAAATCATGAGCTAGTTGTGGTTGCGACTAATTTCATTACTCCTTTTATCAAGGAAGTGAAATTTAAGCTGAAATCAGGCAAACAGTTGGCATTTAAAGCTGGTGCATATATGCAATTTGATGTGCCAGCAGGGATGAATAGCTTACGTCCAGATGATATGCCAGAGTGCTATGAAAAATACTGGGATAGCTACTATCATGGAAAATTTTCTCATAACGGTGTAACTCGCCACTACTCATTAGTTAACTTTGACGAGGAGTCTGATGAGTTAATGTTTAATATCCGTTGGCAGACCGCAAAGAATGGTTTTAAAGCAGGAATAGGTTCAAGTTATTTAGGTTCACTCCAAGTAGGTGAAACGATAACTGCAAAAGGCCCTTTTTCTGATTTTTATGCCACTTCAAATAAAAAAGTTAGTCGCGTGTTTATAGGTGCGGGTTCAGGACTTGCACCACTAAGGTCTATTATTTTTGAACAGTTGAAAAAGCATAAAGATAAAAGTGGTTTGACTCTTATCTATGGTGCGCGAACTGAAGATGACTTGCTATACCATAATGAATTGAAGTCACTGAGTGAGAAGCATAAAAACTTCTCTTATATTCCTACTCTTTCTAATCCTTCAGAAGAATGGCAAGGGCACTCAGGCTATGTTCAAAAAGTACTTCTGCCGTATATGAACCAAAAATCAGAACTGCTTTTGGCTGAGTTTTACTTGTGCGGTCCAGAAGCAATGATGAGTGAAGTGGAAAAAATAATTACAGATGCTGGGATTCCAAGTAATCAAATTTTCAAAGATAAATTTAGTCGTTAATCCATTAAATAAATAGAGGTATATATGAAAACATTAATTAAATTTTTAACCGTAATCAGTGTCGTTTTTAGTAGTGCGGTATTTGCGCATGTGCATCTTGAAAAAAGTGTGCCTGCTGATAATGCAATGCTAATGAATCCTCCAGAAGAGTTAACTTTGGTGTTCACCAAAGAGGTACGGGTTGTAAAAGTTTCATTGGCCAATAAACAAGGCGAAGAATTTAAATTTGGATTCGAGCCTTCTAAAGTCGCTACTAGCAAATTTACATGGAAACTACCTAAATTAGCTCCTGCAAACTATACTGTGGATGTAACCTTCTTAGGTAACGATGGTCATAAAATGAAACATAGCTTCGGCTTTATGGTTCACTAAAATAGGCGGTGTGATTGATATGGAAATGTATATCTGGAATACAGTCATTGTACTGTCAAAAATTGTATTTTACGTCGGCTTTGCCTGTATTGCTGGTTATACATTTTTCAGGCAAATATTTGAGAATAATGAATCTCATACTAATACTGTAATAGCGAATTTAACGTGGACAAGAACTTATATAGTTATGGCTTTGATCGCTAATATTACTTGGTTCTTTGCCAGTACTGGTGCAATGGCAGAAGAGGGAATTCAGGGGGCGATAGACGCTGATATGTTGGCTATTATGTGGGACTCCTCTGTCGGCACTGGAGCTTTGCTTCGAGCGCTTGGGCTAGTTACCGCAATAATCGCTTTAGCTTTAAGGTTCAAACTCGCTGTGAACTCGTACTTAAAACAAAGCGCTTTAATGTTGAGTTTATTAATCCTTGCATACTCATTCACGTTACTGGGTCATATTTCTGAGTTAGGCACAATTGAAAAAGGCTTGCTTATTTTGCATGTGCTCGTTATGGCATGGTGGTTTGGGGCGTTATTGCCACTAAAACAGGCTTGCCATCAGCTAAGTTATGCAGAACTTCATTTGCTGATGGAAAGCTTTGGCAAACAAGCAAGTTTTACAGTGAGCCTATTGTTGGTAGCAGGCCTCTGGCTCGTGATTCAATTGGTCGGAAGTCTTGATGCACTAATAAGCTCAAGTTACGGACAAACACTGTTGTTTAAATTGGCCCTTGTAGTGTCTATTTTGGCACTTGCTGCTAAACATAAACTAATACTCGTTCCACAACTTAAAAATAGTCAAGGCAGAGAGGCTTTATCTAAATCTATCTCGATAGAAATGCTAGTAGCTTTTGCCATTTTATCTGTAACGGCTGGGCTTACTAGTGTTGTTGGCCCTGCAAATTAAAACCTAAAAGAGAGAATGAAAATGAAAACAATAAATATATTACTCGTTTTATTAATGACGTTTAGTTTCGCAGCAAACGCTCATGGTGATAAGAACAAAGACAAAGGTTTGTTTAAAGGTATAGATACCCCTGCCGCAAAAGTTGTTTTGGCATTTCATCAAGCACTTGAAACTGGCAATCAAAAACAGGCTAGAGCGCAGTTAGCGGATGATGTCACCATTTTCGAGGGAGGCCGCGTTGAAAGGAGCGCTGATGAATATGCTCATCATCATATGTTGTCGGATATGAAGTATTTAGCAGCGATGAAGAGCGACACACTTGAACATCAAGTGACGATACTTGGAAATACCGCTATCTCTGCGTCGCGTAGTCAAACTACAGGTACTCATAAAGGTGTTGAACGCGATTATCAAGGCATGGAAACGATGGTGCTGGAAAAACAAAATGGTGAATGGAAGATTAAGCACATTCATTGGTCACATTAATTTATTGGTTAAATAACGGAGTACAAAATGAGAATTAAAAATCCATTACATCAAGTTTCTACGCCACGTAGACGCTTTGTACAAGGTGTAATTGCTGGCGGTGTATTAGCTGCTTTTCCAAGTGTTCTTCATGCAGCTTCATCTTTGATTGCTGGAACTTCAACAGGTACTGCGCCCGAACTAAGTGGAGAAGTAATAGATTTAGTGATAGATGAGTCACCCGTAAACTTCACAGGTGTTGTAAGAATGGCTACAACAATCAATGGCTCAATACCAGCTCCTACCTTGCGCCTCAGAGAAGGTGATGACGTTACTATCAGGGTAACTAATAAATTATCAGTGCCGAGTTCAATTCATTGGCATGGGATCATTCTTCCGTATCAAATGGATGGTGTACCGGGCATTAGCTTTAAAGGCATTATGCCTGGCGAAACGTTTGTTTATAAATTTAAGTTACAACAAAGCGGTACTTATTGGTATCACTCACACAGTGGCTTTCAAGAAATGACCGGTATGTATGGGGCGTTAATTATTGAGCCAAGAGAAAAGGATATTATTAGTGCTGACAATGAGCATGTCATCCTATTGTCTGATTGGACTGATGATGATCCTATGGAGTTATTCCGTAAATTAAAAATTCAGGGGGATGTATTTAACTTTAATCAACCTACTGTTCCAGAGTTTTTTGATGACATTTCAAATAGCAGCGTTTCAAATGCGCTACAACGCCGGGAAATGTGGAATAAAATGAGAATGAACCCTACAGATCTTGCAGACTTATCAGCATCTGCAATGACTTTTTTAATGAATGGTTGTGCGCCTTTGACAAACTGGCGTGGAATGTTTAAAGCTGGCGAAAAGGTTAGGCTTAGATTTATTAATGGTTCTAGCAATACGTTTTTTGATGTAAGAATACCTGAGCTGAAGTTAACAGTTGTACAAGCTGATGGACAAAATGTTGAACCTGTGACAGTAGATGAATTTAGATTTGGTCCAGGTGAAACCTACGATGTGGTTGTTGAGCCTAAAAATGACGCATACACAATTTTTGCACAAAGCATGGACCGCTCAGGTTATGCCAAAGGGACTTTGTCTGTCGCTGCTAATATTGATGCGCCAGTGCCTGCACTTGACCCAGTTGAGTGGTTAGCAATGCGGGATATGATGGGCAATATGGATCACTCTGCTATGCCTGGAATGGATCACAGCGCTATGGGCCACGCTAGCATGGACAAAACCAGTATGGATCAGGGGGCAATGGATCATAGCACAATGGACCACGGTGCAATGGCAATGGACCATAGTAAGCATAATATGGGTAAAAACCCACTGGCTGTTCCAAGTCAGAAAGTTCGCCACGCTAAAACAGAATATGGCGCCTCAATTGATGCGCGCATTGATACGCCACGCACAAACTTAGACGATCCTGGTGTTGGGCTGCGCAATAACGGCCGTCGAGTTTTAACACTTGCAGATTTACGCTCTCTTGATGGCATAGTTGACCACCAAGCACCCGAAGCCGAAATTGAGCTGCATTTAACCGGCAACATGGAACGCTACAGCTGGTCTTTTGATGGCTTAGAGTTTGGTAAAAGTACCCCTGTGCATATGAAGCATAATCAGCGGGTACGAGTTATTTTACAAAACGATACCATGATGACACACCCTATGCATTTACATGGTATGTGGAGCGACTTGGAGAACGATCAAGGCGATGTGTTAGTTCGCCGCCATACCATAATGGTACAGCCCGCCCAAAGAATTAGCTTTTTAACTACGCCACATGATCTTGGTCGTTGGGCTTGGCATTGTCATTTACTGTTTCATATGGATGCAGGTATGTTTAGAGAGGTGGTTGTATCATGAGAAATTTAACCTTATCAACAGTACTTACTAGTGCACTATTAATTAGCGCACCGTTATTGAGCCTGAATGTGTTTGCTCAAACTGAAATGGGCGACATGTCTGGCGATATGGCGGGCGATAAAATGCAGCCGCAAGGCGGCGATGCCCCTAAAAATGCTCGCGATCCACACGCTTATGCTAATGGCACAACCTTAACGCAAGGGCCATATGCTTTAGCAGATGGCGAGCGCTTAACCCTTGCAGATGAGTATAAGTTTTACGCTATTTTAGGTGATCGCCTTGAGTATAACGAACAAGCCGATGCTGCTGTTTTCGATTTACAAGCTTGGTACGGCACCACCTTTAATCGATTAGTGATAAAAACCGAGGGCGATGTTAGTTATGGCAAGCTTGAAGAAAATCAAACTGATATTTTATGGGGTCATGCAATTTCGGCTTATTGGGATACGCAAGTCGGTATTCGCTACGATTATTATAAAGAAGGCAAAAACCGTCAATGGTTAGCGTTTGGTATTCAAGGCTTAGCACCTTATTGGTTTGAGCTTGATATGACAGCGTATGTAGGTGAGAGCGGCAATACAGCATTTACAGCACAAGCTGAATATGAGCTGCTTTTAACACAAAGGCTCATTATACAGCCTCGTGCTGAAATAACATTTTATGGTAAAGACGATGAACAAAATGAGCTAGGCAGTGGGCTATCTAGTACTGCTATTGGCGTTAGGGTTCGTTATGAATTTACTCGCCAATTTGCACCTTATGTAGGTGTAGAGTGGACTAATAAATTTGGTAGCACAGCAGATTACGCCAAGCTAAACGAGCAGAGCAGCAACGATACTGAGTTTGTTGCCGGTTTAAGATTTTGGTTTTAATACGAAGAAATAACTACATTGATTTAATGAGAGCTACCGCAATTATATTGATGGTAGCTTTTCATTTTGTCTGGGATTTAAACTATTTTGGTTATATTAGAACAGACATACCTAACGGCTTTTTCTGGAAAGAGCTAAGAGCAATAATTGTAAGTTTGTTCTTGTTTTCTGTTGGTGCCAGTCTGGTTTATTCCTATCAAGGTGGTATATCAGCGAAGAAATTAGCTTGGCGAACGGTTAAGATATCTAGTGCTGCGTTACTAGTGACTTTATCCTCACTATTTACCTTGCCAGAACATTGGATTTACTTTGGTATTTTACACTTCATAGCAGTTGCAACACTTCTATTAGTTTGGTTGGTGGGGAAACCTAAACTTGCTTTGCTGCTATCTTTATTTATTTTTAGCGCATACATAGCGATAGAAATACCGTGGAATTGGCCTTTTAGCTATATTGAACAATATATTTCAAAACATCCTAGTGACTTGGTTACTCTTTTTCCTTGGTTGGCTTTGCCCTTGCTCGGTATCTGGGCTGCAAATTTCCGAATCTTTCGTCTGGCTCCCGCCAATCAACATGCGATAAACCCTTATTTGACATTGCTTAGTCAACACTCTTTACTGATTTATTTACTTCACCAACCTTTGCTTTTTGCTGGCTTTAGCGCTATCGAATGGATCAATTGAATATGAAAGTCCTCTATTTCGGAAATAATCTCTTTTCAAACTGTTTAACATTTATGGTTAACCAAGGCTTTAGTGTTGAAGCTGTTTATATTAATGATGTAGAGGAAAACGCAAGTATCGTTAAACGAATTTGTGGCATACATAAGATAATGACACATTCTTTAAGACCGACTAAAGAAGAACTTGATGAATATATAAAATCTGGAGTAACTCTTTTTGTCGTTGCTGACTATGGATATAGACTGCCCATAACAGATATAAAATATGCCTTTAATATTCATCCCTCACTTTTACCTAAAGGTAGAGGCCCTACGCCATTAACTTACATTGTGGATCTACCAGAATTTGCAGGTGTAAGCATACACAAAATCACATATATGCTTGATGGCGGAGATATCTTACTCCAAGAACAATTTGAAGTAGGACAAAATGAATCCATTTCCTCCTTAATGGTGAAGTCAAGCTTACTTGCGGAATCTTTACTGCAAACCTTGTTAAATGATCTCGAAACTATCTATGAGAGTGCTACGCCACAACAAAAACGATTAGCTACTTATTGGAAGCAACCTAGTATAGAAAGGAGAATCATGTCGTGGCTCAATGATACTCAACAATTTAGGCAAGCAATACGTCAATATGGGCATTTTGGCATCTTAATAACAATTTATGAAGAGCTTTTTATTGTCAGCCAATTAGAGGTGGCCGATTTCAAACATGACTACAAGCTAGGCAGCATAATTTTTGAAGACCAAGCGCTGATTAGTGTGGCTATGAATGGTGGCTTTGCTGTTGTTTTTAAAAGTTCTATGGTGCTAGTAAACTCAGCAGTACTAGAGTAATTCGTATATTAAAAGTGTGTATAAAATGTTTTGAAGCAGACTTTAAGGGCTAGGTTAGAACGTAGGTTTTAGTTCAAACTTTGACTAAGATCATAAAATTATTTTCATTTAGGGCCTAATATTGTTGGTGATAAATAAGGAATTAAAATGTTTGGACTTTTCAAGTGGTTTAAAATAGTGGTAATTACTCTGTTGCTTACGCAGCATGGCTTTGCTATTGCTAAACCAATGAATTGTGAAGAGCATCATAATGGCTCATCCGACACGCATATTATACAACCAAGCAAAAATATGCATCATCAATCAATGATTGACAATAGTCACTATCACACTGAAAATTCGCAAGACTCTAAACACCTTCATGGTGATGAAGACTGTGAAAAATGTAAAGCTGGTGATTGTGTTTGTTGTGAAGGCGGTTTTTGTACAAGCTTTCATTTAAATGCCTATCTTGTGGAAGCGCAAGACGAAGGTATTTGCAATATTCACTCTGAGCTACTTCTACAGCGTACACCTCTACCAAAACCTGGTATCCATCTCTTACTTTATCGTCCACCAATTATTGGCTAATCACAGGATCAGTGCGTCTTTTTTTCGCCACTCCCATCAAAAATAGAATGACTTATTCATTGATTTAAATAATCAATTGTTTTGAACGATTAGTACGATATTTGGAAAGGCATTATGAAAATGCTCAAGTTATTGCCATTTACAGTAATTAATACTGTCGATTTTGGCCGAGATTCCTCTTTTTACCAAAAATTAGTTTTTAGCTTTTGCATTATTAATCACGAATAATCACTTGACCTGTGTCTTAGGCACAGGTCTAAGCTGTAGGTGAGATTACAAACTTAGGTTAAGAACTAAGGAGTGAACATGAAAGTTGCAGAGCTGGCAAAAAGCCTTGGAACGACTGCTGATACGGTGCGCTATTACTCGCGATTGGGATTGTTAAAACCTGCTAAGTCAGTGAATGGCTACAAGTTATACTCGAATAAAGAAGTATCGAGACTTAAATTCATTTTAAGTGCCAGAAACCTTGGTTTTTCCGTTGCAGATATCAAGCAAATTCTTAATGAATCTGAAGATGGTAAAAGTGCATGTCCATTAGTCAGAAGTCTTATTAAAGAGCGGCTTGAAGAGACAGAAAAACAGTTTCAAGCAATGTTGGCACTTCGAGGAAAAATGTCTTCAGCTCTTTCTCAATGGGAAGAAATGGAAGACAAAGCACCGACTGCAAACATGGTTTGTCATCTCATCGAAAATTTTGAACAAATAAAAAAGGCATAGGAGGAAAAATGGTGACTACTAATACAAATATTGAAACCGAATCCGGCTGTTGCTGTCAGTCAAAAGCTCAATCCTCTTCGTGTAAAAGTAAGGAGAATACGTTGGAGAAAGTATCACATAACCAACAGCTCATCATTGAAGGAGCTGGGTGTGCTAGCTGTGTAGGCAAAATTGAAGGGGCGTTAAAGGCAACTTTTGGTGTAGTCAGTGCGGAAATGAATTTTGCTGATAGGACTGTAATAGTTTCTGGGACAGCTAAAACAGAAGAATTGATCAAAGCTGTTGAGTCTGTGGGGTATAACGCGAAGCCAATTGATGATAGCTCTGCAACAGATGCGCTTGACGAGAAAGAAGCGGCTGATTGGGCATATTATAAAAAGCTAATGCGCGATACATTTATTGCCCTTTCACTCGGTGTTCCTTTGATGATCTACAGTATTGTAGTTGGAGAAATGACGGTTGAAACCAACCTTGAACGCATGTCTTGGCTGCTTGTAGGCATTTTAACTTTTGGTGTTATGTATTTTTCAGGTAAGCATTTTTATGTTGGCGCTTGGAAAAGCTTTAAAAATCACTCCGCTAATATGGACACTCTAATAGCTTTAGGAACAGGTACAGCTTGGTTGTATTCGATGGTTGTCGTGTTTGCACCTGACGCCGTTCCATTGATGGCACGGCATGTTTATTTTGAAGCTACCGCCATGATCATTGGCTTAATTGATTTAGGTCTAGCATTAGAAATAAAAGCCAGAGGTAAAACCTCTGAGGCCATTAAACGTCTTATCGGCTTGCAGGCCAAAACGGCAACCGTAGTTCGTGATAACAAAGAGGTTCAGATTGGTATTGAGCAGGTTTTACTGAATGATGTTGTAAAGGTAAAACCGGGCGAAAAAATTCCCGTCGATGGTGTGGTATTGGAAGGCCACACCTCCATTGATGAGTCCATGCTGACAGGCGAACCCATGCCTGTTGAAAAAGCTGAAGAAGATGAGGTTGTCGCTGGTACTTTGAACAAATCAGGCATGATTTTATTTAGAGCGACACGCGTTGGTAAAGACACGGCGCTTGCACAGATCATCAATATGGTCAAACGAGCGCAAAATTCAAAACCGCCGATTGGCCGCTTGGCCGATGTTATTTCAGCTTTTTTCGTTCCTGTTGTCATGATCATCTCTGTGTTAAGTGCGCTAGCATGGCTTAACTTTGGACCTGAGCCTGCAATTGCTTTTGCCATCGTTTCAGCAACTACCGTACTCATTATTGCCTGTCCGTGTGCTTTGGGCTTGGCAACGCCTATGTCTGTTATGGTCGGAGTAGGAAAAGCAGCAGAAGCAGGAGTGCTAATTCGAAACGGTGAAGCACTGCAAACCGCCTCTAAAATCACTGCCATGATTTTAGATAAAACGGGCACTATTACTGAAGGGGCACCTAAGGTAACCGATATTGTTTTGGCAAAAGCTACTAACGAAGAAGGCGTACTACAGCTTGCAGCAAGTTTAGAAAGCGGCTCAGAGCACCCTTTAGCGCAAGCGATTGTTGAAAGTGCGTTAGCGCACGATATTGAGTTACTAAAAATTGAAGCCTTTAACGCCATCACGGGTTTTGGTGTAGAAGCAAACTGCAACAATAAAGCCCTGCTTTTCGGTAACGATAAACTAATGAAGTTAAAAGGCGTAGACCTCACTGGCTTTGTTGGAAAAGCCCAGTCTTTAGCAAAAGAAGCTAAAACACCTATGTATTTTGCTGTTGATGGTGAGCTTGCCGCAATAATTGCTGTTGCAGATCCAATCAAGTCAGACTCAATCTCTGCTATCCAACGTCTTCAGGCCAATGGTATACGCGTCATCATGCTAACGGGGGATAACAAGGAAACCGCTGCCGCTGTTGCCAAAAAAGCGGGCATTAGCGAGTTTTTTGCTGAAGTGCTGCCAGAAGACAAAGCCAACAAGGTGAAAGAGCTACAAGGCAGTGGCGAAATCGTTGGTATGACAGGTGATGGCATCAACGATGCTCCGGCGCTAGCGTTAGCTGATGTTGGTTTTGCTATAGGCACAGGTACAGACGTTGCGATTGAAAGCGCAGATATTACCCTGATGCGTGGTTCACTTCATGGCCTTGCTGATGCCATCGCGGTAAGCAAAGCGACTTTACGAAATATCAAACAAAACTTGTTTGGCGCGTTTGTCTATAACGTAGCCGGGATTCCTTTTGCTGCGGGGGTTCTATACCCCTTCTTTGGCATTCTGCTTAGCCCTGTAATTGCTGGTGCTGCAATGGCGTTTTCGTCATTGACCGTAGTGTCAAATGCAAATCGACTTCGCTTTTTTAAAGCCCAAAACTCATAGAAAGTAAGCATTTGGAGAATCACAATGATGATAATTAACTTATTAGGCTTAGTGTTAATTGCAATGATTGTTTGGTGGTTTTGGCTATACAAACCCAATAAAACAATTGTTCAAGATAGTGAAGTACTCATTGAAGTGAGGGATGGCGTGTATTCACCATCCTCAATTCAGGTGTCTGCTAGCCAGCCTGTCACTCTGAAGTTTATGCGCAAAGATCAATCACCCTGCGCTGAAACAATGCTTATTCCATCATTGGAGATAAGTGAGCAGCTTAAATTAAATGAAATTACTCAAATTACCTTATTGAACTTATCACCGGGAGAGCATGAGTTTCATTGTCAGATGCAAATGTATCGCGGTGTCTTAAAAGTCGTTTAGGAGGCCAACATGAAAAATGAGCACCCTAAATTTTGGTTTACACCCACAGGTTGGGCTGCATTGGTGCTTATTGCCGCAGCCACCTATTTTTTAATCTTTGAACATGGACAACATGTTCTGCAATTTCTTCCCTATTTAATTTTGCTGTTATGTCCTTTGATGCATGTATTTATGCATGGCAGTCACGGCAAACATGGTCACGATCATTCACATGCGCCTGATGACAAAAAGGAAGAGAGCTTTCAAGAACTCACGGATAAAAATGAAGCCTATCGCGATGGCTACATACAAGGGTTAGAAAAAGGACGCAAGGAATTGCATAAGAAGGAGAACAGTGATGAATGAGACATATGATTATGGCTTATGGTCAATGGTGATACTGAATTCAGCAATTTTTATCTTTTTTGCCTTTAGTTTTGTAAAACCAAAAACATCAACTGATTGGCGAAGCCTAGGAGCGTTCTCCGCCTTTATTGTCGCCCTATTTACTGAAATGTATGGCTTTCCTTTAACTATCTATTTTTTGTCTGGATGGTTAACTGAAAATTACCCAGAAGTTAACTTCTTTGCGCATGAAAATGGGCACTTATTACATACTTTCTTTGGTTTGGAAGGTGATGCCCATTGGGACCCATTTCATATAGCGAGTATGGTGTTTATTGTGGCAGGTTTCTTTATGTTGTCTTCAGCATGGAACGTATTGCATCACGCGCAAAAACACCATCAATTGGCTACTACAGGATGGTACGCGAGGTGTCGTCACCCACAGTACGTAGCTTTCATTCTAATCATATTCGGCTTTTTATTGCAGTGGCCGACCATCCCAACACTTGCGATGTTTCCAATCTTAGTCGTTGTTTACGTCAAGCTAGCGAAACGCGAAGAGACACAAGCTATTGCCGAGTTTGGTTCGGAGTACCATAGCTATATGGAATCGACACCAAGTTGGATTCCAAATTTTAATAAGAACATAGAAGGTAAAAATCATGAAAATGTTAGGTAAATCAATTTTATTTGTCAGCTCACTATTGGCGGCCACAAGCTTATTTGCTCAAAAAAATGAGAATAAACATGAAGGTGCGAACAAATCGGATATGCATCAAGGCATGGCAATGTCGCATGAGAACATGGGAAAAATGCATTCAAAAATGATGGAAATGAAAAAGGAAGTCCATGCCATTAAAGCTGAAAAAGATCCTGAAAAGCAACAGCAGATGATGGCTGAACATCACCGCTCAATGATGAAGATGATGCAATCCATGCACAAAAACATGGAAGCAATGCCAATGCATAAGCAAATCAAGATGGCTGAACATCATCTGGAAATGATGGAAAACATGATGCCACAAATGAAATACAAAATGGCAGAAATGAAAGACAAAAAACAACAACACTCGCACTCACATTAGGAGATAAATTATGAGCGATTTAGATCATAGAGTTGGCGTTAGAGAGCAGAATTTAGTTGTTCGAAATTTAAGACTAAGTAATGTCACAGAAGAAAACTGTGACGAGTTAGTAAAAAAAATTGATCAGCTTTTTGGTATAGATGAAGTCAGTTACAACATCAAAGAAGGTGAAATACACCTAGCATATGATGCGGCAAATATAAACCTTGATGGGATTGAGGAAGTTATTCGCAAACATGGTGCCGATGTTCATGATGATTGGTGGACGCACACTAAAGAAAGTTACTACAAATTTGTTGATCAGAATGTTAAAGACAACGCTGCTCATAAACCGTGGAGTTGTCACAAAGTTCCTCCGGGTGCAAGCCGGATAAAATAAGTAAGCTTCCAAAGAGCTTGCTCAGTTAATAAGTTAGATGAGGAAAAAATGATGAAAACATCCAATATGAAAATTCTTTTGCTTGTTGTATTCGGTATCTTTTTAGCAGGCTGTTCGAATACTGCGTTTTATCACAAAAATATGATGAGGGGCCAAGTGGTTGAGCAGTCTACTGATCGAACTCTGATTTGTATTGGTGCCAAACATGGTGCAGAGGTTGGACAAAAATACAGTGTTATTAGATTCCATGAAAGAATAGTATTGAGTGAAGGTGAAGATCCCTACACTATCGAAAAGGTAGGAACGGTACAAATTACTAAAATTGTGAATGATCATTTCGCAACTGTAAAGCTAGTGTCTGGTGACATTGCAGCGAAAGATATGGTGGAACTTGAAAACTAATAAAGTGGTGGCGAAAGCCACCACAAGAGCATAACAATAAAACTTAATGAAAAAACTTTAGTGTTATTTTGTACAACCTTTGATATTGTTTGCTCAGTTCTGGTTATCTTGATGTCAGTACGACAGAAAAAATGTTACATATGAATTAGAAAGGTGTGGGCTGGCATCCTAGGTCTAATCTTAACAGTTAAGGGGCCGCCGAATAGAGCTATACCTTTACATCAGCAGCATAATCAATGCTCCCGCGATCATAAATAAGTTTTCAGATAGCGATACAAATCCAAGTGGCACACTGCTATCGCCGCCTACACAGGCACACTTTAACTGGCGTTTGTCGATGTAAACGGCTTTGAAAACTGAAATTGCTCCAACTGTGCCGATAAACAATGAAAATGGTGCCACTGCGAGAGGCTGTAGTTGGGCAACCATACCAATACCTGCATATGCTTCAATGAAGGGATAAATATAACCATATCTTATCCATCTCATCGCTAGTAAATCATAAGTAATAAACGAATTTGTGAAACTGTATAGGTCTTTCAGTTTTTGCACCGCTAAGAGCGTCATTGAAAAAGCGTATCCGTCCGGTGATCACCGCCTAGCCTTTAAAGGGGTTTTGCGCCCATCCCCTCGAAATTAACCTTAGCTTGAATTTTCACGCTTAGAGTAACTTTTCGTACCATTGGACTTCACCCCTTGAATAACACAGTTTGTATTATTTAGCCCATCCCCTCGAAATCGGCATTAGTATTCTTAAGTAATAATACACAGTGGTAAACTATCTTATGAAAAGTTTACCACTTTAGTCGCTTAAATCGGCTTTATGGTAATGTTAAGCAGTTGACTGGTAAACATTAACCTCATTGATTAAGGTATGCTGATTAAAAATAACAAGAAAGGCTTACCACTATTTCTTCATCAAACACCAAGCGTATACAAATTCTCAGCGAATCAGAAATCAACGAACTCTATGCCTTACCCAATTTTAACCGTAAAGATCGTGATGATTATTTTTCGTTAGATAGTGAAACTCAAAGGCTCGTCAACGAATTAAGACGTATTGAAACCAGAGTGTATTTTATCTTACTGCTTGGTTACTTTAGGTCACGGCCAATAGTATTTAATTTCTCATTTACTCAAGTCAGTAATGATTTAGATATGTAAGATCCAAGTATTTCAGCGATAAAGATATGTCTCTTGAGGATTTATCACCAACAACAAAAACTAAGCTGATTAATAAGTTATTAAAATATACAGGGTTTACAGCATACCAAAGCAAGTTAGATAAAGAGCCGCTATTAAAAAGGCTTAACGATGTTGTAAAAATCAACCTTGAACCAAGGTATGTTTTTGATGAATGTATTGCTTATTTTGGTCAAAACAGAATAGCGCTAGCTGGTTATACAACGCTGCAAGACACTATTTCTACGGTATTATCAAATGAGCGTAACCGAATTGAAATGGTGCTGCTTGATAGTTTGTCTTCAGGTACCAGAAAAACATTACTTAAATTACTTGAGTCAAATAATACCTTTACTGACTTAGCCAAGTTAAAGAAAATGGCTAAGGACTTTTCAACGAGCCAAATCACCCAAGAGCTGAAGACGCATAAAATTATACGCTCGCTTTATCCAGAAATTAAGTCACTGATTGCTGAACTGGAGCTATCACCTAAAAATCTTGAATACTATGCTTCACTGGTAAAGCACAAGTCCGTTTATAAGCTTAGAAGACACGCAGATAGCCAAACTATTTTATATCTCGTTTGTTACTTGTTCTTCAGGTACCGAGAGACTAACGACAATCTTGTTGCTGCATTTATTTACTTGGTAAGGAAGTTAACCGAATCAGCTAAAGGCTATGCAAAGCAGCGTATTGTTGAAGATGTAACCATTGTAAGAACCAAATTAAAATCCGCTGGTAGTTTATTAAAGTACTTCATCGATACCGATATGGACGATGATTTAAGCTTTGGTGATGTACGTAAAAAAGCCTTTGAATTGATCCCTGCTGACAGTATTAAACTGTTAAGTGATCACTTAGATAATAACGACTTTGATGGCCGTCAGTACGAATGGCAATTTATTGATAAACAATCCAGTAAAATTAAAAAACTTATCCGCTCATTATTTATGTCTATCGATATTGAGTTCATTCATTTAAAGGATGAACTCCATGAGCAGTATGTTATGGCACATTCTGAACTTAGTGAATTAAAGGCTATCCAAACCATTAACATCGATGTGGTACCTAAACATGACCGAGAGTATTTAGAGGGAGAAAATACCAAATTAATTGCTAATCGATTTGAGTATTTCCTTTATCGTAAAGCCGAACAATTATTTCACAGTAATAGCTTAACGGTGAAAGAAAGCGTTAATAACCGTAGTTTAACGTCAGATCTTATACAACCTAAAGAATGGCAGCAAAAAGAGACAATCATTGAAAACACTGGCCTTGATAAGCTGGCAACACCGATTAACCAAACACTCGCAGATAAGAGCCAACAATTAGAAGTTAAGCTGAAGGAAGCAAGCGAGCATATCTTTAGTGGTGATAATAAGTATGTTGAGTTTATTCCTGGCAAAGCCGAACTCAAGTGGTCAATTCCTAACAGCCGTTGGCAACAAACAATTGAAAACCCGCTCTACAATCAAATTCAACACATGGGTATCGTTGAACTCATGTTGTTTGTTGATCAAAAGACAGGTTACTTAAATTCATTTACACACATATCAGCAACTAAAGAAAAATCACCAGTAAATAAAGAAGATCTGATCGCCTGTATATTGGCAAACGGCACCAATTACGGCCTATATAAAATGGCGAATATCTCTGACCGTTCAATGGGTAAATTACGCAGTGTAGATGATAGTTATGTCAGATATGAAACACTCAAAACGTCTAATGATCAGGTTTCTAATGCTATAGCCACGTTGCCAATATTTGCCTATTACCATGTGGACGATAATCAGTTGTTTTCAAGCATTGATGGTCAAAAATTTGAGTGTCGCATAAATACGTTTAAGGCTCGGTATTCGTCTAAGTACTTCTCCAAAGGTAAAGGTGTTTCAGCATTAACATTGGTTTCTAATCATGTTCCGGTGAGTACGCAAGTCATTGGCGCTAACGAATATGAAGGTCACTTTGCTTTTGACTTACTCTATAACAACTCTTCAGATATACAGCCTAATACCTTATCGACCGATACGCATGGTACCAATAATGTTAACTTCGCTATATTAGATTTCTTTGGTTACACATTCGCCCCTCGATACGCGAAAATGAAAAAGGTGTTTTTTGAGCTATTTGAAGTAACTGAAGAGAACGGAGGCCGTATTCAATTAAAGAAAGATATTAATCATAAGCTAATTGCTGAAGAATGGGACAATATTCAGCATATTGTTTGTTCATTGAGTCGTAAAACCACCACTCAAAGCACAATCATTAGAAAGTTGAATAACGGCAAGAGCCGAAGATTGTCAGCATTGCATGAGTACGACCGTTTAATTAAATCTATTTATGTTTTGGAGTATGTTGATAATTCAACGTTGCGTCATTACGTCCAGCAAGCCTTGAACAGAGGTGAAGCATACCATCAGTTAAAACGTGCTATTACTTCAGTTAATGGCAATAAATTTCGTGGGGGGAATGATTACCAAGTATCACAATGGAACGATTGTGCTCGACTCATTTCAAATTGCATTATTTATTATAATTCCGCGTTACTATCGGCATTTTTACAAATCCAAGAGAGGAACGGTAGGCAAGATGTGGTTGATGTTATTTCTCGGCTTTCACCTGTTGCTTTGCAACACATTAATCTAAATGGGGAATATGCCTTTAATAAAGACCGCAAAGAAATCGACTTAGCTGGTTTACTTAGTGATGTAGAATCAATAAGTTAAAGAATGCCATCTGTTTGTATTTCTAATTCAAAAGGTACTGCGCATCAAAGTGCCATTAAAAATTGGAGGTGTTGATATTCTATATGCTTGATATATACAAGCTAACATTGATAGAAAACAGATAAGCTAACAAGTTTTTAGTCGAGCCATGAACTGTTCTATAATTGTTCTAATTGCAAAACTCTTCAATTTGGTTTGTTACTAGATTTAAAAATACTTTTCTATGCTCGATTTTAGTAAGTAGCAGCTTTTGGATGTCTTCAGGAACTTTTCTTTCTCCTGCATCTATTGCCATTAGTAATGGCTTGATATCAACTACAAGAAGACCTGCCGCCCTTGCTGCTCGAATGAACTTTAATCTCTTTAATGCACATAAGCCGTAAAGTGAATGGCCTGACTTAGTTTTTTCTTCGCAGTGTACTAAGTTCTCAAGAACATAATTTCTTACCGTATGGACAGATGTTTGTGCAGCTAGTGCCAGTTGAGAAATACTCAAAGGAAAATCCAACGCATCATCATCACTACTAATGAACTTATTGATGTCAGGTATCTCTGTCAAAAAACTGACTTCACCAACAGGAATGTTTTCAACCTTAGATTTAATCATGATTTAGCATGCTTCCAATTTGTGTTGTTAATGGAATGCCTTAAGATATCTTGATTACATTCAATCAATTGGCACTCCATTAACATTTCTGTAAGTACATTACCGTTAAATGATTACCCTGCGCAGCAAGATAGCTCTTTAACGTCTTTGCTAAAGGTTTGAGCGCATAACTTCAATCCTTCAACCATCGTCAAATACGGAAATAGTTGACCTGCCAATTCTTCGACTGTCATTTTATTATGAATAGCAAGAGCCGCACTTTGAATCAGTTCTCCGCCTTCATGGGCTAAAATTTGTGCGCCTATCAGTTTTCCCGTGGATTCTTCAGCTACCAACTTGATAAAACCATCCGTTTCAAAATTTGCTAAAGCTCTTGGTACGTTTTCCATATCAAGTACACGACTTATCGTATTTATTCCTACCGCTGAAGCTTGTACTTCGGTTAGACCTACCGTAGCAACTTGTGGGTCGGTGAATATAACAGCAGGCATGGTAGATAAGTCGAGTTGCGCATTTCCACCTGTCATATTAATTCCAGCCCTACTTCCGGCAGCAGCAGCAACATAAACAAATTGTGGCATATTGGAGCAATCTCCAGCGGCATAAATGTTAGCTGTTGATGTTTCCATCATACTATTAACAACAATGGCACCACTTTTATCTGTTTCAACACCAACATTTTCTAAACCAAGCTTTCCAGTATTTGCATGGCGACCCGTAGAGATAAGCAATTTTTCAGCGATTAATGTTCCTTCGTTAGTTTCCAATGAAAAACCATTGCTATCATAAGAAACATGACTTGCTTGCGTATTATTAAGTACCCTAATACCTTCTTTTTCAAAGCACTCTGCCAGTTTTTCACCTAATAACGGATCTTCAGCATATAAAAGGGTATGTCTGGCTAGAATTGTCACACGGCTACCTAAACGGGCATAAGCTTGCGCAATTTCCAGAGCAACAACGGAGGAGCCGATGACAACTAGACTACTCGGTAACTCTTCTGCAAATAAGGCTTCTGTTGATGTCCAATAAGGTGTATCAACTAAACCCTTAATTGGCGGAATGCTTGGTGTAGAGCCTGTTGCAATTAAAATGCGATCTGCAACCAGCTCTTCTTCACTACCATCAGACTTGTGAACTAGCAAGGTATTTTGATTTTTAAAACGTGCATAACCTTTAAGTAAAGATAGCGCGGGATTACTCTCTAAAATACGTTGATATTTAGCATCGCGTAGTTCTTCGACGCGAGCGTTTTGCTGATGTGCTAATAAGGAGCGGCTAAGTTGTGGCTGAATATTTTCTAAACCATCAAACGGGTTAGTACGTTGCTGATGCGCTAATTGCGCAGCACGGATCAATATTTTTGAAGGAACACAGCCGACATTTACACAGCAACCTCCGATTACATCGGCTCCTTCAATGATAGTAACTCTTGCTCCGCCTTCTGCTGCTTTAATCGCACTGGCAAAGGCCCCTGAACCACTACCAATAATGGCTACATGTAATTGTTCTGGCTGGATGTCATTTGACGAGCAACAACTATTCGTTGACATATTTTATTCCTCTTAAAAAGTTAAGCGGTACAAGTTTCATCATCACAGCGTTTATTCGCAGGAGAAACCATGTCCCAAATTGATACAGCAACCATTAGTCCTAGCCCCGTATAAGTAACGTATGAACTCCACCCGTACTGGAACCAAGGGTATAAAGAGAGTAAAACCAAAATGGGGCCAATTGAACCGATAAAACTACGGTGCCATTGACGATGGCTAAACCAGCCTAAGATATTCATTGCCAGCGCTAATACTGCAAACAGTGGTAACAACGTATTGATAAATACCCCTTCCCACTGACTAAGAAATCCCATCCCAATTGCCGCACCAAGACTAGCTATCGCGGGAAAACACATGGCGCATCCCATTGCCGAAACAAGTGCACCTATAGAGCCTGCTTTATCTCCGATACGCGTAACTAGTTCTAAGGGGCTAAACATTACTTATTTTCACTTTTTAAATTTGAAGGGTAGCCAGCGTTGGTAGTCGCTGCAATTAATGCATTGATGTTAGTTTTAGTGTCATCAAAAGAAACAACAGCTAGCTTAGGCTTGTAGGTAACTTTCGCATTTTCAACGCCATCAACATTTTCTAATGACTTTTTAACTGTGATTGGACATGTCGCACAGTTCATCGTTGGCACTTCCAGTGTAACTGTTTTTACTTCAGCAAAAGCACCAAAACTAGAAAGTGAAAGCAGTGCGGTTAATAATAATTTTTTCATAATTAGCTCCAAATTTTAAAATGTTATAAATTTCTTGATCTGTATATTAAGCAAACAAAAGTATCCAATAATTACTGGTCACTAAAATTGTCGCAACTATAGCGCTCAGCCAGAAAATGACTTTTCGTTGTTGCTGTTTCTTAGGAATTGCACAGGCCGTTCCCGGCTCACACTCTTCTACAGGACGGTAAATTTTCCAACCTGAGTAACCAAACAACAACACTACAAATGCGATAAATAATGGCCTATAGGGTTCAAATGCAGTTAAATTACCAATCCATGAGCCACTTACCCCAAGTAATAACAGGAGCAAAGGACCTACACAGCATACGCCTGCGCCTAATGCTGCTATGATGCCTCCTATCATTGGAAGGTTTGATTCTTTTTGATTCATATAGATACCTCATTAAGTGATAATGCAAGTGTATTGCATGTACCTAAGTACGGAGTCAAGGGTGATTTATAAAAAATTTATCTTTGATAATCTGCTACGACAGATACGGGGAATAAGCTAACTTGAATTAAGGCGCAGAAGTAAAATTGGATATGCTGTTTTAGTGGGAAATGGTAGTTAAGTGAATCATTTACTTCGGTTGCAACGAATCAATTATTGGGCAGTGGCTATCGTCATCATTATTTTGGCATTGTCCTAAATGTTCTTCCAAAGCGTGTTCTAACAACAACAAGTCAGCCATCTTTTTTTGTACTGCGATCAGCTTTTTATTAGCTAATTCTTGTACTTTACTACATGGACTATCGTTTAACGCAAGTAACCCTTCAATCTCATTTAGCGTAAAACCTAATTCTTGAGAACGCTTGATAAAATGTATTCTATTTACCGTTTCTTTCGGGTAATGTCTATAGCCCTGCATAGGCTTTGGTGGTTGTTTAATTAAGCCTTTGCGTTCATAAAAGCGAATTGTTTCGACATTTACACTCAGTTCTTTAGCCAACATACTTATGGTTCGTTTAGACACGTTATCAATTACCTTACTGACTTTTTGTTTACTTACTTTATATCTAATTAAAGTGACCATCAATGAATACCAGTTTAAACATCGCTAATTGATTTTGTTTTTTCTTCTATTAAATAAGTAAAGTTACCGTTGTTACAACAATATTAAACCACAACAATGTATGGTTTATCCTTTTTCATTATCAAAGTCCAAATTAGTGTTATTACATGCAGTTCTACATGAGTACACCCTAAAGATACTGTTAATATATCACAGGCAATTACGTAATGACACCACTTAAATAAACCTATATGATATGACACCATCTAAATAGACCTAATTAGGCAAAAATGTTCATAAGAGCATATTTACGAGCATCAACTTCTGAGCAAGATGCAAATAGAGCAAAAAGCTCATTAAAAAAATTCGTTTCTGGCTTCAGCAAACGAATTGCTTCTTTTTATATAGAAAATAAATCTGGTAATTCTTTAGATAGACCAAAGCTAATTCGTTTATTGGATGAATCAGAGTCCGGTGATGTTTTGTTAGTTGAATCAATCGATCGTTTAACAAGGCTAAGCCCTGATGATTGGAAAACTCTTGTAGCCTCAATAAATGAAAAAGGAATTAGTGTTGTTAGTTTAGATCTACCAACCAGTCATTTAACATTTGGCAGTTTTCCAAGTGATGATTTTATGAGATCAATACTTAGTGCTATTAATAATATGCTGTTAGAAATATTAGCGGCCAGTGCATATAAAGAATATCGAGAACGTGAACGTAAGCAAAAAGAAGGTATTGTAAAAGCACAGCAAAAGGGACTTTATCACGGTCGTCAGCCTGATTTAGAGGCTCATGATAGGATTGCCTCGTTTACTGAAGCTGGATTTAGTATTAATAAAACGGCTGAAGCAGTTGGAGTTAGTCGAAGTACGGTAATTAGAGTTAGAAAAAAGCTTAAAAATTTAGACTAAGGTTAATTTCGAGGGGATGGGCGCAAAACCCCTTAAAATTCCACGGTAATAGACTATCGATATCAGGTGTTGATTGGCACAGCTCATCTAAACACGCGGTGATGTAATCGTATGGCGCTAAGCCGTTGGCTGTTTCGATGATGCTGTAAAGTATCGCGCTTGCGTTAGCACCTGTTGCTGTTTGGCTAAACAGCCAGTTCTTACGGCCTATCACAAACGGTTTGATGGCTCTTTCTGCACGGTTGTTGTCGATACTCAGTCGCCCATCATTAATGTACTCAATGAGTTTCGGCCACTGGTTTGCCATGTAATTGGCGGCATCAATGAGTTTACTATTACCAACAAGGTTTGGCTGATGTTTTTCAAGCCACTGTTTGAGTTTATCGAGTATCGGTTTACTCTGTGCTTGTCGAGTCTGGTAACTCTCATCCGCTGATTTATCTTTCAACCGTGACTCTATCCCATACAGCTTTTGTATTAAGCTGAGCACCACATCAGCTTTGCCTGTCTTATTTTTCCCTTGCAGCTTTTTCGCTTCAATGAATTTCCGACGTGCGTGCGCCCAGCACCCCACAAGACTGGCCTGTGTCTTTTCATAAGCTTGATAACCATCAACATGTAAGTACCCTTGATAGCCATCAAGATAATCCATCACGCAGGCGGCTGCGCGACTAGTGTGGTAGTCGTAAAGCACGATGTTAGGGATGGAGCTGTCGGGTTTAGGTGGGTCAGCACCTGAGCAGTACACCCACATGTAACTATTCACTTTATCTGATTTCACCACATTGACCGTGGTTTCATCAGCGTTAAGGAGTGGTTGCTTGAGTAATTCTTCTTTTAACCGTTTAACCAGCGGGGTAAACAGCGCTGCTGACTTAATCACCCAATCGCTCATGGTTTTGCGGCTCAGCTCAATGCCGTAGAAGAAGAATACACCTCGGAGCAGCCGTCAGAAACGGAAGAATCTACAGTCACAAAAATTGACCTTTCAAAATTACAAGAGCTTTCTAATACATCAAGGATGAAGTTGTCATTTGAAGTTGAGGAAAAAGCCCTCAGTTACCTGTCAAAGGAATATGGGCGCATTGAAAGAGGCGTGCGCTTTAGAAAGGGCAATCAATCAGTTGAATTCGATGGGGTTGTTACAAATGGACGAGATAAAGCAGACACTATTTTTGAGGTCAAGTGGACCCGAAATCCTGATCATGCTTTTATGTTTATTAATCAATCCATCCGACGGTCTAACGATCAAGTGAATTCTTACTCCTCAATTACTGGTAAAAAGCCCACCTTTAATTTGGTTGTTGTTACAAATACTAAAACCAGTATTGGCACAGATCGTTGGGAGAAATTAAGGGAAAGGGCAGAAGAAGTTGGTGTAAACCTAATCAATTTGAGCCTAAAAGAGATAGGGTTCGAGGTTACACATGAAATCGCCTAACAAAGCCATTAAACTCGCTCTCTACTGTCGCCGGACGCGATGAGGAAATAAAGAGGTATCATGGCAAAAATTAAAGATAGATTAGCTAAAATAATTCGTGATAAACCTAGAGTGTTGACCCGAGCAATATTTTGGAAAATCCCTCATAACACCTCAGAAGACGAAGTTTTCTTGAAGCTTGGTCGGTATAATAAGCCAAAGGGTTGGCTTGATAGTGAAACACTAGAATTAGATAGTCCCAAAAGTGAACTTACGCTGGGTAGTGAAGAGTTCAGTAATCTCATAGATTTCATTTCAACAAATTACGAACCTTTCAAGCAGGGGACGAAAGCTTTTTTGCCTTTAGATAACCCGTACGACACATCAAATGCAGAGCAGTGTTAGACGACTTGGGGACAAGAAAACCTTCGATGATAAAAACGCCATATCGATTGCACAACCTCTCTGCGAAGCAATAATGTCGATGACCGCTCGTACCCGTTTATCCTCAGGGCGCGATGAAAGCGCAGGACTATAGACTAGCCCTACCGCTTTATTTACTGTTTTCCACACTTTGTCGATATCGACGTCAGTAAATAGATGCTGAGAAATGGATCCCAATTCTTTGCTAGTAAGCGGCAGAGTATTAATTCCATCACTCCTGGCTTGACGTAAGGCTTTGAGAAATTGTTGGTTTTGCCTATCTTCAGGCTCTAAATAGATGACTACAATCTGATTGTCCTGTGCCAAAACCTTGTGAGGGACATCTTCGAAAATCACAATACATTGTCCGGTGTGAATACTTTGTACCTTGTAATCTTGAACTGTAGTGGTCAATAAAATTTGGCCACAGTTTTAGAATCTTGATATCTAACCTCAGATTCATTTGGCGCTAAACCGGCATTATAATGATGCGGCCTAACGTTGTTGTAATATCCGTTGATATAAT